>CANRLO010000006.1 GCA_947631495.1 uncultured Clostridia bacterium
AAATTAGGAAAAAAGCCAAATTAAAGAGCCTAAATTTAATCAGGCTCTTTAAGGGCGGAATTTATTCCGCTTTTTTATAATGTGTGTCAATTTTACATTTTATGAAAGCGATTTTTTTCATTTTTATTTTTACATGCTTCCGTATCTTTCTCACATCTTATAAAATAGCGATGTCCGTCATAATATTGTTTTATTTTTCTTTCAGGCATATACCGTACCGAACAATACTTTTTTTTACAAAAGGCACATTTCAAGTTGCTCTTTAAAACAGAGAAAAAAGTGATTTTTGCCATATAATTTCCTCCTTCAATAATTATTGTGTTGTGAACAGTTTCTTATAGTTAACTCCAAAAGAAGATAATAAAAATAAATTTATTTTTTAAAGTATCATGATTATACCATGATACTTTGCATTCTTCAATGGTTATTTTTTTGCTTTATTAATTTTAGCAAATTCAATTTGGTGGAGGCGAGGAGAGTCGAACTCCTGTCCAATACATTTTCCATATCAACTTCTACGAGTGTAGTTTGTTATTAAAATTCCCTTTATCTTTTCTTAACAAACAAAGGAAAGAAAAAAGTAGCCATAAAAATACCCACTATTTCCATGGCAAGAAATAGTTTTGTTTCCCACAAAATCGACGCCTTATCCATAGCTGTGGGCACTATGGTAAAACGTCACCGCTCTTAGGCAGCGAATGCTAATTCTTTATTATCAGCGTTTATTTTTAGTTCTGCTTTTTTTAAGTGGCCAAAGCAGCCATCCACTACTCGCCATTGGTACTTCTAACATACTGTCGAAACCAAATACGCCCCCATAAAATAATAACAATATAATTATATAACAGAAACCAAGGAAATTCAATGGAAAAACATAACAAAATTAAAGTTGCTATTGCAAAATAATAATTTTTATAAAAATTCTAGTGCAGATTTAACAATATAAAACCATAATATAACGAAAAATTATTAAAATTATAGTTTACATATTGCAAATTTAAAAATAATAGTATATAATAACTATGATTATTACATAAATGTTAATGTATTACAACTTTGTTAAATGTATATTACAATTTTATGAATATTATTGACATATTAGGTAAAACGGATAAAATAATAGTAGAACGAAGGAGCAAATAATGAGAGTAATCAGTGGAACAGCAAAAGGTACAAAACTACATTCAATTGATGACTTATCAACAAGACCTACATTAGATAGAGTCAAAGAGCCTTTGTTTAGTATTATTCAAACTCATATTGAAGGAGCAATAGTATTAGATTTATTTGCAGGAAGTGGTGCACTTGGTATTGAAACATTAAGTAGAGGTGCTAAGCACTGCACATTTTGTGATAAATCATATAAGTCCATTCAAATGTTGAAACAAAACATTCAAAAAACAAGAATGGAAGAAAAAAGTACAGTTTTAAATGAAGACTACAAAAAATGTTTAGAAGCACAAAAAGAAGCATTTGACATTATTTTCATAGACCCACCTTACAAGCTAGACATTGCAGTAGATGCTGTAAAAAGAATTTTAAACCTTCATTTACTTCAAAAAGATGGAATAATTATTTTAGAAACAGACGAACAAGAAAGAGAATTACAAGAACTAAAAGAATTAGAAATAGAAATATATGATATAAGAAAGTATGGAAGAGTAAACCTTCTATTCATACGCGAAAGGGGCTAAACCATGGAATTATTTACATTATTAGAAACATTGGAGGAAATGCTAGAAGCTAGCAAGTCAATTCCTTTTTCAAACAAAGGAATTATTGATAAAGAAGAAATGTTAGAAATTATTAAAGAAATACGTTTAAAATTACCAGATGAATTAAAACAAGCTAAATGGGTAAAAGAAGAAAGACAACGTATTTTAGTAGAAGCACAAAAAGAAGCAGATGATATTGTAAAAGAAGCAGAAAATAGAATTATATCTATGATTGATGAACATGAAATTACAAGAAAAGCATATGAACAAAAAGCAGAAATTATAGAAACAGCCAATGAAATGTCAAGAGAAATTTCAAAGGGAACTAAAGATTATGCTGATAGCATTTTACAAAACATAGAAACAACTTTACAAAATGCACTAGAAACAATTCAAAATAATAGAAAAGAATTACAATAAAAAAAAAAAATTACAACACAAAAAGTTGTAATTTTTTTTTGAATTCCTTGCAAATTATAGTACACAATGATAGAATAAAAATGAAAAAATGGAAGAAAAGGATGAATAAATAAAATGGCCAAAAGAGGAAGAAAAAAGAAACAAGAACCAAAAATAAATATAGATGTTGCAGTAGTATTTATGTTGCTAATTAGTGTATTACTTGCTGTTTTCATCTACGGAAAATCAGGATTTTTAGGAGAACATTTAAGCCCAGCCTTAGGTGGCATTATGGGATTTATTAAATACATTATACCAATTGGAACTTTTGCAATTGGCATATATTTAGCTTACGATAAAAAAGAATATCTAATTACAAAATTATTGCAATATGCAATTTTCTTAATTTGTATTGCAGTTATGCTTAGCGTATTTCAAATATCAGCGGGAAATATTAATACTGCAAAAGGAATGGAGCAAAGCATAAAAGATGCTTATTATTTAGGAGCAAGAGATATTGGTGGAGGTATTATTGGAACTGTTATTGCTGTACCACTAATTAATTTTTTAGGAACTTTAGGAACTATTGTATTATCTATTGGCCTTGCTCTTATTACTTTTGTAATTATGTTTTCAATAAAACCAACAAATATGATTTATAGCATTGTAGATTACTTTTTAGACAAAAAAGAAGAAAGAAGAAAATTGCGTGAGCAAGAAAGAAAACAAATGCACAAACCTGTAAGGCAACAAGCAGAAATGGTAGAAGAAATTGTGCCAAAGAAAGAAACATTAAAAGAAAGAAGAGCGCGTGAAAAAGAAGAAGCAAGAAGACGAGCACTAGAAATTGACGAAGACCAATTAAGCATCAATTTAGCAGGGTTAGAAAATGAAATAAGAAGTGGCAAACTTAAAAAATATAATCATGAACAGGATGATTTAAATCCAATTGGAATGGAAAAAGCTCCATCTCCAAACGAACTTGGAAACTTATTTAAACAAGAAGTAGAAACAAAAGAAGAAAAAGTGAAAGAAGTTTTAAATTTAGAGCATACTATGACTGTAGAAGATGGAAAAGACACTTATGAATTTCCACCAATTGAAATGTTAAGTGAAGGAAGTAAACAAGGCTTAAAAGGTGGTAAAAAAGCAGTAGCAGATACAGCAAGCAAATTACAAAAAACATTATATAGTTTTGGAGTTTCTGCTAAGGTAGAAAATGTGTCTGTAGGTCCAGCTATTACTAGATATGAATTAAGACCTGCAGAAGGAGTACGTGTTAGTAAAATTGCAAATTTAGCCGATGACATTGCTTTAAATTTAGCAGCAGAAACCATTCGTATAGAGGCACCAATTCCAGGAAAAAATGCAGTTGGTATAGAAGTTCCAAATGCAGAAAATGAAGTGGTACACTTAAGAGATATTATAGATACACCAGAATTTGAAGACCATAAATCAAAACTTGCCTTTGCTTTAGGAAAAGACGTAGCCGGAAAAGAAATTGTAACAGATATTGCAAAAATGCCACACGTTATGATAGCAGGTGCAACAGGTTCTGGAAAGAGTGTATGTATTAACACTTTAATTACAAGTATCATTTATAAAGCAAAGCCAAGTGAAGTAAAATTAGTAATGGTAGACCCAAAAGTAGTAGAATTATCTGTTTATAATGGAATTCCACACTTACTAATTCCAGTTGTAACAGACCCAAAAAAAGCAGCAGGAGCACTTGCTTGGGCAGTACAAGAAATGGAAAATAGATATGCCACCTTTGCAGCAAAAGGAGTAAGAGATTTAAAAGGTTATAACGAAGCAGTAGAAAAAGCAGATGGCATTGGAAAATTACCACATATTGTCATTATTATAGATGAGCTTGCAGATTTAATGATGGTAGCTAAAAAAGACGTAGAAGATGCTATTTGTCGTTTAGCACAAAAAGCAAGAGCAGCAGGAATGCACTTAGTAATTGCGACCCAAAGACCATCTGTTGATGTAATTACAGGTTTAATTAAAGCAAATATTCCATCAAGAATAGCTTTTGCGGTATCTTCACAAGTAGATTCTAGAACTATTCTAGACATGGTAGGAGCAGAAAAATTACTTGGAAAAGGAGACATGTTATTCTATCCAGCAGGAGCACCAAAACCAACTAGAATTCAAGGAGCATTTATTTCAGATGGAGAAGTAGAGAAAATAGTCAACTTCTTGAAAGCAAATGGAGAAGCAACCTACAATGAAGACATTTTAGAAAGTATTGAAAATGCAAATAAAACAGATAAAGAAATGGCAGAGCAAGAAATGGAAGACGACGATACAGACCCATTCTTAATGGATGCTATTGACGTTGTAGTAGAAACAGGCCAAGCATCTACTTCTTTTATTCAAAGAAGGTTTAAAGTAGGTTATGCAAGAGCAGGAAGAATTATAGACCAAATGGAAGAAAGAGGAGTTATTTCTGGTTACCAAGGAAGTAAGCCAAGAGAAGTTTTAATGACAAAAGAAAGACTAGCAGAATTAAAAATGGGAACTACACCACAGGTGGAACAAAATAAGGAAGAAGTAACAGAAACAGAAGAATAAAAATAGAATGAAATGTGAAAAGATATAAAAATACATATTGAAATATTATATTAAAATATTATATTAAAATATATGACAAGTATTTTTAATAGAAACACTAAAAAGCGAAAAACACAAAAGAAAGGTAAACAAATGGCAAAAGAAGATATTTTTTCTAAAATTAATTTTAGAGACTATAATAACGAATTAGAAAATATATTAGAGCAGAAGGATTTTTCAAGTGATGTGAAAAACCTTCTGCTTAGTATGCTATACAAAATTGAAAACGGCTACCAAGATTATGAAATGGTAAAAGTAAATGTAAGTACGAAAAAAAACTTCTTAAAAAAGATTATTCAAATCATTCAAAAAGAATGTCAGCAAATTAACCTAATAAAGCCTTTAAGTGAAGAAAGCAAAGAATTAGAAGAAAAACAAGTAAATTATCTTATTGATAAAGAAAAAGGAATTATTTCAGTTTATCCAAATGAAAGAATGGTGTTAGAAGCCTTAGTTACATTAAATCAAAAAGAAATAGAAATAGAAGATAAATATGAACTTTTTTCTATTGGATTAAAAGACGTATTAACAGTAGGAAATCGAATGAATTTAGTAGAAGTCATTCGAGACTTCAATGGATGGTCGTGGGATATTACTACAAGTCAAATGGAAAGTAAAAATATAAATATTGTTTATCAAAATTTACTTTTACTACTTGGAAATCAATTTTTAAAAAAATGGTTAACAGATGATATAAGTCAAGAGGAAGAAGAGACTTTTCTTCCAAATAATGAAATTTTAAGAAGTAAGTATAACAATAGTTTTGGCCTAACACAAGCAGAAGTTCAAAAAGAAGAAAAAATTGACTATGTGCAAGCAATGCAAAATCTTTTATGTAAGAAATATGGAGAAGAATTAGGAAAATTATTTGTAGAACAATTTATAAAAACAGTAATTGCAATAGGTTCAAATCGAAATCAAATTCAAAAACAAAAAATAATAGAAAAACAGAAAGAAATTCAACAAATGCTAACTTTAATGCAAGACAATAAAAAATATCTAGAAAGTTTATCTAAAAGAAAAAAAGAAATCAATTTGTATATCAAAAAAATAGATACATGGCTAAATAATGAAACATTGTTAAAAGAAGAATACCAAGAGAGAAATCGCAAATTACCAAATAAAGAAAAAATTTTCAGCGTAAGCCATTTAAAAATCATGTTAGACAAAGAAAGAAAAAGCTTATTAGAAGAAATCAAAGAATGTAACAAGCAAATGGAGCCAAAAGAATTTGTAAGTAAGAAGAACGAATTAGAAGAAAAATTACAATTCTTTGAAAGTATAGGAGTAAAAGAAACAGAAAAAGTTGATGCAACAAAGCAAATTGATTTATTACAAAATATATTCTTAGATTGTTTCTTAGAAAAAGTTAAAAAAGCTGAAGGTAAAAAAGATATTCATAATATAATTTATGAATTACGTTATTATGAACAAATACCATATAGACAAAAACAAGAAGAACAAGGAAAACAAGAAAATCAAGAGAATCGAGATAGACAACAAAAAATAAAACAAGTAGAAAAAGAACTAATAAAAAAAGCTTGTTATGCTAAATTATTAACTACATTTAGTGATCAAGAAGAATTAAATGAAACTATATTAGCAAATCAATTTCAAAGCAAAATAATAAACTTAGAAAATACGATATATCTTTTAAAATATCATAAAGGAATTTTAAAAATACAAATCTATGATGGTACAATAGAGGAAGAAACCAAAGAAATACCAATTACGAAAAAAGTAGAATTACAAGTCAAACTAAATAAAAAAATCAAGCTATGGGAGTAGTGGAGCAATTTGGGACAGTCCCAAATTGTCCCAAATGGAACAATTTGTACCACCCCTATTTAATAGAGAGGAGAATAAAATATGAAAATAACCTTTTTAGGTGCAACAAAAACAGTAACAGGTTCTAATTTTTTAGTAGAAGCGGCAGGAAAGAAATTTTTAGTAGATTGTGGAATGTATCAAGGCCAAGCACAAGATGAATGGGAAAATTCAGCACCTTTTGCTTTTGATGTAAATGACATAGATTTTATGTTATTAACACATGCACATATTGACCACTCTGGCAGAATTCCAAAATTATATAAAGAAGGTTTTAGAAAGAAAATATATGCTACTAAGGCAACTTGTGATTTATGTAGCATTATGCTACCAGACAGTGGACACATTCAAGAAATGGAAATTGAATGGAAAAATAGAAAAAGATTGCGCAAAGGCTTAGAACCAGAGCCACCATTATATACAGCGCAAGAAGCGATAGAGTCTCTTAAAATTTTTGAACCTGTGAAATATGATGAAATTATAGAAATTAGTGATAAAATTCATGTACGTTTTAATGATGCAGGACACATGCTTGGTTCTAGCATTATTGAAGTATGGGCAAGTGAAAATGGAAAAGTAACAAAAACTGTATTTACAGGAGATATAGGAAATAACGATATTCCACTTCTTTCTTCTCCAACCATGATAGAAAGTGCTGATTATTTGGTAATGGAATCTACTTATGGTGGAAGATTACATACTAGAAATGATGATAAGGCAGAAATGTTCTTAAATATAGTAGCAGAAACATTGAATAAAGGTGGAACAGTTGTTATTCCATCATTTGCAGTAGGAAGAACACAAGAAATTCTATATGAGCTAAACAATTTAAAAGAAAATAGAAAAGACAAAGAATTTAAAGAAAAATATTATACTTTAATGGGAGCTCCTGTATATGTAGATAGTCCACTTGCTATTTCTGCTACAGAGGTATTCAGAAATAATATGGATTTATTTGACGAAGAAACACAGCAGCTTATGAAAAGAGGAGATAATCCATTAGAATTTCCCGGCTTAAAATTTACAAAAACAGCAGAAGAATCTAAAGAATTAAATGAAAAGAATGAAGCTTCTATTATTATATCTGCTAGTGGTATGTGTGAAGTAGGAAGAATTAAACATCATTTAAAACATAATTTATGGAATCCAAATAGCACTATTTTATTCGTAGGTTATCAAGCACCAGGAACGTTAGGAAGAAAAATTGTAGATGGAGCAAAAACAGTAAAAATATTTGGTGAAGAAATTGCAGTAAATGCAAGAATAGAATACATTGAGGGATATTCTGGTCATGCCGACCAAGAGTGGTTATTAAACTTCATTTATTCATTCTTTGAAAAACCAAAAACGATTTTCTTAGTACATGGAGAGCCAGAAGGGCAAATTGCATTAAAGCAAAAAATACAAGGAACTACGCAAATACCTGTTATTATTCCAGAATATGGTGAAGAATATGAACTAAATGAACAAGTACAACGTTTAGGAAGAGTAAAAGGTGCAAAAGAGCATGAAAGAAAATATATTCGCTTAGAAGTTCTAGGAAGAATTCAAACTTTAAAAGAAGAATTAGAAGATATGTCTACTATTGTACAAAAAGAAATGTTAGTTGAAGATGCTAATGATGAAGATATTGCAAAACTAAATGACAGAATTAAAGAACTAGAACAACAAATTGTAAAGATTATAGAAGGATAAAAAAATTTAAAATTTAATCTTTTATAATTGAAATTATATTTTAAAATACAAAAATATATGGTTATATAAAAAATTATTTATAAAATAGAAATTATTTAATAAAAAAAGAAAAACCCCACCAATCTTGGTGGGGAAAGATAGAAAACATAAAGCATGGGGAATATAGATTTACTTTTTACGCGGTGTATTATTTTGATTTTCAAAATCCATGTTCAATTTTCAAGGTACGTTTAGAACTTGTTTCTATCTTTTTTATAGCACATTTGCAAGGGTAGAGTTTTTGGTATGTACTCATATTCGCTCTCAAGAATAAAAAGAAAAAAGTAATATTCTATTTATCTTAAGATAGTGCTTACCCTCTTAAATTCTGTAATGCCTCTTTGCAAAAATTACATATGCAAAAGAAAGAATTTAATTTTGTATTGTAATAAATTTAGCAATATTATAGCAAGAAGTATATAATATGTCAACAAATAATGTAAAATTTTTTAATAAAGTATTCTAAAATAATAATTTTTTATTTTGAAAGAAATTTTTTTAAAAATATTATTCAATAATAGAAAATTTTTAAGGAGAACATATGAAAAAAAAATATTATAATGAAGCAGTAATTGGAAATGAAAAAATAGTAGCAAGTTTTAGCTATCAAGGAGAAATGCTAAGACTCTTTTATCCAACAAGAGATTATAGGCAGTTTATAGATACAATGCAGGCAGGAGTAAAAATCAATGATTCTGCGCTAATTTATTTGCATGAAGATATAAACAACCAATACGAGCAATATTACACCGAAAATACAAATATTTTAAATACAAAAATAAAAAATACCTATTTCAATTTATCCATTTTACAAACTGATTTTGTTAGCATATCAAAAAACGTCATAATAAAAAAGTATAAACTAACAAATGAAAATAGCATAGATTTAGAAGTAGACTTCTTACTATACTCAAAGTTATTATCTAACAATAATAATATGGTAGGAAGTAAAATAGAGAAGGACATTTTACTTCAATACAGTCATGACTATACATATTGCATTTTCTCAAAACTACCAATATTAGGATATCGTTTAAATCATAGTGAAGAAGATATAAAATCAGGTTACTTGCATGATAAAGACTATATTGGTATGGCAAACGATTCCGCAGTAAGCTATAAAATAGGAACCTTAAAACCAGGAGAAAGCAAGGAATTTGAAATATTCATATACATAAATAATAATCAAGAAAAAGATCAAATGGACGAAATAATAGAAGACGTAGAAAAAATAAGAAAGATAGATACCACAAAAGAACAAAAAAACGTAGAAAAATATTGGAATAACTATGTCAAAGAACATGATGGGCTAAACATTCTAAGTAAAAAAGAAGAATGGCAAAAAAAACTAGCAGAAGAATACGAAAAAATGAAGCAAATTTATGTAAGGAGTATTTTATTATTTCCACTTTTATCTAATAGTGAAACAGGAGGAATATCAGCAGCAATAGAAATAGATGAAGAACGAAGTAAATGTGGACGTTATTCATATTGCTGGCCACGAGATGCAGTCTTTGTTACAAAAGCACTAGACCTATTAAACATGACAGAACAAACCACAAAATTCTATACAAACTTCTGCAAAAAAACACAAAGCAAAAACGGAATATGGGAGCAACGCTTCTATACAGATGGAAGACTAGCACCATGTTGGGGCTACCAAATTGACGAAACAGCCAGCATTATATATGGTATATACGAACATTACAAAATAACCAAAGACAAAGAATTTCTAAAACAAGTCTATCGAATGTGCCAAAAAGTATTTGATACATTGGGGACGGTACCATTGGGGTTACCATTGGGGACGTTTCCTTTTGGTAAATCTGTCCCTTTTGGTAACTTTGAGAAAGAAAACTTACTTAATCAAGGAAGCTATGACTTGTGGGAAATGCACGAAGGAGTTCATTTGTATTCTTTAAGTGCAATATATGCAGCACTAAAGGCAATGATTTCAATAAAACAAGAAATAAACGAAATAAAAGGAATAGAAGAATTAGAAGAAAAGGCAAAAGAAATAAAAAAATATTGCATAAAAAATTTATGTGATGAACAAAGTAAAATCTTAAAAAGAAACAATAAAGATAATATTATGGACATTAGTTTATTAGGAACTGTAGTGCCATTTTCTATGCTAGATGCAGAGCAAAAAGAAATAAAGAATACTATTGAAAAAATTAATATGACATTAAGAACTTATACAGGAGGATATTTAAGATTTGAAAATGATAGTTATTTAGGTGGCAATAATCCATGGCCAGTTGCAACCCTATGGATGGCATTATATAACATAAAAATAGGAAACCAAGAAGAAGCAAGAAAAGAAATTGAATTTGTTACAAAAACAGCAACAAAGCATGGATTTCTTGCTGAACAAATTGATAATGAGACCATGCAATCTAAATGGGTAATTGGCTTAGGTTGGTCACATGCTATGTATATTATTGCTTTATCGCAATTAGTTACCATCGGGGACGTTTCCTAAAGGTAAATTGCTAAGAAAAAAGTAGAAAAATGTAAAAAAAACAAGAAAATCAATAAAAATCAAAAAAAATTAAAAAATTTTAATAAAAATATAGCAATATACATAAAAATGTGCTATATTTTTATTAGTTTGGGCCTCAAAAATTAAAAAATAATTTAAAATTCAATTAAAAAGGAGTTGAATACTAATTTGAGAGCTCAAAGAAAAAAATCAAATACTAATGTTTATCATGTTATTATAAGAGGTATCAATAGGCAAGAGATCTTCTTGGATAACCAAGATTTTAGAAAATTTCTAAAAGAAGTAAAAAGAACCAAGAAATTATACCAATACGAGGTATATGCTTATGCACTAATGCCAAATCATGTACATTTTATTATTCACGATACAATGGAAAATTTATCTACAATTATGCAGAGTTTGAATGTAAGTTACTCTTATTATTTTAATCAAAAATATGAAAGAATAGGGCACTTATTTGAAAATCGATTTAAAAGTAAGAATATAGAAGATGTTTCATATTTAAAAAATGTGATAAGATACATTCATAAAAACCCAGAAAATGCAGGTATTACAAACAATTATCCATGGGTAAGCTATTATGAATATGTTGAAAATAAAGATGAAATAACGGATAAAAATTTTATCATGAAGCTTTTTGATTATAATATTTCAAATTTTAAAATTTTTCATGAGAATTATAACAAAAATCAGGATTTGGGAAATTCTTATGAATTGATAAGTAAAATAGAAGATGAAGAAGCAATTAAGCTCATGAAAGAAATTGCAAATGAAGAGAATTTAGTAAAAATTCAAAATTATGATAATGATAGAAAATATAATGTAATAAAAAAATTTATTCAGATAGAAGGTATTAAGAAGGTACAAATTGCTAGAATACTAGGAATAAGCAGAAAAACAATAGAAAAAATAGGAAAAAGAATGCCTCTTTAGAAAACATATTAAAGAGACATGCAAAAATAGGCAAAATAGGAAAGGAGATGTACCAAAAGGGACAGATTTACCAAAAGGAAACGTCCCCAATGGAATCAAGGAAATATGGCAAAAGCAAAAACAGTTTTTGTATGTAATAGCTGTGGGTATGAATCGCCTAAGTGGCTTGGAAAATGCCCAGCTTGTAATGAATGGAATACTTTTTACGAAGAAAAAGTAGTAAAAGATAAAGATGGTGCTTTTCTTACAGATAAAAAGACAAGAACAACAAAACCAACTTCGTTAACTAATGTGGAAGGAAAAGAAGCAGTTCGAATTTCTACACGGTATTGGTGAGCTAGATAGAGTATTAGGTGGTGGAATTGTAAAAGGTTCTTTGGTATTACTTGGAGGAGAACCGGGCATACGGAAAATCTACGCTTATTCTTCAAATTTGCAATAAGATGCAGGGTGAAGGAAAAGTTTTATATGTTTCGGGAGAAGAATCAGCAGAGCAAATTAAAATCCGTGCTGACCGTTTAAATATAAAAAATGAAGATATTCTGTTTTTAGGTGAAACCGATATTGATATTATTTCAGAAAATATTCAAGAGTTAAATCCAAAATTAGTAATTATAGATTCAATTCAAACAATGTATAGCGACGAAATTACTTCTGCTGCAGGTACAGTAAGCCAAGTACGTGAAATTACGGCAAGAGTAATGAAAATTTGCAAACAACAAAATATTACAACTATTATTATAGGACATGTTACTAAAGAAGGAAACCTTGCAGGGCCAAGAGTGCTAGAACACATGGTAGATACAGTTTTATACTTAGAAGGGGAACGTTATTTTTCTTACCGTATTTTGCGAGGAGTAAAAAATCGTTTTGGTTCTACTAACGAAGTAGGAATGTTTGAAATGCAAAATGAAGGAATGGTGGAAATTACAAATCCTTCTTCAATATTAATTTCAGAAAGAGAAGATAATCCATCACGGAAGTATTATAGTAGCTAGTATGGAAGGAACAAGACCACTTTTAATTGAACTTCAAGCATTAACTACGCCAACTACCTTTGGACTTCCAAGAAGGACAGCAAACGGAATTGATTACAATAGACTTACCGTTTTAATGGCAGTATTAGAAAAAAGAGCTAATTTGAATTTAGGCTCGCAAGATGTCTATTTAAATGTAGTAAGTGGAATTCGTATAGCAGAGCCTGCCATTGATTTAGGAATTATTTTAGCTGTAAGTTCTAGTTTTAAAAATATAAGTATTCCAACAGACTTAGTAGCAATTGGCGAAGTACGGGCTAACAGGCGAAGTAAGAGCCGTTAACATGATTGAAAAAAGATTAAAAGAAGCGGAAAAATTAGGCTTCAAAAAATGTATTATTCCAGAAAATAACAAAAAACTATTGAAAGATAGTTATAAATTAGATATAATAGGCGTTAGAAATATAAATGAAGCATTAAAAATGCTACATTAGCAAAGGTTAACAGGGAGTTGAAAAAATGAGTACATTTAAAGAAGATAGCATTACCGATGTATTAAAGTTAATCTCACCAGGCACGCCAATTCGCGATGGCTTAGAAAATATATTAAAAGCAAAAACAGGAGCTTTAATTGTTATAAGCGATAGCAAAGAGGTCTTAGACCTTGTCGATGGAGGCTTTAGTTTAAATATTGATTATACGCCATCTCGTTTGTATGAACTTGCTAAAATGGATGGGGCTATCATTTTAAGTTCAGATTTCAAAAAAATATTATACGCAAATACTCAACTTATTCCATCCTCTGCAATTGCTACAACAGAAACAGGAACAAGACATAGAACAGCAGAACGTACTGCAAAGCAAACTGGAGAAATTGTTATTAGTATTTCACAAAGAAGAAATATAATTACTGTTTTTAAAGGATATTCTCGTTATGTGTTAGAAGATACGTCAAAGGTAATTTCAAAAGCAAATCAAGCTCTTCAAACTATTGAAAAATATAAAAAGGTATTTGATAGTAAGCTAAGTATATTAAATGAATATGAATTTAACGATATTGTTACATTAGAAAATGTAATTACAGCTATTCAAAGGGCTGAAATGGTAATGAAAATGGTTGATGAGGTTCAAAAATCTATTTACGAGTTAGGAGCAGAAGGAAGATTACTAGAAATGCAATTGGAAGAATTGGTAGGAGGACTTGAAAAAGAAGAATTACTAATTATTAAAGACTATATTGCACCAGGAAAGAAAAGAACTTCTGAAAAAGTATTGAAAGAAATTGAAAGTCTTACTCATGAAGATTTAATGAAACCAGAAATAATTGCACGTGTGCTTGGATATGAAAATTTTGATAATTATGATGAAGTTGCAGTATACACAAGAGGTTATCGTGTGTTAAACAAAATACCAAGAATGCCAAGTAATATTGTTGATAACTTAATTAAATCATTCAAATCTTTCCAACATATTTTAGCAGCAGATATTCCAGACTTAGATGATGTAGAAGGAATTGGAGAGGTAAGAGCAAGAGCTATTAAACAGTCTTTAAAAAGAATGCAAGAACAATTTGTATTTGATAATTTAATGTTGTAGTTTCAAAGGAAAAATAGAAAATACAATAACTGTAACAAAGTAATGTTACAATGAAAGGAAAGTAGGTAAAAATGAAAAAAAATTTAGCAATTAAAATAATTATGATAATAGCAATTATATTAGTAATTGTAGGAATATGCTATGTAAGTTATGGCATTATTCAAAAATTAATAAAAAAATATCCAAACCCAATAGCAACAATTGAGGTTGAAGGTTATGGAACAATTAAAGTAGAATTATACCCAGACCAAGCACCAAATACAGTAGCTAACTTTATTGCATTAGCAAATCGTGGTTTTTACAATGGATTAACTTTTCACAGAACAATTCCAGGTTTTATGATTCAAGGTGGAGATAAAAATGGTGACGGTACAGGTTCACCTACATTAGATGACCTACTTGGAAACGGAGATACTTCAGAATATAGTATTGAAGGCGAAATGATAGCTAATAACTACACAAAAAATAAAATAAAAATGAAAGAAGGAGTTATTGCTATGGCTCGTTCTGATTATACGGGAATTAGCAGTAGTTTAACAGAAGAAAGTTATAATTCAGCAGGTTCTCAATTCTTCATTATGCATAAAGATAATGAATCTTTAAATGGATTATACACAGGTTTTGGAAAAGTAATAGAAGGAATGGACGTAGTAGATGCTATTGCAAATGTAGAAGTTACATATAGAACAGAAGATTTAGCAGAAGGTGAAGAAGCTCCAAAAGATGAAGATGGAAATGCATTAACAGCTGATATGCCAATTAATAAACCAGTAATTACTAGTATTACTGTTGAAACTTTTGGCGCAAATTATGGTATGCCAGATACAGTAGAACCATTTAATTATTATAATTACTTAATGCAATTATATGGTTCTAGTTTAAATTAATAAGAAAACAAAAGAGACAAAACAATAATAATATTCTGTCTCTTTTTTGCTATAAAAAAATATAAATAATCGCACAAAAAATATTACAGAAAAAGGACATTATTAAGCAGATATATATAAAGAGAAAAATTTAATTACAAATAAAGGAGGAAAAAATATGGAACAAGATAAAAATAAAAAAAGAAAAGACTATATTAGTTGGGATGAGTATTTTATGGCTGTTGCCAAATTATCAGCAATGAGAAGTAAAGACCCTTCTACACAAGTTGGCGCATGTATTGTAAGTAATGATAATCGTATTTTATCCATTGGTTATAATGGTGCACCAAATGGATTTGACGATGAAAAATTTCCATGGGGTAGAGAAGGAGAAAATTTAGATACAAAATATCCTTATGTATGTCATGCAGAATTAAATGCTATATTAAATTATAGAGGAAGTAAAAAGGATTTAGAAAATTCTAAAATCTATGTTGATTTATTTCCTTGCAATGAATGTGCAAAAATTATTATACAATCTGGTATTAAAGAAGTAATTTACTTATCTGATAAATATGCTAACTCTGAAAATAATATTGCCTCTAGAAAGCTATTTGATGAATGCAAAGTAAGCTATAAAAAGATTGAATTAAAAGAAGAAAAAGAAATTAAAATTGAATTAAAATAGAAAAAACTGAATTAAAACAGCAAAACGAGCTTAAAATTTTCATAAAAATGGATTTAATGAAAAAATTTAGGCTCGTTTTTTATGCTAAATTAATAATTTTATATATTTCTCATTTTTTAAATTTTTAATTCTACTACAGTTGCTCCCATTTCACCTTCACCAAAACTGCCTAAGCGAAAGCTTTTTACATGAGGATGCTTACGTAAAAATAGATGAATTCCTTCTCTTAATTTTCCTGTTCCTTTTCCATGAATAATACGAACAGGACTTACTTTGGCAAGGTAACAATCGTCTAAATATTTATCTATAACAAAACAAGCTTCGTCTACATTTTGCCCAATTACATTAATTTCTGTAGTAACGTTTTTAGCTTTCAAAGAAGAACTCGATGAAGTGCTTTTAAAAGAATTAGAAGATGTTTTTGAAGAATTAAAACTAGAATTTATTTTGTCTTCAAAAATTTCAAATATATCATTCAAATGAACATTCATTTTAGCACTTCCTATTTGAACTTGTAAAGAATCTTTCTTTCCAGACAATGAAGTAATAGTAGCAATATCAGAAAAATTCTTTAATTGAACTTTCATACCAACCTTTAAATCATCTTTTTTCAATAATTTAGGTTGCTCTTCATTTTCTTTTTTCATTATAGTAATTGAATCAATAGAAGTATTTAAATTTTTCCTTAATTCATTTGCTTTTTTTAAACTACCTTTTTGAAAATGAGATTTTACAAAGTTAGCAATTTGTGAATCGCTCCAATTTTCTAAGTCCATGTCTTCTAGTTGCTTATTTCTTTCATATAAAGCATTTAACTCTTTAATAGTATCATTTGCAGTGTCTTTTGCAGAAAGAAGAAGATTTTTGGCTTCTAATTTCACTTTTTCTACTTGTACTTGTTTCACTTCATTTTGCTTACTTTTTTCTTGCTCTAAGTTCTTTCTTAAATTTTCTATTTGTGATAAATTCTTTTGAATTTCTTCTTTTTCTGTTTCAATAGCTATCTTATCATCATAAATATTTTTTAATAAGTCTTCTACATGAATATGTTCTTCTTTTAAAAGACTTTGTGCCTTATTTAAAATTTCCTCAGGAAGTCCTAACTTTTTACTAATGGCAAAAGCATTACTTTTTCCTGGAACGCCAATTAATAGTTGATATGTTGGTTTTAACTCCTCAATATCAAAAGCAGAACTAGCATTTTCAAAACCATCTGTTACTAACGCATAATTTTTGATTTCTGAATAATGCGTTGTTGTTAAAGTAAGACAGCCTAAATTATAAAAATATTCTAAAATACTAATGGCAAGGTTAGCACCTTCAATAGGATCTGTTCCAGAACCTAATTCATCTATTAAAATAAGACTATTTTTAGTGGCATGCTCTATAATATGAATAATTTTTGTCATATGAGCAGAAAAAGTACTTAAAGATTCTTGAATGCTTTGCTCATCTCCAATATCTGCAAAAACACAATCAAATACATAAAGACTGCTTTTTTCTTCAGCAGGAATAAATAAACCACTATAAGCCATTAAACACAAAAGTCCAGTTGTTTTTAAAGTAACAGTTTTTCCACCAGTATTAGGACCAGTAATAATTAAAGAAGAATAATCCTTACCAATATGAATATCAATAGGAACAACCTTATCTTTATCAATAAAAGGATGACGTGCCTTTTTTAAATCAATTTGCTTTTCTTCTGTTAAGATAGGGCAAATTGCTTGCATACTTTTAGCTAAGCTTGCCTTTGCAAATATGAAATCTAATTTTCCAATTAAATAAACATCATTTTCTAATTCTTGTAAATAAGGAATTAGTTTATTAGATAATTCTGCTAAAATGCGTTCTATTTCTGTATTTTCTTCTACCTTTAAAGATTGAATTTGATTATTTAATTCAAACACTTGTAAAGGTTCTACAAACACAGTTGAACCACTAGCAGACATATCATGAATAAATCCTTTAATAAGACCACGAAATTCTTCTTTTACAGGAATTACATATCGGTCATTACGAATTGTTACAATAGGCTCCATAATAGCTTTAGAATATTGGCTAGAATGCAAAATGTGATTTAAACTATCTTTTATTTGCACTTCTAACTTTTTTCTATTTTTACGAAGAGAAGCAAGCGTGCTAGAAGCAGTGTCTGCAATGGTGTTTTCATCTAGAATAGAGCTAAAAATAGAATTTTCTATATCTATGTTGCTATATAATTTAGAAAACATA
Organism: uncultured Clostridia bacterium; assembly: GCA_947631495.1. Classification (GTDB taxonomy): domain Bacteria; phylum Bacillota; class Clostridia; order TANB77; family CAG-508; genus UMGS1663. The sequence continues at coordinate 18,093 of CANRLO010000006.1, forward strand.
TCTTCTAATAATACAAAAGGAGTTCGATTAAAGTTTTCATCTTCATAAAAATATTCTTTTAATTCTCTAGAAAGTTTTAAAATAAGGGAAATATCTAAAAGTGACTTTGCAGAAAGAGGAAGACTACTCTCTAATCTTTTTAAACTAACAGAAATATCGGATATTTCTGACATAGGAATAAAACCTTTCTGCACATTTAAAGTGCTTGCCTCTAGAGTTTCTTTTAATAATTTTTCTACTTGTTCTTTTTTAAAGCTTGGTTTTAATTGCATAGCAAAATTTTTCCCAGCATAAGTTTTACAAAGTAGGGAGAGTTTCTCTAATATTTGGTTATATTCTAATACTTCTAAATCGTGTAAATTCATTTCATTCCTCATAATAAGTTTTAATTATACATTCTATTATACCATAAAAATTAGAAAATTCTACTAAGTTCAAGAAAAATGTTAGAATAAAAATTATACAAGAAGTAACAGGGAGTAATAAAAAAAATTAACAAATTTTACAAAAACACTTGTAATTTTTTCCAAAATAGGGTATAATAAGCAAAGTAAACAAAAAGATTTTAGAAGAGCGGAAACAAATTCCGCTCTTAATTAATGTAAATAATAAATTAAGGAGGAAAAATTGGCAAGTATCGAAGAAAAAGTAGAAAGCTTTATAAAAAAGCCGGTAGAAGATTTAGGCTATAAACTTTATAATGTACAATATGTAAAAGAAGGAAAAGATTACTTTTTACGAGTTTTTATAGATAAAGAAACAGGCATTGATTTAAACGATTGTGAAAAAGTAAGTAATGAAATCAACCCTCTATTAGATGAAAAAGACTTAATAAAAGATATGTATTTTTTAGAAGTTTCTTCTCCAGGAGTAGAAAGAGTTTTAAGAAAAGAAGAACATCTAAAACAAGCACAAGGAAAAGAAGTAGAAATAAAATTATTTAAGCCAATAGAAAAACAAAAAGAATACAGTGGCATTTTAGAAAAATGGGATGAAAATAACATTTATTTAAAACTAGAAGAAAAAGAAGTTCAACTGGAAAGAAAAAATATTTCACTTATGAAATTAAAATTTCATTGGGACTAAATAAAGGCAAGCATTGTATTAGCTTAGTAAAATAGCAATAAATAATAAAAAAATAAATTCAATAAAATAAGGAAGGAATGATTAAAAAATGAAGAAAAAAGAGAAAAAAGGAATGGGTCCAGCAATTGATAGTACAGAATTAATTGAAGCTATGGAGGCATTGGAAAAAGAAAGTGGAATTCAAAAAGAATACTTACTAGAATCCATTGAAACAGCACTTGTAACAGCATATAAAAAGAATTTTGAATGTGAAGAAGAAAACGTAAAAATTACAATGGATAAAGAAACAGGAGAAATCCATATATATATGCAAAAAGAAATTGTAAAAGAAGTAGAAAATGAAAAAACACAAATGTCATTAGAGGAAGCAAAAGCTATCGATAAAAAATACAAAGTAGGAGATATTTACGAAAAAGAATTAGTGCCAAAAAACTTTGGAAGAATTGCAGCAGGAACAGCAAAACAAGTAATTATTCAAAAAATAAGAGAAGCATCTAGAGAATTTTTATACAATGAATTTAATGAAAGAAAAGGTGAAATTGTTTCTGGTATTGTACAAAAAGCAGATGGTGGCGTTGTTGTAGTAGATTTAGGAAGACTAGAAGGAATTATGACAGTAAAAGAACAAATTCCAAGCGAACATTACCATGTAAATGATAAAATAAGAGCTTGCATTATTGATGTAGAAAAAGGATTAAAAGGAAGCACACAAGTTATGATTTCAAGAGCACATAACGATTTTGTAAGAAAACTATTTGAACTTGAAATTCCAGAAATTTATGAAGGTTTAATTGAAATTAAAAGTGTTTCAAGAGATCCAGGTAACAGATGTAAAGTAGCAGTATATTCACAAAATCCAGATATAGATCCAGTTGGTTCTTGCGTAGGTCAAAAAGGAATTCGTATTCAAAATATTATAAATGAACTAAATGGAGAAAAAATTGATGTTATTGAATGGAACGAAGATCCAGCTATTTACATTTCTTCTGCTTTACTTCCAGCACAAGTTATGGCAGTAGATATTAAAGAAGAAGAACATTTTGCACAAGTAATTGTACCAGATGACCAATTATCTTTAGCAATAGGAAAAGCAGGACAAAATGCTCGTTTAGCAGCAAGATTAACTTCATGGAAAATTGATATTAAGAGTGAAAGTCAATTTAGAGAAATGATAGAAAAAATGCAAGCAGAACAAGCACAAGGATTAGAAACAGTAGAACAAGAAATAGATGAAGCAGAACAAATTGAAGAATAAAGCAAAATTCACGTAAATACAATAGAATAAAGGTGTGAGAAATTTGAAAAAAATACCAAAACGTACTTGTATAGGGTGTAATGAAAGTAAAGAAAAAAAAGAATTAATTCGTATTGTTAAAAACAAAGAAGGAAAAATTTTTATAGATAAAACAGGAAAAGCAAATGGCAGAGGGGCGTATCTTTGCGATAATAAAGAATGTTTAGAAAAGGCAATAAAAGCAAAAAAACTAGAAAGAATATTCGAGACTTCAATAGATAATGACTTATATGCAGAATTAAAGGAAACTCTACAGTAAAAAGTATATAACAAAACAACAATATAAGAGGTGGAATACTTGAAGGAAAATAATAAAATATATGGCTTAATAGGACTAGCACGAAGGGCAGGAAAGTTAAGCTTTGGAACGGAAAGTTCAAAAGAAGAAATTAATAAAGGAAAAGCAAAACTAGTATTAATTGCAACTGATGCTAGTGAAAAAACCAAAAAGCATATAGAAGAATTAGCAAAAATGCATCAAGTGCCAGTTCGCATAGTAGGTACTATAGAAGCATTAAGTCAAAGTATTGGGCAAGTAAATAAAGCAATTATTGTTATTAAAGAAGAAAATTTTGCAAGAGAAATAATAAAAAGAATTGATGGGGGTGAATTGATTGGGTAAAATCAAAATACATGAAATAGCAAAAGAAACAGGAATAAGCAGTAAAGAAATTATAGAAAAGGCAAAAGAACTTGGAATTGAAGCAACATCACATATGAGTGGTGTAGATGAAAAAGAAGCATTAAAAATAAAAAATGCTTTATTAGGCAAGGAGAAAAAACAAGAAAATAAAAAAGAACAAGTAAAAGAAGAGAAGAAAAATGAAACACCAGTCATTATTAGGAGAGAAGTGATTATTAATGACGAGGAAGAAAAGGAAAAAGAAAGAATACAAAAACAAGCAGAGCAAAAAAACAAACAAGTCGGATTTGTAGAAAGAAATAAAAATACAGATTATAATATAGTATATCGTAATAAACCTACAAAACCAATGACTGTAAGTGAATTATTTGGCATTGGCAAAAAAGAAGAACCAAAAAAGGAACCAAAAAAAGAGCCAAAGCAAGAAGAAAAGAAAGTAGAGAACGTTTCAAAGGTAGAAAAAGTAGAGCATGAAAAAACAAAAACTGTAGAAACAAATAAACCAGATAGAAACTTTGAAAATCATAATCGTACATCTATGAATACAAATCGCTCAGAAAATAGAAATTATAACAATCAAGGAAATTTCCAAAATCATAATAATTCAAATAGAGGAAATTTCCAAAATAGAGATAACTATGGTAATAGAGAAAATCGTAATGGTTTTCAAAAACGTGATAATAATTTCAAAAATGGGCAAAATCGTAATAATGGTGGAAACTTTAATCGTGAAAGAAGACCACTAGATGAACGTGGTATTGACAGAAACATTAAAGACATTATGGCATCAGATATTGTAGAAAAAGAAAATCAAAGAGACTTTACAAGTAGAGCGATTGACAAAGCAAAATTTGAAAGAAAAGAAGAAAGAACACAAAAGGCTAATAAAAATAAGAAAGGTTCAAGATTTAGTGAAGAATTTGATGGTGGAAAACTAAAAGATTTAAAACAAGTAGACCGTTTATCAAATATGTTTAATGACCAAGAAGGTGGAATGCTTGACTATTACGATTTAACAACTGCAAGAGGAAAGAAAAATAAGAAAAAATCTGTAAAAGTTCAAGAAGAAAGAACTCAAAAAATATTCCAATTAACTGAAATTACTATTCCAGAATCTATTACTGTAAAAGATTTAGCAATAGAACTTAAGAAAACTTCAGCAGAAGTTATTAAAGTATTATTTGGATTTGGTATCATGGCAACCATCAATAATGATTTAGACTTTGATACAGCCTTTTTAGTAGCAGAAGAATTTGGTGTAACAGCTAAGAAAAAAGAAGAAGTTAAAGAAGAAGATATTTTATTTGATGAATCAGAAGATAAAGAAGAAGAACTACAAACAAGACCACCAGTTGTTGTAGTTATGGGACACGTTGACCATGGTAAAACTTCACTTTTAGATGCAATTCGTAAAACAAATGTTATTGAAGGTGAGGCAGGAGGAATTACTCAAGCAATTGGTGCTTACATGGTAAATATCAATGGTAGAGATATCACTTTCTTAGATACACCAGGACATGAAGCATTTACAAGCATGCGTGCAAGAGGTGCACAAATTACAGATATAGCTATATTAGTAGTTGCTGCTAACGATGGTGTTATGCCTCAAACAGTTGAAGCAATCAACCATGCTAAAGCAGCAGGAATTCCAATTATTGTAGCAGTAAACAAAATTGACTTACCAGAAGCCAATGTTGATAAAGTAAAACAAGAATTAATGAAATATGAATTAGTACCAGAAGAATGGGGTGGAGATACCATCTATGTACCAATTTCTGCAAAAAAACATCAAAATATTGATGAATTATTAGAAATGGTACTATTACAAGCAGATGTCTTAGAACTAAAAGCAAACCCTAAAAAACAAGCTAAAGGTGCCGTTATTGAAGCACGCTTAGACAAAGCAAGAGGACCAATCGCTTCTATCTTAGTACAAAGAGGTACTTTAGATGTAGGAGATACCATAGTAGTAGGCTCATCTATTGGTAGAATTAGAGCCATGAAAAATGATAAAGGACAAAAAGTAAAGAAAGCCGGACCATCTACTCCAGTAGAGGTTATGGGATTAACTGAAGTTCCTGAATCAGGTGATATTTTCTACGAAGTAAAAGATGAAAAAATGGCAAAACACTTAATTGAAAGAAGAAAACGTACTCAAAGAGAAAAATCTATTAACCAAATGGCACCAGTTACTCTAGATAACTTATTTAGCCAAATGGAAGAAGGAAAGCTAAAACAATTAAGCATTATAGTAAAAGCCGATGTACAAGGTTCTGCAGAAGCATTAAAACAATCATTAGAAAAACTATCTGACGATGAAGTAAAAGTAAGAGTAATTCATGCAGCAGCAGGAGCTGTTACGGAATCAGATGTTACTTTAGCAAAAGTAGCAAATGCCATTATTATTGCATTTAATGTTCGTCCAGTTGCAACTGCAAAGCAAGTAGCAGAAAAAGATGAAGTAGAAATTAAACAATACTCTATTATTTACCAAGCAATTGATGATGTAAAAGCAGCAATGAAAGGAATGCTAGACCCAGTCTTTGAAGAAAAAGTAATCGGAAATGTAGAAGTAAGACAAGTATTTAAAGTATCTAATGTAGGAACTATTGCAGGTGCTTATGTACTAGAAGGAAAAATAGAAAGAAATGCAGGCGTTCGTGTAATTCGTGAAGATGTTGTTATTCATGAAGGAAAATTAGTATCTTTAAAACGTTTCAAAGATGACGTAAAAGAAGTAGCAAAAGGTTACGAATGTGGTATGCAAATTGAAGATTACAATGACCTAAAAGAAGGAGACATCATTGAAGTATATATTATGGAAGAAATAAAACGTTAAAATAAGAAAGAAAGGAATTAAAGTATAATATTTAATATTATGCAAGGATAAAAATATGGGAAAGAAAAGTAGTAAAAGAAATAAAATTCCTAAAGATTTAGACATTGAAGAAATAGTAGAAATGGAAGAACGTTTATTAAAAAAGATAGAAGAAGATGAAAAACTAGAACAAAATAAAGAAAACCTTGAAGATGCTGAAGAAAATGAAGAAGACATCGAAGAATTTGAAGATGCTGAAGAAAATGAAGAAAACATCGAAGAATTTGAAGATGTTGAAGAACAAAATGAAGAAGACATTGAAGATGACGTTGAAGAACAAGAAAATGAAACAGAAAAATTAGACAAAATGCAAGAATTCAGAGAAAGCTTACAAAAACAAAATACTCAAAAATCTACCCATACAAGAGAACCAGCTACAGAAAAAAGATTTGAAAATTATATCAAAAGAAAAGAAACAGAAGATGCAGAAGAAGTAAGAAGGGAAGCTTTATTAAAAGCTATGAATAAATTAGAAGAACAAGAAGAAAGATAAAAAGGAGGCAAACAATGCCAAAAAACGAAAATAGACTAAACCGTATTAATGAAGAATTAAAGAAAGAAATAAGCAATATTATTTCTTTTGAATTAAAAAATCCTGACGCAACAGGACTAATTAGTGTGACAAAAGTAAAAATAACACCAGATTTAAAATATGCCAAAGTATATGTAAGTTTATTAAATGCTAAAAATGAAGAAAAAACAATAGATGCTTTAAAAAATTCTGCAGGATATATTCGTACTTTGATAGCCAAAAGAATTAATTTAAGAGTAACACCAGAATTAGTCTTTGAAAAAGATGATTCTATGGAATATGGTATGAAAATAGATTCTATTTTAAAGAACTTAAAGAAAGACGAAAAATAAAAAATGTCTCTGCATAAGATATCTGTAATTCGCTCCGCTCAAACAGCTATCTTATCCTAAAGAGACATTTAAGGAAAAAGGAGAAAAACATGACCTTAGATAATATATTAGAAGAAATAAAAAAAGCAAAGAATATTGTTCTATTAACCCATGAAAACCCAGATGGAGATGCTGTTGGAAGTAGTTTAGCAATGTTAATGGCTTTGAAAAAAATGGGAAAAGAGGTAGAACTTATTATTCCAGAACTTCCAAGAGTATATAAATTTTTGCCATATGCTGAAGAAATTCGAAAAGAAGGAAGAAATGAGCCTTATGATTTAGCAATTGCAGTTGATACCGCAACTATTAAAATGCTAAATGGTTGGGCAAACTATTTTGAATCAGCAAAAGTAAAAATTGTAATAGACCATCATGGAACTAATACAATGTATGGAGATTACAATTATGTGAATCCAGATGCACCAGCCTGTACACAAATTTTAATTCAAATTATTGAATATTTCGGAATAGAAATAGATAAAGAAATTGGAACATGTATTTTAACAGGTATTATTACCGATACTGGAGGATTTCAATACCAAAGTACAACACCAGAAACCTTTGAATTTGCTTCAGAATTACTACAAAAAGGTGTTAATGTTTCTGACATATATAAAAGAGTAATGAACACAAAGTCAAGAGCTAATTTTGAATTACGAAAAAGAGCTATTGACAGAATGAAATTTTTAGAAGATGGAAAAATAGCCATTACATACATAACTAAGAAGGATGAAGAAGAAACACATGCCGAAAGTGGAGACTATGAAGGTATTGTAGAAGAAGGAAGGGCAATAGAAGGAGTAGAAGTATCTATTTTTATAAGAGAAACAAATAAAGGATACAAAGCTTCTTTACGTTCTAATAGTTATTTAAATGTATCTGATGTATGCCTAATGTTTGGTGGCGGTGGACACTACCATGCTGCTGGTTGCACAATTGCGCAAAGCTTGGAACAAGTAAAAGAAAAAATTGTAAATCAAGTAAAAATGTATTTAGAATAAACTAAAAAAATTATATCTCTTTGACATTATGTTAAAAAAGAGATATAATTTTTTAGGTGAAAAAAGTGGAAAAAGATGAAATTTTAGAAAATATAATAAAAAAATATAATCTAAAAAAAGCGCAAGCTATTGATTACGCTTTTTTTAACCAAATGTATCAAGAATATAAAGACCAAATGTCAGCTCAAGAATTTGCAGAACTATTACAAATATCAAAAGTTGCCTATCAAAATTTTAAATCAGATAGTAAGAAAAATCCTAATAGAATGATTATTATATTAAAAGATAGAAATTTAAGTGAAGTAGAAAAACAAAAAAATGTATTACAATTAGTACAAATATATAAATTATATAAAGGACAAAAAATAGACTATGTTTTTTTTACACAAATGCACGAAAAAGTACAAGCATGGCTAACAGAAGCAGAACTTTCTAATTTATTTGGAATTAGTGATACTAATTTAAGAAATATAAGACGAGAAGGAACAGCAAGGCTATTTCAAAATATGAAATTAAATGAAGAAAGCATAGAAAAAATCCGTAAAAGCATTATAGAGCAAAATGAAGGAAAAGGAATTTATTATAAGCAAAATGAACAAAACAAAGGAAGTGTTGACTTTTTTGAATTATATAATCCTTATCGCATTTATTTTTCTCATAATGAATTTGCTACACTATTAGGAATAAGTGAAAAAAATTTATGGTATGCTATGCATAATATGGCAAACCCTAAAATAAAAGATACTGAAAAAGTAAAAAAAGTAGAACAAATAAAACAAGAAATTGTAGAAGGAAAATATTATAGTAAGGAAGAACTAGAAAGACTATGCAAGCAAGTAAATCTTTCTATTGATGACTTTATTACCTATTATATCAACCATGGAGATTTTTTTGATAGTAGTGTATATAAAGATGTAATAGAACATAATCAAAAATTGTGGATAGGTCGAACAAAAATAGAAAATAGTGATTTAGAAAAATATAAAGCAATATTGGAACATATTTTAGGAACAATAGTAAATCAAATTCAAAGACGATATGGAGACTATCATTTAGAAGAAGACTTAAAATCTAGTATGCTTGTTTATATAGCATATAATTGTGGAGATTTAATTAATAATTTTCAATATGATGAAAAAGTAATGGAAAGAATGATATGGACAAGAGCAAGAAAATATGCACAAATCACATATATACAAGAGTACAAAAAAGAGAGGAAACAAGTAGAATTGCTAGACAATAGAATAGCAAGTGATATTTCCGCAGAACAAATGCAAAGCATTATTGACGTTGATGAGATATGTACAGAAGAAGAAAGATTAATTTCTATTTTCAAAAATTATTTACAACAAGGGTACGATAAAGAAACAATTATAGAGAATGTATCTAAAACATTTCATATTGAAAAAACAGATATGTTAGAGATGATGAAAAAATATTTGTTAGAACATGGAAAAGTAGTTAAAAATAAAAGAGGAGAATATGAAGTAGGGGAACAATAAATGGATGGAATAATAATTATTAATAAACCGAAAAATTATACTTCACATGATGTAGTAGCAATTGTAAAAAAGAGGTTAAATGTAAAAAAAGTGGGACATACTGGAACATTAGACCCTAATGCAACAGGAGTTTTACCACTTTTATTAAATCAAGGAACGAAGCTTTCAAAATATTTAATTGAACATGACAAAGAATATGAAGTTACCCTAAAATTAGGAATCAGAACAGACACATTAGACGGAGAAGGAAATATCTTAGAAGAAAGAAAACTAGATTGGAATGTAAATACAATAAAAAAAATAGAAGAAGTTCTATTCTCTTTTATAGGAAAACAAAAACAAATTCCACCTATGTATTCAGCAATTAAAGTAAATGGAAAAAAGCTGTATGAATATGCAAGAAAAGGACAAACAGTAGAAGTACAACCTAGAGAAATTGAAATTTATAGTATAGAGTTAAAAAATGTAAATAAACAAGAAAATGAAATAGAGTTTAAAGTTCATTGTTCTAAAGGAACTTATATTAGAAGCTTATGCGAAGATATAGCAAAAAAATTGGGAACCATTGGTTATATGAAAGAATTAAATAGAACTAAAGTGGGAAAGTTTACTTTGCAAGAGGCAATAACATTAGAAGAAATTGAAAAAGAACCAGAAAAAGTACAAGAAAAAATTATTACTATGAAAAAACTTTTTCAAGAATTTCCAGAAATTCATTTAAAAGAAGAACAATTGGAAAAATTTTTAAATGGAGTTTCAATTTGTGAAAAACAACAAGATGGAATATATAATATTTATGCAGAAAACTACATAGGTTTAGGAATTGTAAAACAAAATAAATTGAAAAGAGATATTATATTAGAATAAAGCAACTTACATTAATGTTATTAAAATCTTTAATTTTAATAACACAATTTTATTTATTCTAGCATAGAATAAGAAAAAAAGCAAATACTAAAAAAAGAGAAAGAAATAGTAGAAAAGAAGAAAAAATAAGATAATGGTAAAAAAACTAAAACAAACAATAAAATTGAAAGAAAAAAAGAATTGAAAATCAAAATGTATTATGCTAAGATAATACTAACAAATAAATAAATACTTTTATTCCCTGCGTAGTGCGTGTAGATTGGAATTTTATTACCAACAAATAAATTAAGGGGAGTCCGCCTTTGAAAGTGGCGTGTAAGCTTACATTATTTATAATAGTAAGAAACCCAGGAGCTTTCAACAAGACACCCACCTGTGCAAACAGGTATAAAAATTTCTTTTCGGTATACGGCTAAGGTGGGGGATATTTTTATATAAGAGAAAAAAGGCTATATAGCCTTTTTATTTTATGTTTATTTTTACTAAACAAAAAGAAAAAATAATAAGAATTCTATTGAATATTTATGTACACTATGATATAATACACGCGTAACAAAGTATTTGAAGAAGCATTTGCTTTCATATCAACCTATATTAAGGAGGATTTTCAGTATGAACAAAGAAGGCACAATGGGTAAACCTGATAATGGTACATCTAAACTAGCGTTATTACGCCAAAATAGAAGTATCCAGAAACAAGAAGTCAACATAGAAAAAGCAATTGATGGCTATGTTTCCTCAATTGATAGTCAAACATTAATAGAAGAAATTGCACGGAATTCATCTATTGTAAATTTGATTATTGATTGTAGTGGTTCTATGGAAGGAACATCGCAAGTAATTGCACGGGAAATCAATAGATTTGCTATAAGGCAGGCAGCCAAAATTTACACAACAAAGATTTCCCTTACTGTATTTGACGATGAGGTTTATCAAAAATTCGGTAAACAAAATGTAAAACAATTCGTACCTATTCAACCATGGAGTTGCAATGGAGGAACCAACATTTATGATGCACTATTTAGCGCTATCACTCCAGTTCTTAAAACAGATGCCAACCACAAACTACACTTACTAATAACAGATGGACAAAATGGAAGTAGTAGACACACACAAGAAGAAGTATATCAATTAATTACAAGTAGGATACAAAGTGGTGAGCATATTTTCTTATTGTACAATAATGAGTATGAAAGTGGTGCTAAAGAGTACGCATTAGAACTTGGAATAAAATCTAATAATGCCGTGAACTTCAATCGGAATGGAGATGGAATCAAAATCATTTTTCAGACAATTGAAGATTTATTAGATGGACTTCGTACAAAAGGAACAGTTCCTGAAGATTGGGCAAAAGCAATCACAGCACATGCAGCTAATCCATTTGGCATTAAAGCAAGAGAAACGTTGTACTTGGAGTAATTAGTTTTTGAGTAGAGCACTGTAAAACAACTATTTTGACAGTGCTCTACTCAAAAATAACCAATAGGAGGAAAAAGAATGACGTATTATGAAGTTTTAGGTGTTGACCGGAACGCAAATGAAAAAACCATAAAAGCAGCACACAGAAAGCTTTCAAAGAAATGGCATCCGGATACAGCTCAAGCCCGAGGTGAAGAAGAGGAATTTGCAAAGAAGCAAATGCAAAAGATTAATGAAGCATATGCTACATTAATTGATCCAAAGAAACGGGCTATGTATGATGCACAAAATCCGGTTTCTACAAATGTTTATGAGTATTATGCTAAAAAGCAACACAAAGCAGAAACTGGTAAGAAGAAAACAGATGTAGAAATAGAAAAAGAAAAGCAACGAAAAGCCGTTTTACAGTTTTTGGATGTAGAATTTCAACACAAAGATGAAATACTAGAAATGTTTGCTGAACTTGCTACTGGTGCAGTCAATTATACATTTTCTGAGGAAGAATATTTGGAATATCGTGAATTAATACTTGAAGAACAGCAAGATTGTATTAAAAAAATTCAAGAGATTGTTGCAGTAGCAAAGAAGAAACAAATTACCGGCTTGGAGATAAACTTTAGGCAGGCAGAAAAAGTAGTAAAAGAACTAACGAGAAAAGGTAACGAAACACCAAAGTCATTAAAAGAGGCTCATTATGTAGAAGAAACCAGAATGTTAACGAAGAAGATTCACAATTTAATGAATGGTTTTCGTGACAGAGTTAATTCTATAACTGAATTTGATTTATTAGATAAAACCTGGGAATTTACAAACGATGAAGAGTTGAATTTTGTTCGTGAAGCACACAAAAATGAGGTGATAAAACTTTTATCAGACATACAGTGGATACAAGAGACGGCATCTGCACGTAAAATTAAAATTGGATTAATCAATATGTCAAACTCGAGAAAATCATATGATAGGGAAGAAATTACTCTTGATGAGTGTAAAAGCCGAGTCGAAAACTGCAAACAAGTTCTTAACTTAAATTTGCAAGAGTTACGTGAAAAGTTTTGGCAGGAGAGGTGCAGATATGTAAAAGATGAAACAGGAAAAACTGTTTTAGATGGAATGAAGTTAATGTGGCAAGCAGTACGGTATGAAGGAACTTTTATCTGTCCTCCAAACATAGAGAAGATTGGATACTATGCTCTATATTGGTTAAGTCATATTAATTCTGTTTCCATTCCAGTTCACCTTATAAACACCGATACTACAATAAAATTGCCACATGAAGGTGCATTAAAACATCTTATCTTTACTTTTGACAAACAACAACAGGTAGTAGATATTTCAAAAATTGATGCTGAAATCATCACTAAAAAAGGCGATTATATCTGCGTAAGCGGCGGATCATTTTCAGATCATACGTTTGCACTTGTTGATGCGGAAGGTGTATATGTTTATGATAATAAGAAACTATGCAAGTTAAGTGGTGTCAAAAGTATGAATGAACTTGAAAAATTAAGTAGTTTGTGGCGCTCATACTCAGACTGGAAAAATTACCAGTTACAAATTCACGCATGGGCACAGGTAGCCAAAAAACTTCCTTATCCTGAACTGATGAGGTATCTTCCTGCTTCGACTGAATTCATCAAGAAATGGGTTAAACTAGACAAAACGAATTTTGACAATGTCTTCTTATCAAGTGATGAAAAAACAAGAACAAGAGTCATTCGTTTATACATCGCTCTTGGTGCATTAAATGGAGACTATTGTCATGCACAGGCAGAGTGGTTAATTTCAAGGTTAAATGTCAGTAAAATGTACCGTTCAAGGTTGGAGCGCAGTTTCAAAGAAGTAGAAATGAATCAAGATCCTATGTTTTATGTTCCAACATCAGCCGTCAATTTGGTCCAAGAGAATATCAACAATCAGGAATTTTTACCTTATATTTTTGCCTTCTTAGAAGGAAATAAAATATTCCAAACGGAGGCAAAAAAGGCCAATGTTGCTCTTTCACCAGAATTTATTATGAAGACTGCTCCACAGTATATATTCCATAAGAAAGTTGATGTTATAACAGACTTTGTGAAAGAACTGTTTGAAGCAGAACAGAATATTGAAGGGAAAGTTGCTGAAAAAATTCTTGATTTGTACAATGTTGTGCAAAGAAAATTAGGAGGAGGTTTAGACAAAAATATTATTACAACTGTAGACAAAGGCAAGAGTTCTACAATGCACTATCGGTTTTTTGATATAGGAGCATTAGGAACTTATTTAGCACTTGCAAAATCATTCTACTCAAAAGAAGAGTCCCCAAAGTCCAACTTTTATGGTGTAGAAGCAGAAAACGTATTTTTATCAAGTAATAGCCATGCAATAGAAATTGTAAATGGCGAAAATAAACGTATTGCCACAGTTATACTGAATTTATTTGATGAAGGTGAGTTATTTGCAGATATCATGAGTTGTGAAAACGAAAGTATAGAGGTATTAGAAGCAATTAGGCGGGCCTTAATTGACCAAAAAAATTGCAATAATATCATAACAGGAATTTCGATTGGTATGAATGAACCTGCAAGAACCACTCGCTACAATAATTGGCGTAGAGTGATTCAAAATGCAAATGAAGATTGGGCTCAAAAGGTTAAGTGGATTAAGTTTGAGTACCTTTTTAAAAGCCAAATTCTTGATATTTCCTATAAAGGATATCGTGCAAGGTTTATACTAGAAGGAAAAGAACAGAATCTGAATCCTCCGAACCCATATGATGACCCAAAAGTAAGCTCTAGAAGAGAACGTTCTTGGTGGTAATCAACCAAAAGCAAAGTGAAATAGCCTACCAACGTGTGCTTTAATGCATATGTTGGTAGGTTTCTTTTTTATATAAATAACAAGAACTTGCTATTTTCCTTTTTTTATAGTAAAATTTTTTTAGCCAGATTTGCCAAAAAGAAGGAATGATAGCAAAAATGCAAATAAAAGAATTATTAGAACAAGGAAGAAAAAAGTTAATAAAAAATAAAATAGAAGACGCTAGTTTTATTGCAAGAATTTTATTGCAATTTATATTAAACATGCAACAAACGGAATTAATACAAAAAGAAATGGAACAAGTAAGCAAAAAAGAAAAGCAAAACTATGAAATAGCTTTGCAAAAAATCATCGAAGGAATACCTTTACAATATATTACAAAAAAACAAGAATTTTATGGGCTTTCATTCTATGTGGATGAAAACGTGCTAATTCCACAGCCAGATACCGAGGTTTTAGTAGAAGAAGTATTAAACATTGTAAAAAAAGAAAAAAAGGAAAATATTTTAGATATTTGCACAGGAAGTGGTGCAATTGGCATTGCACTTGCTTATCATTTAGAAAAAGCACATATTACCATGAGTGACATTAGTAAAGAAGCCTTAAACATTGCAAAAAGAAATAGTATACAAAACAAAGTATTAGAAAAAGTAACTTTGGTACAATCTGATTTATTAGAAAAAATAGAAGGAAAATTTGATGTCATTGTTTCGAATCCACCTTACATAGAAACGAAAGTAATTAGCAGTTTATCAAAACAAGTACAAAAAGAGCCACATCTGGCATTAGATGGAGGAGAAGATGGTTTGAATTTTTATCGTAGACTAGTAAATGAAGCGCCAAAGTATTTAAAACAAGATGGCTATTTATGTTTAGAAATAGGTTATAATCAAAAAGAACAAGTATTAAAACTTGCACAAGAGCAGTTTTTAAAAGTAGAAGTAAAGAAAGATTTAGCAGGAAATAATCGTGTTATCATTTGCAAAAAATAAAGGGAGGAAAAAATATGTCTTTTTCGTCTGAAATAAAAGAGAATTTAAGTAAAATTTCAAATTTAAACAATAAAGAATTAGTTAAATATGAACTAATTGGATACCTTTTAAGCAATAATACTACGTGTGATAAAAAAACAATTTCCTATGCAACTGTAAATGAATATAATATTAATCGTTTTAGTAAATTGCTTTCAAATCTTAATTTACTTAACTTTCAGATTGAATTAAAAGGAAAAACATATCGCATTATGCTACCTAAAATAATCAATATAGAAGAAATTACTTATGAAGGACAAGATATTCTTTTATCTACCTATCATAAAGAAAAATTAGAAAAGATAGAAAATATAAATGAGCAAGAAAAAATGGCAATAAAAGCATTTATTCGAGGCATCTTTTTAGGAAGTGGAAGTGTAAATAACCCAGAAAATAAATATCATTTAGAGATGATTCTATCTACAGAACAAAATGCAAAAACGATAAAAAAACTTTTAAAAAAAGTAGCAATTCATATGAAAGAAATGAAACGAAAAAATGGCTATTCTTTGTATTTAAAAGAAGGAGAAGAAATTTCAAAATTTTTAGCCTTTATTGGTGCCAATTCTGCAGTTATAAAATTTGAAGAAATTCGAGTACTAAGAGATATGAAAAATAATATTAACAGAAAAGTAAATTGTGAAACCGCGAATTTAAGCAAAACAATTCAAGCTTCTGTAAAACAAATAGAAGCAATAAAAAAAATACAAAAAGAAGGAAAATTTGAAAATTTATCAGAATCACTAAAAGAAATTGCTATCTTACGTTTAGAAAATCCAGATGCTACGTTAATAGAATTAGGACAAATGTTAAAAGAGCCAATTGGAAAATCAGGGGTAAACCATCGTTTAAAGCAATTAGAACAATTGGGTGAAAATTGATACATTAGGGACGTTTCCTTTTGTATCATCTGTTCCAATGGATATTCGCTTCATATTATCATTATAAATAATTATCAATGTACCAAAAGGGACAGATTTACCAAATGGAAACGTCCCCAATGGAGCATAGAAGGGAGAGTGCTAAAAATAAAAGAATTAGGAATTTACATACATATTCCTTTTTGCAAGCAAAAGTGCTATTATTGTGATTTTATTTCTTATGCAAATAAAGAAGATAGCATTGCAGAATATGTAGAAGCATTAAAGAAAGAAATAAAACAAGAAGCAAATAAGCAGGAATATGAAATAACAACTATTTATATAGGAGGGGGAACTCCTTCTATTTTAGATGCTAAATATATAAAAGAAATAATAGATACTATAAAAGAAAATTATAAAATAGCAGAAAAACCAGAAATCACAATAGAAATAAATCCAGGAACAGTTAACAAAGAAAAATTACAAATTTATAAAAAAACAGGAATCAATCGTATAAGCATTGGATTGCAATCAACGAATAATAAACTATTAAAACAAATTGGTAGAATTCATACCTTCGAAGAATTTTTAACATGTTATCAACTTGCAAGAAAAGTAGGAATTAAAAACATCAACGTAGATTTAATGTTAGGATTACCAAATCAAACTTTGCAAGATTTAGAGGAAAGCATTAATACTGTAATTTCATTGAATCCAGAGCATATTTCTCTTTATTCTCTTATTGTAGAGAAAAATACAAAAATGCAAAAAATGATAGAAGAAGCACAAGTAACTTTACCAGAAGAAGATTTAGAAAGAGCTATGTATTGGAAGGCAAAGAAGATTTTAAAACAAAATGGATATCTTCATTATGAAATATCTAATTTTGCAAAAAGAGGCTATGAGTCAAAACATAATACAAATTGCTGGCTTCAAAAAGAATACTTAGGATTTGGCGTAGCTGCTCACTCTTATTTTGATAATAGGAGATATTGTAATACCAATTCTATAAAAGAATATTGTAAGAACATAGAAGAAGAAAATTTAATTAAAAATCGAACTATTTGTGAAATTCAAACAGATGAAGCAAAGAAAAAAGAATATATGTTACTAGGTTTAAGAAAACTAGAAGGAGTAAATATTCAAGAGTTTAAAAATAAATTTATTGAAAATCCTATTTACTTATTTCATGCTGAATTAGAGAAATTAGTCAAACAAGAATTAGTAGAAATTGATTTAAATCAAATTAAATTAACAAATAAAGGTTTAGATTTGGCAAATTTAGTGTGGGAAAATTTTGTATAATGTTGACATAGTTATGTAAATATGCTAAAATAAGTAATATAAAAAATAAAAAAACCTTAAAGGAGGACGACATTATGATAAAAGTCAATGGATTAAAGGTTATAGGATTAGATGAACGGGTAATAGGCAAAGTGGTAGAAATGTCAGCAAGTGAAGCAAAATTTAAAATAGTTGAATACTATATTAATGAGTATGAAAATTATATGAATCGTACAATAGACACATTTACTATAGAACCACAAAATTCACTTTCAGCTAAAGCATATTTGAAAGCATTTAAAGAGGAACTCAGCAAGCATACTCGGTTGAAAGATGTGTTCGTCGAAGACACTGTAATGGAATTTTTAATGAATGATGACTAAAAATCCTAAAGAGGGCATCTCAAATGAGATGCCTTTTTTCTTTGGAAAGAATAATATTGCTTGACAATCTTATGTAAATAGTATAAAATAATATATGTAGCTAATTAATATTCTTTATTATAATTATAAGAAAGGAAAAAATATTATGAATGAAAAAGTACAGGGAGAAATTAGATTTCGGCAAATGAGAGAAGAAGATGAGCAATTTAATAATTTCGTAACAACAGTAGAAACTGCTATATCGTCATATATATTAAAGAAACAGCAAAAACAATCTTTTTCTCAAAAAGGATACAAAATTAGAATTAAAGTAGATAGAGTACCTATCACAGAAGAACAAGAAGCATATTTAATGCAATATTTAACATTTAATTATATTAAATATGCAAAAGGGCATTTCTTCATCTTGAAGAAATGTTGGTTTTCTAATAAGTATCTAATTAAAGACTTGCGAATACCTGACTATTTAATAATATCATAAAACAGAGGAGAGTGCTTATGTTAAAAGCACTCTCTTTTGTTGTATATATCAATTGAGCTTATATAAAATAAGCAAACACAAAAAATTCACAAAAAAAATTAGCAATCTGTATTGACAAGTGCTAAAAATGGGTATAATATATAAAAAGTTAGCACTCTAAAGTTCAAAGTGCTAAACTAAGAGGTGAGAAATTGGACGAGAGAAAAAAGAAAATATTACAAGCTGTTATCGATGAATACGTTGGCAGCGCAGAGCCAGTTAGTTCATCAGCTTTGGTAGAAAAGTATAATTTGAAATATAGTAGTGCAACAGTTCGAAATGAACTAGCAGAGTTAGAAAAAAGTGGGTACTTAGATAAAACACATACCTCATCTGGTCGTGTACCATCAGAAAAAGGCTATCGCTTCTATGTAGATGAGCTAATCAAGGAAGATGATATTTCATTAGAAGAAATGAAATATATCCAATCCAAATTAGATGCTAAAGTAAACGAAATTGAAGACTTGGCGAAAATTGCAACTACTACTTTATCTGAAATTACACATTACACTACTGTTGCAATTGGTCCAAAACCAGAAAAACAGATTATTGAAGAAATTAAATTTGTATTACTTGGCAGCCGTATGTTAATGGTAGTTATTGTTACGGATAGTGGGTTAGTAAAAGAAACCATTATCAAATATGATGAAGATATTACACAAAACCAAGTAGAAACATTAAACAATTTGTTTAATACCAAATTAAAAGGAAAACCATTATCTAAAATAGATAAACCAATGGAAGAATACATTTTATCAGAAATCACCTATAGTGTAGATGTAATTAAACCAATTATCGAGCAAATCAATCGCATTATTGAAGAAGCCGGAACTATTTACTTAGAAGGTGCAAATAAAGCTTTTGATTTACCAGAATTTAAAAGTTTAGAACTTGCTAAAAATTTTGTTAATGTTCTAGATGAAAAGGAATTAATGTTAGATATTTTAGATTCTGGCATGGCAAAAGATATCAATGTTTATATTGGAGATGAAAACGATAAAGAAGAATTAAAAGATTTTAGTGTTGTTACATTTAAACATTCCGTAGGAGATAAAGATTTAGGAACCATTGGTATTATTGGACCAAAAAGAATGAATTATTCCAAAGTTATTTCAGTTATGAAATATATTAGCAAAAAAATTAATGAAAGCAAGAAAGGAGAATAAAATGGCAGAAAAAGAGCAAAATCAAGAAGAGGAAAAAAATCAAGCAGAAGTAAAAAAACAAGAAGTAGAAAATCAACAAATAGAGCAAGAAGAACAAAGCAAAGAAAAAGCAGAAGAAATTAAATTAAAAGATACTATTCTTTTACAAAAGGAACAATTAGACGAACAAGAAGATAGACTAAAACGTTTAATGGCAGAGTTTGATAACTTCAAAAAAAGAAGTGCAAAAGAAAGAGAAGGATTATATAATTCTTTAATTTCAGACATCTTTTCTTCTTTACTACCAGTTATAGACAACTTAGAAAAAGCAGTAGAAGCAAAAACAGAAGATGAAAGTTACAAGCAAGGAGTAGAGTTAGTACTAAAACAATTTAAGGATGTATTAACTAGTAACGGAGTAGAAGAAATACAAGCAATTGGTCAAACCTTTGACCCAGAATTACACGAAGCCGTAAGCTCTGTAGTAGATGAAACTTTAGGAGAAAAAGTAATCAAAGAAGAATATAGAAAAGGCTACAAAATAGGAAGCAAAGTAATTCGTCATTCTATGGTAGTAGTAGCAAATTAAATTTATGAAAAGCTACGACTTATGTTGTTAAATTTTAACAAGTTATTAATTTAAAAAAATATATAAAAAGCACAAAGGTAAAGGGGTGTCCCCTGTGTGCCAAAATGGAACGAAAAGGGGCGTCCCTCCTGTGCAAAGAAAGGAAGTAAAAATATTATGGGAAAAATTATAGGAATCGATTTAGGAACAACAAATAGTTGTGTATCTGTTATGGAAGGTGGAGAACCAGTAGTTATTCCAAACGCAGAAGGAAATAGAACAACACCATCTGTTGTTGCTTTCTCAAACAATGGAGAAAGATTAGTAGGACAAATTGCAAAACGTCAAGCTGTAACAAACCCAGACCACACCATTATTTCTATTAAAAGAAAAATGGGAACTAATGATAAAGTAAATATTGATGGAGATTCTTTCTCTCCACAAGAAATATCTGCTATGATTTTACAAAAATTAAAAGCAGACGCAGAAAATTATTTAGGACAAAAAGTAACACAAGCTGTTATTACAGTACCAGCTTACTTTTCAGATAGCCAAAGACAAGCAACTAAAGATGCTGGAAAAATAGCAGGACTAGAAGTATTAAGAATTATCAATGAACCAACAGCAGCAGCTTTAGCATTTGGTATGGACAAAGAAGACCAAGACCAAAAAATTATGATTTACGATTTAGGTGGAGGAACATTCGATGTTTCTATTCTAGATATTGGTGATGGAGTATTTGAAGTATTAGCAACAAATGGTAACACACACCTAGGAGGAGACGACTTCGACCAAAGAATTATAGATTACCTAATTTCTGAATTCAAAAAATCAAATGGTATTGATTTATCAACAGATAAAATGGCAATGCAACGTCTAAAAGAAGCAGCAGAAAAAGCAAAAATAGAGCTTTCTGGAATGCAACAAACTCAAATTAACTTACCATTTATTACCGCAGATGCATCAGGACCAAAACATTTAGATATTACTCTATCAAGAGCAAAATTTGAAGAATTAATTTCAGATTTAGTAGATGCAACAAGAGGACCAGTAGAACAAGCTATGAAGGATGCAAAAATTACAGCAAGCGACATTCATAAAGTATTATTAGTAGGTGGTTCTACAAGAGTTCCATGTGTACAAGAAATGGTTAAGAAAATTACAGGAAAAGAACCAGATAAAGGAATTAACCCAGATGAATGTGTTGCTATTGGTGCAGCAATTCAAGGTGGTGTACTTTCTGGAGATGTAAAAGACTTAGTATTATTAGACGTAACACCTCTATCTTTAGGTATTGAAACTTATGGTGGAGTATTTACAAAATTAATTGAAAGAAATACAACCATCCCAACTAAAAAATCACAAATCTTCTCAACAGCAGCAGATGGTCAAACTTCTGTTGAAGTACATGTTCTTCAAGGTGAACGTGAAATGGCTGCCTATAATAAAACATTAGGAAGATTCCAATTAACTGGAATTCCAGCAGCACCTCGTGGAGTACCACAAATTGAAGTAACCTTTGATATTGATGCAAATGGTATCGTTCATGTATCTGCAAAAGATATGGCAACTGGAAATGAACAAAATGTATCTATTACAGCTTCTACTAACTTAACAGATGAAGACATTGAAAAAGCAGTAAAAGATGCAGAAGCACATGCTGAAGAAGACAAGAAAAAGAAAGATGACATTGAAGCAAGAAACAATGCAGAAAGCTTAGTTTATAACTCAGAAAAAACATTAACTGAATTAGGAGACAAAGTAAGCG
>CANRLO010000007.1 GCA_947631495.1 uncultured Clostridia bacterium
TCTGCCCCTTCTTTTAGTACATTTTTCATTTGTTCTTTTACTAAATGAAACGTACAAAAAGAACCAGTTAGTACAAATCCAACTCGTTTATCTTTTAATTTCATAAAATATACTTTTCCTCCTTTTGTGTAGTCTTATTATATCTTATGAAATTATGTAAATTTTGTTATTTTTTCCTTTACTTTTTATTTGTTTATGATATAGTATCAAAAGTTACTTTATATATAGTTTTCAACCATGTACGGTAGAAAGGGCAATAGTATGAAAATAACAAAATATAATCTAAGTTCTAAAAAAACAAGAACCACAAATGTGGTTCTGTTATTTTTTTATTCATCATTTAAATTATTTTGTTCCATAAATTCATCAATTCTTTGTTTACAACGAATAACTTCTTTTTTTATTTTAGCATCTAATTCTTCTGTTCTATTAGTCTTACGAATTAACATTAAATCTTCGATATTTTTAATATTATCATATATATTTTTAAAGGTTATCTTAGAAGTAATACTGTTTGCTCTACCACTATAATATGTATGCACTGGGAAATCTGCTATTAAATATTTTTTTACCTTGATAATGGCTTTATATACAAATAATACATCTTCATAATATCGATTTTCAGGAAAAAATAAATTATTTTCAATTAAAAACTTTCTATTCCAACATTTACTCCATGCATTTGTATATCTATCTCCTGCTATTCTATATGTCTTATCACAAGTCTCTGGTGTTGGTATTACAGTAAAGACTTTTTTTCCTATGCTTGTAAATCCCATATAAATAACATCAACTGTATTATTTCCTATTAAATTATTTAATTTTTCTAAAACTTCATCATTGTTTAGAAAATCATCTGCATCTAGAAAAAGAATATATTCTCCCTTTGCTACTTTCATTCCTGAATTTCTTGCGCCACCTAAACACTTATTAGTGTTATGTTCAATAATTTTTATATCATTTTTATATTTTTGTAATTCTACTTTTGTATTATCTGTGGAACAATCTTCTACTACAATAATTTCAAAATTTTTAAATGTTTGATTTTTTACACTATTAATTGCTCTTCCTACATATTCTTCTACATTATATGCTGGTATAATAATACTAAATCTTATATTTTGTTCTACTTTTAACATATTTCCCCCAACTAATAAACTATTTATTTATTTTTTTACAATTTTAAAAAGTTGAAAAGTATTCTTTATATTTATCTTTGTATACATTGTTATTAATTTTTTTAGAACTTTCATAATTTTCATTGGATAATTCTAATAACAATTCTCTATTTTGATATAATTGAATTATTTTGTCTTTTAATACTTTTTTAATATCTTCATCACTTTTTCCTACTTCCCTTTGTCCAATAATAAACTTAATTTGTTTTTCTCCTAAATATTCTCTTGCTATTCCAACGTCTGTTGTAATAATAGGAACGCCACATCCCATTGCTTCTAGTAAAGGTTTTGGAGTTCCTTCTGCAATTGAAACACATAAATATATATCGATTTTGCTATAATAGTTACACATTTTATCATTTGTAATATAATTTGTATTTTTATCGGCACAGTAAGTATCAATTTTATATCCTTCTTCTTGTAATTCTTTGATAACAGGCATAAAAATAGTATGAAAGCCTTTAAAATCAATAGTTTGTCCATTTTCATCTTTCTCTTTGTTGTTCCAAGCACTATTTCCTACCCAGCCTAAAACAAGTGGAAAACGATTTGTTTCTTTAAATCTTTCTATATTTTTAGGGTAAAACATATTGCTATCAAAGGTATCTCCTAATATTCCCCAAGGTTTTTTAATGTTATGATTATTAGCATAAATATCATATAGTTTTTTTGAAGATGTAACATATTTTTTACATATATCGTTAAAAACTTCATTATAAGAATTATCATCAATATATAAATGGTCGTATATTCCGGTAGATAACTTTTGTTTTAATTTACACACATCAATATTTTGTTCTTGTAGATAGTTTTGAAAATTCTTGTCGCAAAGAGGTAGTAGAGTTTTTCTCCAAAAAAAATGAATAATGTCGTAATCTTTTACTATATTAAAAATTTTAAGTAAATCGTCATTAAATTCTTCTGATTTACTATAAAATATATCAATTTTAAAATCTTCTTTTAATGCTTCTTTTATAAGATTTGCTGCCAAATCAAATGCCCATCCTTTAATATCTGCAATTAATGCAATTGATTTCATATAAACCCCCTATTATTTAGATATATTTAATTATACCATTTTTTTGAAAAAAAGAAAAGATATTTAATAAATTTATAAGAAATAAGGAAAACCTAGATAATTACTATAATCTAGGTTTTTCTTTTTGTAAATTTTAAATACATTTTTTACTTTGATAAAATTTCACTTATTTTTTATAAACTTTCTACAATTGCTTTAGTATCTCTTGCAATAACTAATTCTTCGTTCGTTGGTACAACCCATACTTTTACTTTTGAACCTTTAGTAGAAATTTCTTGTTCTTCTCCTCTTATTTGATTTGCTTCTTGATTAATTTCTACTCCCATCCATTCTAAATGTTTGCATATACATTTTCTAATATTAACTTGGTTTTCACCTACTCCTGCAGTAAAGGCAATTGCATCAATTCCATTCATAGAAACAGCATATTTTGCAATATATTGAGCTACATTATAGCAATATGCATCTCTTGCTAGCATTGCTCTTTTATTTCCTTCCTCTGCTGCTTTTTCAATATCTCTGAAATCTGGTGTTACTCCTGAAATACCAAGTACACCTGATTTTTTATTTAAAATATCTTCTACTTCATCTGGTGATAAATTTTCTTTTTTCATTAGAAATGTTACAATAGATGGGTCTAAATCGCCACTTCTTGCACACATCATAATACCAGAAACTGGAGTCATTCCCATAGAAGTATCTACTGATTTTCCACCATCAACTGCGCATAAACTTGCACCTTGACCTAAATGGCATACTACAATTTTTAAGTCTTTGATATTTTTATTCATTAGTTCTGCTAAACGGTTTGAAACATAACGATGAGATGTTCCATGAAAACCATATTTACGCATTTTATATTTTTCATAATATTCATAAGGAATTGGATAAATATATCTTTCTTCTGGAATTGTTTGATGAAAAGCAGTGTCAAATACAGCCACCATAGGTTTATTTGGTATTACCTTTTGACATGCATAAATTCCATTTAAAATTGGTGGTGTATGAATTGGTGCAAGTTCTTTACAACTTGCTATTTCTTTAATCACTTCATCTGTAATTAAAACAGATTTATCAAATAAGTCGGTTCCATGAGGGACTCTATGACCAATAGCGTTTACTTCGTCTAAAGATTTAATTACACCATATTCTTCATGTAATAATTGCTTAAGCATAAATTCTAAGGCTTGCTCATGGTTTTCTACTGGATTTTCTAATACATATTTTTCATTATTTACTTTATGTGTTAAAAAACTATTATTTTGACCAATTCTTTCATAATTGCCTTTCGCTAATACTTGTTCATTTTCCATATCAATTAACTGATATTTTAAAGATGAACTTCCACAATTGATAACTAATATTTTCATATTTTTCCTGTTTACCTTTCTATTTTACTAAATCTCTTGTATCTCTTGCAATCATTAATTCTTCTTCGGTTGGAACAATCCATACTTTTACTTTTGAATCTTTGCTAGAAATTTCTCTTTCTTCTGCTTTTACATTATTTGCTTCTAAATCTAAGCTTACGCCCATCCATGTTAGCTGTTCACATATCATTTTTCTTTCGTCTGGTCCTCTTTCTCCTACTCCTCCTGCAAATGCAATGACATCTACACCGTTCATGGCTACTGCATATTTTGCAATATATTGTGCAATAATATAGCAATAAGTTTCCATTGCAATTCTTGCTCTTTTTGCATTTTCATCGTTTTTATCTATTGATTCTAGTAAATCACGGTTATCTGCGGAAATTTCTGAAATTCCAAGTAGACCTGATTTTTTATTTAAAATATTTTCTACTTCGTCAGGTGATAAATTTTCTTTTTTCATTAAGAAAGTTACAATAGATGGGTCTAAATCGCCACTTCTTGTTCCCATAGCAATTCCTGCAAGTGGCGTGAAGCCCATAGATGTATCTACTGATTTACCATTTTGTACTGCACATAAACTTGCTCCTTGTCCTAAATGACATACAATAGTTTTTAAATTTTCTACTGGTTTTCCAACTAACTCTGCTATTCTTGCAGATACATATCTGTGAGATGTTCCATGGAAACCATATTTTCTAATTCCATATTTTTCATAATATTCATAAGGAATTGGGTAAATATATCTTTCTTCTGGAATTGTTTGATGGAATGCAGTATCAAATACGGCAACATTTTTCTTGCCTGGCATTACTTTTTCACATGCTTCTATTCCTGTTAATGCTGCTGGGTTGTGAAGTGGTGCTAATGGAATGCATTCTTTAATAGTTTCTTTTACTTCGTCTGTAATTACAACAGATTTGTTGAATTTTTCTCCTCCGTGAACAACTCTATGTCCTATGGCTGTTATTTCATCTAAAGAAGAAATAACTCCATGCTCGCTATCTGTAAATTGAGATAGTACAAAAGAGATGGCTTCTTCATGATTTTTTGCTTCTCTTTCGTATTTGTATTTTTCACTTCCTACTTTATGTGTTACAAAAGAATCTTTTGAACCTATTTTTTCATAGTTTCCTTTTGCTAATACTTGTTCGTTTTCCATATCAATTAGTTGATATTTTAGGGATGAACTTCCACTGTTTAAGACTAAAATTTTCATTTTATCTTTTTCCTCCTTTTATATTTCTAATTCATTTTATTAACAAGTTTATATAAGTATATATTGTAGTATTTACGATTTTTTTAATTATATTAGTTATTTTGTGCTTGAACTGCAGTTATTGCAACAACTCCTGCAATATCGTCTGCTGAACAACCTCTTGATAAATCATTTACTGGTCTTGCAATTCCTTGGCAAAGTGGTCCATAAGCTTCTGCTTTTGCTAACCTTTGTACTAATTTATAACCAATGTTTCCTGCATCTAAGTCTGGAAAAATTAAGGTATTTGCTTTTCCCTCCAATGGACTTCCTGGTGCTTTAGATGCGGCAATTTCTGGAATAATAGCAGCATCTAATTGTAATTCTCCATCTGCTACTAAATCTGGCATTTTTTCTTTTAAAATTTTTGTTGCTTCTACAACTTTATCAGTAAGTGGCGAATGTGCACTTCCATAAGAAGAATATGAAAGCATAGCAACTCTTGGCTCTTTTCCTACTAACTGTTCAAAACTTTTTGCTGAAGAAATAGCAATTTCAGATAATGCTTCTGGGTCTGGATATTCATTTAAACCACAATCTCCAAATACGAAAGCCCCGTTTTCTCCATATTCACAATTTGGAACTACCATTAAAAAGAAAGCAGATACAAGTTTTGTACCAGGTGCCGTTTTTAAAATTTGTAAGGCTGGTCTTAAAGTGTCTGCGGTAGAATGGCAAGCGCCAGATACTAAACCGTCAGCATCTTTCTCTTTTACCATCATCATTCCAAAATAAACATAGTCTTTCATATATTCTTTTGCTTTTTCTAACGTCATTCCTTTTGCTTTTCTTAATTCATAAAATTCATTTGCATAGAAACTAAATTTTTCACTTGTTTGTGGGTCTACTATTTTTACCCCTGTAAGATTTACTTCATTTTCTTTTGCAAACGCTTCTACTTTTTCTTTGTTTCCTATTAAAATAATATCTGCATATCCTTCTTTTAGTATTTTTTCTACTGCTTTAAGAACACGCAAATCATTACTTTCTGGTAATACAATTGTTTTTATATCTTGTTTTGCTCTTTGCTTAATATCTTCAATAAAAGACATAAAACTATATTCCTCCTTTGCTTTAAATACTATATTATTATATAAGCAAATAAGAAAAAGTACAAGTGATTTTATAAAATTTTTCGATATAAAAAAGTGAACCCCTCTAACAAAACAAATTTGTTTCATTAGAAGGATTCATTTTTAGCTTTTACCGAGGTTCCTTATTCTTTAGGTTCCTCATTTTTGCAAGTTGCAATTTCGACACGCATTTTTATTCTTAATTCCTTGTTCTGAGTAAGAGTAACCTCAAAATACTTCACTACTTCTGTATCACTCAGTAAGAAATCATAAATACGAGTAACTGTGTCTTCTGTAGCCTCGCATTCATTCACATTGTTCATAGCTTCCATTACTCTTTTATTAGCAATGGTGCTCAGAAATTGATATTCTTTGACTTCTCCGCAGCCCTCCTTATCAATTTGTACAAAGCATTTTAATTTTTGGTCATTTGCTTTGTAAGAAATTGAGACAGCTGCGACTCCGCACGGCACACCTTCTTCTTCATTAGACGCTCCAAAAACGTCTAAAATCAAGTTGATGTACTTTTTGGTTTGGCAGTCTCTTACCTCCCTATTGTGTTTTATTTCTTCATACCGTCTCTTCCAAATCTCTGTTGCTTTTTCGCTAATTTCACTCATACTGTTTTCCTCCTTGTGCTTTTTTGAAATGTTTGCAACTTGCTACTTTACATATAAAACTAACTAATATGATATCATATTTTACATAAATAGTCAATATTTTTTCTATTTATTATGTAAATTTTTATATTTTGGCTTCTGCTAACTCTTTTTTTATTTTTTCTAGTTCTTTTTTCTTTATCATATTATTTACTAATTGCAAACTATAAAAAATAAACCCTCCTAACAAAACAAATTTGTTTCATTAGAAGGGTTCATTTTAACTTTTGTTTGAGGTGCCTTATTCTTCCGGCTCCTCGTTTTCGCAAATTGTTTCATCGAGTGTTACATCTTCTTCTGGACGCATTTTTATTACTATTTGGCTGTCTTCATCTGATGTAACTTCAAAATACTTCGTTACTTGTGGATTTGCTACTAATAGATTATAAATTTTGGTAATAATCCTACAATCTACAGCCTCGCATACTTCCACTCTCCTCATAGCTTCCATTATTTTTTTATTTTCAACGATTGAACGAATTTGATTGTCTGGTTCACCAATATTGTTGTTAAAAAATTGTACATCGCACCCTAGACATTCATTATATGAGTTATAAGAAACGATAACTCTTACAACATAGTCCGGTTCATTTGATGCTTCAAAAACATCTAAAATGCGGTTAGCATAGTTTTCTATCTGTGTAGCTACTAACTCCTTTTTCCGTCTTATTATTTCACTATTTTCCCTCCAAATTTTTTCTGCTCTTTCACCAATTTCACTCATAATGTAATCCTCCTTTTGCTTTTTGAAATATTGACAATTTGCTACTTTTACTTTGTTACTTGCTAAAGTATATCATATTTAACATAATTATTCAAGTGTTTTTCTTTTCTTAATTGCATAAAGAGTGCCACCAATAAG
Source organism: uncultured Clostridia bacterium (assembly GCA_947631495.1). Classification (GTDB taxonomy): domain Bacteria; phylum Bacillota; class Clostridia; order TANB77; family CAG-508; genus UMGS1663. The sequence continues at coordinate 7,440 of CANRLO010000007.1, forward strand.
AACAATAGCCACAATAACACCTAAAATCCACCATTTTGCATTTTCTTTTTGCTCTTCTTTTATTTCTTCCTTTTTGTTATTTGCTTCTTGCTCTTCTAAAATAGTAGATAATTTTTCCGCTTCTACCTTTGTTTCTTCTTCATATTGTGACTGTTCTTCCTCGTTTCTTCTATGCACTACAATTTCATATATTTTATTTGTTATTCCATCTGTTGCAGTTACCACAACTTTCACAATATTATCTCCAACCTGCATAGCACCATTTCCTTGAATTTCAACTTTTGCATTTGGGTTTTGCGGAATTGCAAGAAGGTTGATTTTTTCAGTAGTAAAAGGAATATCTGCTTCATAGTTTAAAGTATTGTTATCAAAGGAAGGATATAAAATTGCTTCTTGAAGAGCAAGAGTTTCTAAATTGCTATTTGCCGCTTCTATATTTTGTGTTTTCGTGACAAAAATTTCATAATTTTCTTCTTTGCTGCCATCTTCTGATACTACATGAATGGTAATAGTATTTTTTCCTAATTGTAAATTTTTGTTTCCGGTAATAGTTACGCTAGCCTTTCCGTTTTCTGGAATTGCTGTTACATCTAAACTTTCTACAAAATTATTAACAACTATATAATATTGTTTTACCTCTTTTTGAAAATTAGGACTAATTCCTTCCTGATTTAATCTTAAAACCTTTAAATTAGCACTACTTGGATTAGCTTCATTACTTTCTTCTTGTATTGGTAATTCTTCATTTAAAATAATATCTTCTTGCTTTCCTATTTGTAAAGAAACGTGTTTATTATCTATTTTAATGCTTTCTCCATTTTCGTTATAAAACTCTCCTGTTACTACAATACTTGCTATTCCTTCTTCTTTGGCTTTTAGTACAAAATCTCCTATTTCTACTACATTAGTATTTTTTCCGTTTTCCGAAAACCAAGTAGCAACAATTCGATTGTTGCTATAATTAGAATTTTCTGGACCTTTACTATATTCTAATTTATCTTGAGAAAAATAGATTTCTAAAGTACAAGCAGCAATTTGCATCTCTGTAATTTGTATTTTAAAACTAATTTCTTCCTCTTTTTCAATTTGTTCTTTTTCCAATATAATATTAAGTTGCGTTTGTGCTAATGTTGTGGTAGTAAATACAAGGAAAAATAAAATTACAATGATTCCTATTTTATATTTCATTTTCACATTCCTTTCTTTTCTTACAAGACACACATTATTTCTTTAAAACTTAAAATTCTTTTCTTGCTTTGCTTTAAATGTATACTTTCTCGTTTTTCTATATTTGTTTACTACTACACGTAGTAGCCAAAGATTATTTCTTTACTTAGTACATATAGATACCATTTATTGTTCAATTTCTTGTAATTCTAAAATATGTCTTTGAATTTTTAACATATCAAAAGAAGTAGGATTTCTTCCATTCTTACTCGTTCCACCTGCAAGATAGAAAATTCCTTGCAATCTTTCTAATTCTAATATATGCCTTTGCACTTGTAATAAGTCTATACTATTGATTTTTGCATCTCCACTTACATCTCCATAAATAAGAATATAATATTCCATTTTAGTTACGTTATTTTCATCTACAAATTGAATTTTTCCACCTGTACCAACTCTTTGGTCTTCTTCTAATTCTTTGCCTTCGTAATTAAAAATTTTAATGGTATAAGAAGTTTGTATTTTTTCTTTTATTTGTTTTACAGTCATTTCCTCTAAATTCCAACCACTAATAATATTTTGCTCAATTCTTAAATTCTCGTCAAAAATAATTTCTCCCTCTTGTAATTTTGGAACTACTGTAACGTGTACTTCTTTGGTAAACTGCTTATCCTCTGTTTGCACAATAATTTTAGTATTACCTTTTTGCTCTGCGGTTACTTTTCCATCTCTATCTACACTTGCAATTTCTGGCTTTTCAGAAGTATATATTACATTTTGGATGTCTGCATCTACTGGGGTAAAAATAGGTGTAATTACAAAAGTATTTCCTTCTTGTAATACAATGCTTTCACTATTTACTTGCATATCGGTAATTGGTGTGTAAACTTGTATTGTAATGCTAGCAGTTACGTTATTTTCCTTTGCTTTTGCTGTAATTACTGTTGTTCCAGAAGATAAAGCAACTATATTTCCTTTTTCATCTATACTTGCCACATTTGGTTTACTGCTTTCATAAGAAATTTCATGGTTTTGGGCTTCTTCTGGTAAAATAGAAATTGCTACTTTTTGTGTATCTCCTTTTTTCATTTTTTCATTTTCTACCGATAATGTAATACTTTCAATTTGAACTTTAGGAGCTTCTTTTAAATAATTAGAAAATGCATATCCAACCATTCCATTAGGAAGTAATACCTTGTCCCATAATTCACCTGCTTGTCTTCCTTTGGCAATTCTAGTCATAATAACATTTCTATCTATTTGAATTAAAGATTCATAAGAAGTAGATGGTCCTGTTCTAATGTTTAAAGTATTTTGCACATCAGCATATACTCTTGTGTTATCATCTATAAAATCACTTTCCAAAATATTAGGATTTTGGCATAATGTTTCTGGCATATTGTTATAAACTGGAATAATAAAAGTCATGCTATTGTTTAAAATTCCTGTAGAAGAATATCCACTATAAATAGAACTAGACTCACTATAAGGAGCTAGAACGTTTGTCATATATTGATGCCAAAATAATTCTTGTGAGGAATTAGAAGTAACGTGAAATTTCTGTAAATATAGATTATTTTGTCCTACGTTAATATAACTAGAACCTATAAAAATAGCACCACCAGTAATGGCTCTTTCTTTCGTATTCCAAGGAAGAAGGTATTTTGCTTTAGTTTCTTCACTTGCCCCTTTTCCATCTCTAGCATAAGCAAGTCCATTTTTAATAGCTCCCATAGGCTCATTTGAACTAGTTGCTCCAATATTATAAAAATTGTATAGGCCTTCATAACCTGGAACTTTTCCACTAATTGAACTATTCGACAAAAATGGCCCCATTTCTTGTTTAATACGAGAAGCTAAGTGATAAGGACTTACTCCGTGAGGTTCTTCCTGCTGATAGAATTAAATCTGAATATTTTCGATTCATTACTACATTGCTTCCAGTGCTTGTTACATATTCTACCAAAGTATTGTAAAATTCGGTTCCATATAGAATTTTTTCAACTCCATCTAAGTTATTGTTTGTAGCGGCATCAAAAGATAAGGCTTCAAATTGGAAAATACGAACATTATTTAAAAAGTTTCTTGGATCCATACAATATTCTAATGCCATTTTAGAACTATCTACCCATCCTGCGTCTACTTCTACGTTATATTGTCCGAGGAGTTGTGTTTTTCCATCTATCAGAATAACTTCTTGGTACTAAATTTTTTCCAAATTCATTTTCTTTTGCTATCACATAGTTCCAATCTAAATTAGTATATAATGCAACAAATTTCCAATTAGGATGTTCTTTTTGTAATTCTTCTACATAAGGCTTATATGAACTTGGAAAATCGGCAGCATAGCAAATAGAGGTATAACTAATAAAGGCACAGGTCAAAAGAAAATCTATTGCAATTAATAATTTTATAATTTGTTTGTTTTTCATGGAATTTTGCTTCCTTTCTCATTAAAGATGATTAATTTGTGATTTTTTATTTGCTATCTTTATTTACATTTTAAGTAAAATTTTTACTATTCGTTTTCTTCTTTTTCTACTGCTTGCACAATTAAACGATTTTTCGAATAATTGACACAAGTAATAAGAGTAACCATTCTTTTTCCTTGTGTTTCTTGCATAATAGGTGCTGTGTTTTCTGGTTTTACTCGGTATATTTTATCTATAGTATAAACATATTTTCCATTTTTATTATCACTTAAGTACAATTCATCACCTGTTTCTAAATCAATGAGATGATTAAACATATTTTCCTGCTGATAATTATGTCCTGCAATGCAAAAATTGCCTACTTCGTTAGGCTCTGGTCCCCAAAATTTAGAGGCACAAACCTTCATTCCTTCTTGTGTATAATCTTTTAAAATATAAGTATTTAAATTAATTTTCGGCACTTCTAATTTAGCAATAGTAGAAAAACCTAAATAACTTTCTTCAATTTTTTCGTCTAATTTATGCTTATCTAAACTTAGATTTTCCCCTTGTTGCAATGAATTTGTTTCTTCTATGTTGTTTGTAAAGTTTGTAACCGAAGTTCTTTCTATCATAATTTGACTTTCTTCTAGCAATGCAATTTTTTCTTCTTGAATATATCCTGAAATAGTAAACAAAATAATAGCAAAAATAAGCGCTAAAATAGCAAGTCTAATCTTTGCTTTTATTCTTTTTCTTTGTATTCTCATTCTTGTTTCCTCCTCGCTAGACTGCTCCATGCTCCATTAGGGACGTTTCCTTTTGTATCACTTAAATGTTTCATTAGGAAACATATGTAATAGATTTCTTTTAGATTTTTCTAAAAGAAATCTATGTTATTTTAGTCCTTCTTTTTTAATACAATATAAGCACTAACTAGAATTACACTTATTGAAAGAACGGAAGCATAAATAGTATTTCCTGTTTTTGGTAAAGTATCTGGTGTTTTATTTGTAGTGGTTGGTGGTGTTGTTTGTGGTGATTGTTGTGGTTGTTGCGAACTTGTTCCTGAATCTGGTGTTTGAGTGTTTGTTTTTCCTACTTTTATTTCAAATGTGTTACTTGCAATAACAGCATCTCCATCGTCACGATTGATTAATTTTAAAGTAAGATTGTAAGTTCCCTCTCCACTAAAAATTCCTTTTGCTTGTATTTTCTTTGCTACATCTTTTCCTCCAATAGCATCTCCTTGCTCACTTCCCCATCCACTTTCGATGATATCGTATTGTTCATCTTCGTCTTTTTGTGCTAGAAGTTGCATATCTTGTTCTTCTGGTCCTGTTACAGATGCAACTAATCTTGTTTTTGCAAAATTCTTACCCATGCTAGAAGAAATAACAATTTCCATATCTTTTTCTTCTTCTGGAAGAATATCTCCTGTATAGTTTAGTGCTATTTTGTAATCTTCATAAATTGGTTCTACAATTAATTCCTTAATAGTTTGACTAGTTGTTAAATAATATTCTATTGTAGCATTAGGATTTGCTAAACCTTCTAAACTAACTGTTAAACTTGTTGGATTAGTTGTTGTTATATTTTCTTCTTTGGCTTTAAAAGTAATTGACATACTATTTCTTGGTGATGGATCTTGTACTTGATTATAAGCATAAGTAACAATTACTTTTTCACCAGTATCTCTAGCTGTTCCACCATCAACAGAAACATATTCTAATAATTTATTATCATAAACAACATTAGCTGTATAAGCACCCATGTCTGTTCCAAATGCTATATTTAATGTAACTGCTTCTTTAGGATGTACAGTTGATTTATCTGTTGTTATTTGAACAGTTTTTAATTCTTCTGTCATACTTACTGCGTAACTATTAAACGAATATGTTAGCAAAAATAAAACAAGAAATATTGCAATAAAACTTACTATTTTTTTCATGAAATTTTTCCTCCTTTTTTGATTTTATAGTAATATTATGTCGTTTTTTCTTGTTTTTAGTTTAGAAAGTTTTTGGCTTTAATGAAATTTTTTCCAAATTTTAATTTTTTTCAACTTAAAAAGCGATAACAATACAGTTATCGCTTTTTGTTTTTCTTATTAAATTTTTTCCAAGAAAAAATCAATTACGTTGTTAGTGATAGTTCCTCCAGAAACCAATTTCTTCAAAATAGGATCATTACTTTGTTTTAACATTTCATGAAAATCTGCCACTGATTCAAATAAATTTGCTTCTGTGATAGTATAGTTATCATAATTAAGTAATAAAATTATCACAACTAACTCACGAAGTTTTTCTTTGGGAATTTCTTCCGTTTTCATTTTTTCAATAGAAGACGGATTCAAAAGATTCAAAAGTTCTTCTTTAATGTCTTCCATCCGGCAAGTAAGTTCTGCTGCCAGCTTATTTTTCTTTATTTGCTGCTCCATTTCTTTTCCAGAAGATTCCAAGTTGCTTTGCACAGTAGAGGTTAAAAGTAATGAATATGCCTGCATAATAGGGTCATTTCTCTCTGCTACATAGTTTTGCACAATTTTAATGAATTTTTGACTTTCTTCCTTCTCCTTTTCATACTTTCTTACCGAATTTTCAGTTTCCCTTAATAAATCATTTCTCCGCTTAGCTAACTTTAACAGATTAGTAGCTCTACCTAACAATACCTTTTCCATATTCATCCTCCTTTTAATTAAAATGGTGATATTTTTACAATTACAATATCTATATTATATATTATTTTTTCTCTTTTTTCAATAGGTTTCCATAATTTTATAGATGAAAATTTTTTTATTTTATGATAAAATATCATTATATTTTAAAAATATAATGCAAAAATAAGAAAGGATAACTTAAAAATGAAGTTGGAATATATTATAACCAAACAAGATGAAAATAAAACAATTAAAGAAATTCTTTTATCACATTTTCAAATTTCTCACAGACTTTTGACTACTTTAAAAAAAGAAAATAGCATTTTATTAAATGATTCTCCTTCTTTTCTTTATCATTCTGTAAAGGAAAATGATAAAATAAGCATATTGTTTGACTATGAAGAAGATAATTCCAATATTATTCCAAAAGAAATGAAACTTTCTATTGTTTATGAAGATGAAGCTTATTTAATAGTAAATAAGCCTGCCGGTATTCCAGTTCATCCTTCGATTTTGCATTATGAAGATAGTTTATCTAATGGAATTGCTTTTTATTTTGAACAAATTGGTTTAAAGAAAAAAATTCGACCTGTAAATCGCATTGACAAAGATACTTCCGGACTTGTTATTTTTGCAAAAAATGAATATGTACAAGAAGCTTTAATTCGCCAAATGAAAACTCATATATTTAAAAAAGTTTATCTTGCTATTGTAGAAGGTTTCATGGACGAAAAACAAGGAATTATTAATGCTCCTATTGCACGAAAAGAAAATAGTATTATAGAAAGATGTGTTTCTACTTCAGGCAGTCTTTCTGTTACTCATTATAAAGTGTTAGAAGAAAAAAATTATAATACTTTTCCTATTTCAATTTTACAGTGCATTTTAGAAACAGGAAGAACACATCAAATTCGCGTTCATTTAAGCTACATAGGACATCCTCTTTTAGGTGATGATTTATATGGTGGAAATCTTGATTTTATTAAAAGACAAGCTTTGCATAGCTTTCAAATTTCTTTTGTTCATCCTATTACAAAAGAAGCGGTTTGCTATGAAGCTCCACTACCAGAAGATTTGAAGGTTTTTATAAATTAAATAGGTAAATTGTAATTCAAATAAACAAATATGGTGCATACAAAAAACTCGGCTTATTCTGCCGAGTTTTTTGATATTACATTTTAAAAATATATAAGTAAATCTATAAGCCGGGTTCTGTCGTGAATAGTCATTTATCTACTTCTTATATCACTATAAGACTCTAACAGCCACCATGTTTAGAAGATGACGAGCAGTCTTAGCCTTCTATTTACGGTGTTGCTCCAGGTGGGGTTTACACAGCCTTCTATGTCACCATAGAAGCGGTGAGCTCTTACCTCGCCTTTTCACCCTTACCTAAAAATAGGCGGTTATTTTCTGTTGCACTTTCCTTAAGGTTACCCTCACAAGACGTTATCTTGCACCATTGCTCTGTGGAGCCCGGACTTTCCTCGTACGCTGCCTTTCGACCTTGCTATACGCGACTATTCAATTTACTTAAACCTACTTATTATTATAATAGGATTAATAAAAAAAGTCAAGAAAAAAAGATTTCCTTGTCTTTTTTTATTTTTTCAAAAATGACTGATATAGTTGTTTTAGTAATTTTTTACTTATAAACACAATAAAAGCGCCACGAAATAAAAATTCTATTTTTTAGTGTTCAAATGCTTACTGATTTTTCTCCATCAGGACTCAGGAGTACTTATATAAAGTGTAGGCCTAAACGTGCAGTACCTGCTACTGTAGGGTGCACTGCTGTCGCCGCGATGGCTCGCGTAGTCGCCGCTGCCGGTGCAGTAGCCTCCTCTATTGACACAAGGCTCCGCGCTAGAACTAACAGTGTACGTAGAGTTCTCAGTTGTCCATTCAAAGCAATTAGATGCCATATCATGAATTTTACATACTTCATCATTGCTGTTCTTTCCTGTATTTGTTAAACCATTGTTAATAGAAATAGATTTTCCATCTTGCATTGAATAATCTGTATCTCCTGAAAATTTTTGGATATACAAAACGGCTGTATCCCATGCATAACTATTGATTAAATCAGATTCTACAGTAGTATACATACCTTCACATGCTTCTGCTGCTTTTATTTGTGTTATATAATTCCATAAAGTACCTTCTTGCGTTGGTACAGAAGATTCACTGTAACTAGTAGATATTTTTGAATTAGCCTTTCCATCTTCTCCATAACTTGCCTCATATCGTGCTATATAATAGCCTCCATTTTGCCTTACACTTTCAATAAATTTTTCTAACTCTTTCGCTGTTCGATTTTCTCCATCTGTTCCTAAACTTTCTTTTCCTTCACGATAAGTTGCTAATTCCTTATAAGATGACCCTATTAAAATTTCCTCAGTTTCATCAGTATAATTTTCTGCCGTTTGTCTTAATATTTCTTGTCCTATCGTCATAGGATTACCTTCATCATCTGGGTAACTTTCTGTTCCATCTGCAAATTCATATCTTCCTAATGTAACAACTACATCTGTATTGTCACTTTTTTTGATAGGATTACTATCACTTCCATCTATATTACTTACTGGTATCCATACATATTGGTTTCCTCTTTGCTTTCCATTTCCGTCTGTTGTTATATCTTTATCTTCTATTACTATTCCCTCTGTTACATTATCTCCTGAATCTTCTGCTATTTTGAAACCTATTGGAACGACTACTTTATTTCCATCACTATCTTCTAAAGTGGTCTTTTCATAAAAATAACCATAATTTTTCTCTTTTGCTTCTTGTATTGTTTTTGGTCTATTGTCATTTGCTATTTTTTCTATTCCTTCTTCTAAATCATTGGTCATTTTTTGTTCATCTATTGCCGCTTGTTTATATTCTTCTGCTGCTTGTTTTGCTTTATTAAATATTCCATTTTTTCCTAACACTAAATTTATACTTATTCCAGCTAATATAATTAATACTATAATTGTTATAACTAACGCTATTAAAGTAATTCCTTTATTATTTTTGTTATTTTTTTCTTTTTTTATTTTTTTCTGTACAAATTTGTTATTCTTTGTTTTTTCTTGCATTTCTCTTTTTTCTCCTTTTCTTTTGTTTCTTTTTAATGTTGTTTTTTTATACTATTTTTTTAATTTTTCGTATTGTTGCTATTATAAATACTAGACCTACATAAAAATACTTTTTTTCCTTTTTTCAAATAGCAAATATTCTTTTTTATTACATTATGTTTATAAGTTACTACTTTTTGTATTTTCATTTTATTCTTTCTTTACTTCTTTGTCAAGTATTTTCAATGAATTATATTTTTATAATTTTTCTTTATAAAAAAGAGATTCTTAAATTTAAGAACCTCTTTTTCGTTTTTGTTTTGTATTATTTTTATTCTTCACTTTTTTTATCAGGATACAGTGCTACTTATATAAAGTGTGGGCCTGAACGCGACGGACTTGTAACTGCCGGTCGCATTACTCTTGCTGCGATAGCTCGTGTAGTAGTCACTGCTGTAGTAACAGCCTCCCCTATTGACACAAGGGTACGCGCTAGAACTATACGTGTACGTAGAGTTCTCAGTTGTCCATTCAAAGCAATTAAATGCCATATCATGAATTTTACATACTTCATCATTGCTGTTCTTTCCTGTATTTGTTATACTATTGTTAATAGATTTTCCATCTTGCCTTGAATAATCTGTATCTCCTGAAAATTTCTGGATATACAAAACGGCTGTATCCCATGCATAACTATTTATTAAGTCTGAACTTACTGTATCATACATATTATCACATGCTTCTGCTGCTTTTATTTGTGTTATATTATTCCATAAGTATCCTTCTTGCGTTGGTGCAGAAGATGTATTATTTTCATTTACAGATACTTTCGAATTTGGCTTTCCATCTTTTCCATAACTTGCCTCATATCGTGCTATATAATAGCCTCCATTTGCCTCTACACTATCAATAAATCCTTTTAAATCTTTCGCTGTTCGATTTAATCCATCTGTCCCTTCACTTTCTTTTCCTTCACGATAAGTTACTAATTCCTTATGAAATGACCCTATTAAAATTTCATCAGTTTCCTCAGTATAATTTTCTGCCGTTTGTCTTAATATTTCTTGTCCTATCGTCATAGGATTACCTTCATCATCTGGGTAACTTTCTGTTCCATCTGCAAATTCATATCTTCCTAATGTAATTTCTATGTCTTCTGTTGCTCCTGCGCCATTATTTTTTTTGATTTTATTGGTTCCTTTCCCATTAATATTACTTACTGGTATCCATACATATTGGTTACCTCTTTGTTTTCCATCTCCGTCTGTTGTTATATCTTTATCTTCTATTACTATTCCTTCTGTTACATTATTTCCTGAGTCATCTGCGATTTTGAAACCTGCTGGAACTACTATTTTATTTCCATCACTATCTGCTAAAGTGGTCTTTTCATAAAAATAACCATAATTTTTCTCTTTTGCTTCTTCTATTGTTTTAGGTCTATTGTCATTTCCTATCTTGTCTATTCCTTCTTCTAAATCATTCGTCATTTTTTGTTCATCTATTGCTGCTTGTTTATATTCTTCTGCTGCTTGTTTTGCTTTATTAAATAGCCCATTTTCTCCTAGCACTAAATTGATACTTATGCCTGCTAATATAATTAATACTATAATTGTTATAACTAGCGCTATTAAAGTAATTCCTTTACTATTTTTGTTATTTTTTTCTTTTTTTGTTTTTTCTTGCATTTCTCTTTTTCTCCTTTTCCTTTGTTTCTTTTTAGTTTTGTTTTTTTCTTAATTTCTTATACTATTTTTTTAGTTTTTTCTATTGTTGTTATTATAAATGTTAGACCTACATAAAAATAATACTTTTCTTTTTCCTTTTTCAAATAGCAAATATTCTTTTTTTAAAGTATTTTATGTTTATGAGTTGCTACTTTTTTGTTTTTATTCTATTATTTTTTTACTTTTCTGTCAATACTATTTTCCTTTTTAAATATGTAGAAAAAAAGATTGGGAACAGATTTGGGACTCGTTCAAATCTTTTCTTAAGAATTTTTGTACTTTTATTTTTAATAATTTCTAAAATGAATAGTGCTTCTATATATAAAAAATAAAGGACTGTCCCAAATGGCAATTTATTGCCAAAAAAGGACGTCCCAAATTGCAATTCTAAAAATGAACTAATTCTTCCATGCTATTACGATATTTGATGTAAAACAATTCTTTATCTTTGTTGTCTACTGTATTATTTAATTCATTTAGAGAAACATAAATTTTACTAATTTGACTTTGCTTTTGTTCGTTTGAATTAATGCTATTCATAATATTTGAAAAATAACTAATTGCATTTTGCAATTGTTTTTTTACTTCATCCCATTTATCTTGTTCTACAAATGCATAAGCATTTAATAAACATGCCTTGGTATAATCAATATTGATTTCTTGCATATCTTTTGAAATTTGGCTTCTATAATTAGGAAGTAAAGCATATAAACTTGCTAAATTATTTAACATTACTGTTTTATCCTCTTGCTTTGCACTTAATGTTACTTGGTCTAAAGTAGAAGAAAAGTTTAGAATATCTTCGTTTTTCACATTTAATTCATGTAAATCAACTACCATACTTGGCCATGTAGAATATATAATTTCTGTATTAGTTTTGATATAGTCCCAGTCAATTTCTGGTTTTTCATTTGTTAAAATACTATTATTTTTAACTGCAAATTGAATGTTGTCTTCTGATGAGGAAGTTTCAGATTTTTGAGAAGAACCTCCTTGTGATGAGCTTCCTTCTCCTTGTTGTGAATTGCCTCCACTTTCTCCTCCTTGTTCTGAACCACTACTAGAGCCACTTTCAGAATTTCCTGATGTTCCTTGATTTTGATTAGAACTTTCTTTATTATCTATATTTTGCTGTACTACAACGCTATTTGAAAAACGAATTTGATTTAAGTGATTCATCATCATAATAACTTTATTTTCTAAATAAGCAATTTGTTCTTCTGATTTATTAGTTAAGCCTTCTTCTTTATTTTGCGTTGCCATTACATAAGCAAAAGCAGATATAGCAATAATTATGGCAATAATAATAATTGTCAATATTATTTTTTTCATAGTTATTTCATTCCTTCCTAGTGCACAAGTGAGTTAAAAAAATTGATTTTATTATTTTTCGTATTTTTGCACCTCTTTCTTTGTAGTATGATAAATTTTTTCAATTTTATTCCTTGTATAAATCGAAAAAAATTTAAAATACTAACATAAAAGGAGATTTTGACGATGAAAACATTTATTAAATTATTTAGCAATAAAGAAGGTGAAATTGAACGCTTTTTAAAGCAATTTTATTCTAATTTAGATGATACTTCGATAAATTATCATAATTTACTTGAATGGGAACAATCTTTTGAAAATCCTATTGAAATGGCAGATATGATAGGTGTTTTTATCGATAATATAGAAGATTTTAAAATAAATATGTGGGTTTGTTTTGATGAAGACATTTTAATTAATGTAACAGAGCACAATGTAGATGATTTAATTCGTTATATGTATGAAAGATATCCATATTAAAAATAAAAAAACACACGCCTAATTTTAGCGTGTGTTTAGGGTTTTTCATAATAAGAACCATACTTTTGTACATTCCGTCTCATTGTCTGTTTCCTTGTTATCTTTGTTAAAATATTTCATTTTCAAATGATGCTTCTTTGTATAAATTTTGCAATCTGATAGAGTGAGAAAGTAGCGTTCTCCTTTTTCCTTATTGATTATTACCTCTGAAATAGTAAATTGAGCTAAACCCCAGCCTTTGCTTTTTACCTGATTGACTCTTTCTTGCATAAAATTCTCAATGCAAGTTTCTGCCTCCAAAGTTCTCATAGGTAAATTTTCCATGTTGTTTGGAACTTTTAACTCTTGAAGTTTTGTTGATGCTCTTACCTTAATGTTCCGTCCTTTATTTTTGCTCATATTATACCCTCCTATTATAAAAAAGTATTTAACTTTATTACTACAAAAATTATATTATATTTAACATAATTTTTCAATATTTTTAAAATAATTTATGTTGAATATTTTAGTTATTTTGTTTGTTATAAAGTATATATTTTGAAATAATCTTAACTTACTATTTTTCTAGCAAAATAGTAACTGGTCCATCATTTAAAAGTTCTACTTTCATATCAGCACCAAAAATTCCATGTTCTACAACAATATTTTCTTCTCTACATTTTTGCATAAAATATTCATATAATTCATTTGCTTTATCTGGTTTAGCAGCATTTGAAAAACTTGGTCTATTTCCTGAAGAACAATCTGCATAAAGAGTGAATTGAGAAACAATTAAAAGTTCTCCTTTTACATCCTTTATACTAAGATTCATTTTATTATTTTCATCTTCAAATATTCTTAATTTAATTAACTTTTGCACAAGAAAATCTGCTGTTTCTTTTGTATCTTCTGGTCCTACACCAAGAAGGACAAGAAAACCTTGCCTTATTTTTCCTACTATTTTGTTGTCTACTTCTACGCTAGCATGTTTTACTCTTTGAATAACTAATTTCATATTTTCCTCCATTGTCGCAATTAGGGACAGTCCCAAGTTGCTCCATTTGGAACAATTTGTACCACTGCTTTATTATTCTGCTTTTTTGTCTCTTGTCATTAGAAGTGTTACTCCCTCTTGTGGGCTTAAGCCATTATATAGCATATCATATACAGTATTTACAATTGGCATATCTACATTATATTTTTGTGCAAGTTCATGGGCTACTTCTATGTTATCTACTCCTTCTATTACCATTCCAATTTTCTTTCTTGCATCTTCTAAGGACATTCCTTGCCCCATTAATTTGCCTGCGGTTCTATTTCTACTATGCTCGCTAAGGCATGTAACAATTAAGTCCCCTAAACCTGTTAAGCCATAGAATGTTTCTTTATTTCCACCTAAAGTTTCTCCTAACCTTGCTATTTCTGTTAGTCCTCTTGTAATTAGAGCTGCAAAAGAGTTATCTCCAAGTCCTATTCCTGCTGCTACACCTGCGCAAAATGCAATAATGTTTTTTAAGGCTCCTCCTAGTTCTACTCCTTTTACATCTGAAGAAGTATAAACTCTTAAATTTTCATTCATAAAAATATCACTAATTTCATCTGCTACTTTTTCATCTTCTGACGCAATTACCATTGCCGTTGGAATTCCTTTGGATACTTCTTCTGCATGACTTGGTCCGTGATAAAATTGCTATTTTTACTTCTGGCATTTCTTCCTTAAATACTTTATCTAGAGTAGATAAAGTTTCTGTTTCTAGCCCTTTTGAACAAATTACGATAGTTTGATTAGTTACATATTTTTTATATTCTTTTACTGTATTTCTTGTAAATTTTGATGGTGTGACATGCAAAATAACGTCTGAACCATTTATTGCTTCTTCATAAGAAGTAGTACAAATAATTCCTTCTGGAATTGTAATTTCTGGTAAAAATTTGCACTTTTTTTCTTTATTAATTAAATCTGCTTCTTCCTGCATAAAAGACCAGATTTTTATTTCATTTCCTAGTTTTGCTAAGTGAATTGCAAGGGCTACTCCCCAACTTCCACTACCTATAATTGCTATTTTTTTCACTTTTTTCTCCTTTTTAATTTGATTAATTTTGTTTTAATTTTCTTTATTCTATATTTTTTTATTTTTCTTAAATTCTTTATCTTTCTTTATTTTTATAATTTTAAAATGTTCTTTATTTTTCAGTTTGTTTATTCGCAGTTTTAAATTTACCATTTTCTTTTAGTGAAATAGTAAAATAATAGAAAAGGGGTGTCCCCACCGTTCCATTTTGAAACGAAAAGGGGCGTCCCTCTTGTTCATCCCTCTTGTTCATTTTATTTCTTTAAATTTTTAAAATCTATTTTATTTTCTGTTCCAGAAAGTAAACGTTTTACATTAGCTCTATGGTTGAATACTACTAAAGCTGCAAGTAAAATGCTGTATATAATATAGTTTCCATCTACTAAATAACTATTGTGTGGCATAAAAGTAATTAGTACAGGGAATAAAATAGCTGCTGCTATAGAACCTAATGATACCATTCTTGTTAAAATCATTAATACTAAAGCAAATACTAGGCAAATTAATCCGATATTCCAGTTTGTTACTAATAGAACACCTAAAGCTGTTGCTATTCCTTTTCCTCCTTTAAATTGGAAGAAGATTGGGAATGTATGTCCTAATATAACTGCAATTCCTGCAAGCTGAATTAGTAATGCTTTGTCAATTCCTTCTTTTACAATAAGTCCTGCAATATAAGCAATTAAAACTGCAACTACTCCTTTTAAAATATCGCAAATTAGTGTAATTATAGATGCTTTCTTTCCTACTGTTCTTAATACATTTGTGGTTCCTGCGTTTCCACTGCCTTTTTCTCTTACATCAAATCCTGCTAATTTTTTACTAATAATAACTGAAAAGCTAATACTTCCTAATAAATAAGCTATAATTGTTACAACAATATAAGTTGCCATTTTTTATTCCTCCTTTTTTTCCCTTACTATTATTCTAACAGGCGTTCCTGTTAAAGTAAATTCTTTTCGTATTTGATTTACCAAATATCTTTCATATGAAAAATGAAATAATTTTTTATCGTTTACAAACACAACAAATGTTGGTGGTTTGGTGGATGCTTGTGTCATATAAAAAATTTTTAAGCGTTTTCCTTTATCTGTTGGTGGTTGTACAATAGCAATGGCTTCATTTAATACTTGATTTAAGACAGATGTTGAAACTCGCATTGCATTTTGATTTGCTACTTTATTAATTAACTCAAATAATTGATTTACTCTTTGCCCTGTTTTGGCTGAAATGAATATAATTGGTGCATAAGATAAATATGCAAGTTGCTCATATACTTCTTTTTTATATTGCTCCATTGTGTGCTCGTCTTTCTCATAAGCGTCCCATTTGTTGATTACTATAATACTTGCTTTTCCTGCCTCGTGTGCTTCTCCTGCTATTTTTTTATCTTGCTCTGTTACTCCTTCATTTGCATCTATCATAAGAAGACATACATCTGCTCTTTCTACTGCTAAAAGACTTCTCATGACACTATATTTTTCTATTTGTTCTTCTACTTTAGATTTTCTACGAATGCCTGCAGTATCTATAAAAACATATTTTCCAAATTCATTTTCAAATTCAGAGTCTATGGCATCTCTCGTGGTGCCTGCTATATCACTTACAATTACTCTGTTTTCTCCTAAAATTTTATTAATTAAAGAGGATTTTCCTACATTTGGCTTTCCAATAACTGCTACTTTTATAACACTTCCATCTTCTTCATCTTCAGTTTCTGGGAAGTTCTCATATATGGCATCTAGTACATCTCCAATTCCTAAGGCATTTACTGATGATACAGGATATGGAGTGCCTAGTCCTAAATTGTAAAACTCATAAATGTCATCTGCTGTTTTACCAAAATTATCTGCTTTATTGCAAACTAAAACAACAGGCTTCTTCGATTTTTTAAGCATTAAGCTAATTTCTTCATCGGTTGCTGTAACCCCTTGTTTCATATCGGTAAGAAATACTATAACATCTGCAATATTGATAGCAATGTTTGCTTGCTCTCTCATTTGAGAAACAATAATATCCTCCGATTCTGGTTCAATTCCTCCGGTATCTATTAAAGTAAAACTTCTTCCTTTCCAAGTGGCATCTGCATAAACTCTGTCCCTTGTAACACCTGGTTCATCTTGAACAATAGAAATTCTTTTTCCTGCTATATAATTAAAAAATGTGGATTTTCCTACATTTGGTCTTCCTACAATTGCCACGGTTGGCTTGCTCATTTGTTTCACCTCTTTTTATCATGTTTATTCTATACTATTTTTGTTTTTTCGTCAATGCAATATTGTGTTTTTCTATGCCTTCAAGCACATATTTTCCTACTAATCCTACAACTCCCAAAATGGAAACCATAGCAGAAAATTTCATAAGGTTAGTCCCTGTATAATGCACCTCTAAAATTCCTTCTTCTACATTTTCTAAGGTAACTCCTACAAATCCATTTTCTGTTTCATAAGGCTTTAATGTTTCTTTTTTGCCTTGTTGTTCTAAAGTTACTTCATATCCTAGATAATATATATAAGGTAATTCTATTTTTGCTTCTCCTTCTGCAGATACAATACTTTTTAAATTTATATTTTCTTTATTTTGCATTTTTATTTCTGCATTTCCTTCTAACACATATATTCTATCTTCTCTTGTTTCAATATAACTTCGATTTTGAAATGCTTTACTTGGTAAATATTCAAAACTTGCACAACCTGCGTGAACTCTACCTGTTTCACTTGTTACCCTTACTGCTGGCCATAAACGTTCTTCATTTAAGTTTTCTGTATATGGTAAATAAAAAATAAATAAACTGCTTGTTAGTATTAGTAAAACTAAAAGAAGGCAAATATCTTTACTTTTTACCTTTTTCAATAATACAGAAAAATTAACTGCTGCTACAAATGCTAAGAAGAATGAAGAAAATTCTAATAGTCTAAATGAAAATTGTAGCATTTTTAAAATTGCAGGTAAATGTTCAAATGGAAATACTTTTAATGTCATAATAAGGCATATAATGCCTGCTACAAGAGCAAAAATATAGAAACGATAAAAATCAGTATGTTTGCATTTTTCTCTTATTTTTTTTATTACTAAAGGTGATAAAATCAGTAAAATAATGCTAATAAGTCCAATTTCATAAATCATTCCTTGTTTTGAGGTAGTGAAAAGTAAATCTATGAAATTTAGCTTAAATGCAATTAGTACTTCTGTGCGCTCCATTCTACCTGGCTGAAATACTTCATATTCTGCTCCTAATTTATGCTCTAATAAAGGACACCAGAAGAATGCAGTTAGAAGAATAATAAAGACAATGGATACTATAATTTTTCTTATTACTTCTCTTTTCTTTAGAGCTTTGCTTTGCCATAATAAGTAAATAGAGCATAAAATAGCAGTATACATGGTAATAATGGTATGTGTTAAGATAAGCCCTACACTACCTAGTATTAATATATATTCTCTTTTTGGCTTTCCTTTTAAAACACCATATAGTCCGTTGAAATACCATTGGTAAAAATACAAAAGAAGTCAATTCTGATAACGCATTTCGAATATACATATCGGTAAAGCGATATGGTGCAAATAAATAAAAAATTCCTGCTATTAAAGCAATTTTTTTATTTTTCGTTACTTCTTTTGTAAAGAAATACATGGTAACGCCAGATGCAAAAACAACAAAAAACATAAATAATTTAATACAGCTAGTAAAAGAAAATCCTAATAATTTAAAGAGTAATGGAACATAAGCAGTAAAGGGACTATAAAATAAGTTCCAAGAATAGCCAAAATTATTACAAAATTTTGACATAATAACAGGAAATAGTTGTCCTTCTTGAATAGATTGATATGTTCCCATTAATCTTGTAATATGTTGCACACCGTCATCGTAACTAATGTCTATTTTTTTGCTTAGAAGCGGAAGGCAAACAAGGAAAGAAACAAATAATAAAATCAAAATATTTTTACTATTTTCTTTTTTTAATATTTCTTTTATTTTACTCACTTTTACTATCATCTCTTTCCTTGTTATAATTTAGTACTTTACGAAAAAAATACTGCTAATAAATAAAACTTTATTTTTTATTTTTTATTTTTTCTTTCTATTACAATATACGCAATAAAAGCAACAAGACTAATTGCAGAAATACCATAAGAAATATAAGTAATTGCAGTGCCTACATATTCTACAGTAAGGTTTCCTTCTTCTATTGCTTCATCTAAATAGCATGCAAGATAACCATGCTCAGATTCTATTGTTTTTATTTCTTTTTCTATTCCATTTACAGTAACTGTTACTTTATAACCTGGATAGTAATAATAAGGAAATTCTAACAATGTACCTTTATCTACTTTTTCTAGTTTCATTTCATCTTTTAAATTAACTTTATTCTCATCATGAATTTCTGCATTTCCTTCTAGTACATAAGTGATATCTTTTCTTTCTACAACATAAGTTCTTTGTATCAATATTGCTTTTAATGGCATATAATCTCTGTTAATTCTAAAATGAGAAATTTTTTTATTTTCTAAAATAGTATTTACATATTTTGTATCTTTTTCTTTATCTAATGCATAAAATTGTTTCATAATTACTAAACTATTGCAAATACTAGCAGTAACCACAATGAATACAAGGCATATTTTTAATAGTTCTTTTTTCTTTAATTCTTTTAATAAAATAAACAAGTTAACACCGCAAACAAAACTTGAAAACAAGTTAAAATAACCTATCATTCTCCATGGATATTGTAATTTACAAAGTGAGTCCGGTATAATTACCCATGGAAAAAATTTACTTGCCATAAATATAGAAATCAAAGAAAAAATAATACTAATTAAGTAAAAATCTTTGTATTTCATATCTACTTTTCGAATTACAAAAATACTTAGTAAAAAAACTATAATTGTAGGAATTCCTAATTGATATGTTGTTGCATTTACTTCACCTATATCCTTCCAAAATTGAGAAAATGAAATTGTATTTTTCATTACATAATTTCCATTAGTACTCATTATTTCATTATTCATAATGGTATAATCTGCTAAAGACGTAGCCTCTAGTAATGGCAACCAAAAAAGTGCACTAACAAGTAAAATAAAGATTGTATTAATTATACATTTCTTAATAACATCCTTTTTTTTGAATTGTTTTAAATTAAATAGTAAGTAAAAAACGCAAAATATAGCTGTATATAAAGTAGTAACTGTATGAGATAGCATTAAGCCAATTGCGCCAATAGCAATATAATAATGTTTCTTTTGGTCTCCTTCTATTAGATTAGTAAGCCCTAAAAATACAAGTGGCATAAATACCATTGCTGTAAATTCACCTATAGCAAATCTTTTATATACATTGCCAAGTTTATATGGTGCAATTAAATAAAATATAGCCGCAAATAAAGCTATTCCTCTTTTTTTGGTTACTTCATATACAAATTGTTCCATAGTTATTCCAGATAGTATAATACAAATTGCAGCAAATATTTTTAATGCAACCATATAATTTTCTACAAACAATTTAATAAGTAAAGGAAGATAAGTTACTAATGGTGGATAAAATAAATTCATAGCATAGCCAGAAGCATTACAATAATTTTGATTTATTAGTGGCGGAAATTGCCCTATTTTTAATGTATCTTCCGTTCCTAAAACACGTAAAAAATGAAGCGCTCCATCATGTGTATCTCGTATTTGTATTTGACTTAAAGGAAGGCTTAAAATAATTCCAATTAAAATAATAATACCATAGTGAAACCATTTATTTTCTTTTATAAATTTTAGTATTTCATTAACTATTTCATCTTTTTCTGTCATTTGTTTTCCCCTTTTTTATAACTTTTTTAAAATTTGTGTCTATTATATCATTTGTTATTTTTGAATGCAACTAATGTAAAAAAGTAGTTTAAAATAAAAAATCGAGCCTAAGATTTTCTAGCAAATGGAAATTTTAAGAAAATCTAAGGCTCGACATATTTATCTAGTACAGAAAGTCCTCCTACAAGGAGAACTTTCCTACTATATAAAAAAAATTGTGGTAAAAAGACTAACCTTTTTACCACAAATTTTTAATTTTCTTTCTTTGCGATTACTTCTTTTCCATTATAGTAGCCACAATTAGAGCAAACTTTATGTTGTTCCATCATTTCATGACAATGTGGACATGCTACTAAATTTTTATTTTCTAACTTCCATGTTGATCTTTTTAAACCTGTTCTTGCTTTTGACCATCTTCTTTTTGGTTGTGCCATTTTTATCCCCCCTCGTAATTGTTCTTTTTATATGTATGTTACATAGTTTTCTCTTTTTCAAGTACCATAAAATTATACTAATTTTTTTATTCTTTGTCAATACTTAAGGCAAAAAAAATAGAAAATACAAATATAAATTTCGTTATAGTACTTGTGTTTTCATAATATTCTTGCTATAATAGATAGCAGATTAAATTTCATATTCTTCAAAGGAGGCACATAGAATGATAAAAGCTATAAAAATTCAGGAAACTTTTGAAGATTTTTTAGAAGAACATCCTGAACTTGAAGTTATACAAAATGATAAAGGTCATATTATTTCTATTACATTTCCTAAAGAAGCAGAAAAAACATCATATACTATTGTATATGGTGAAGTAGTATCACTTTACTATGAATATAAAGGAAGCGAGTTTCATTTTCCTTTTTAAAGTAAAGTTTTTAATCAAAAGGAGGTACCTAAAAAACAGGTACCTCCTTATTTTGCTATTGCCTTAATCTGTGTATCCGGAGTAACAGACTGATGGATGGCAATTCTAGGACTAGCAAAAACTATTTTGTGCTAGGCTAGTGAAACCTATCTCCATAAAGCAGTGGACGGCCAATCCTAGTAGGACCGTTCCTTAGAGAAGATGCTGGAAACCTACAGGTTTCCATATTACAAAACGAAAGATCATATCTTGTAACAATGATATTATATTACATTTTATGTAAAAAGTCAAGCAAATATGTAACATTTTCCACATTTTGTATATATTATTAAAGGAAGAAATAATATTTTAAAAAAAGTTAAAAATAATAATGTTAAGTTTCTTTTACTTAGCATTATTATATTAGGAGGTTTTTTATAATAATGTGTGGAATTGTTGGTTTTGTCAATTTAAAACAAGAGTTAGAACAAGAAAAATATAAGAATGTGTTATCTAATATGATGACAAAAATTTCAAGGCGTGGTCCAGATGAAGATGGTGTTTTTTGCAATAAACATGCTATGCTTGGACATAAACGTTTAATTGTGGTTGACCCAAAAGGTGGCAAACAACCTATGACTTGTCGATATGAAGATAATACTTATACCATTATTTATAATGGTCAATTATATAATACAGAAGATTTAAGAAAAGAGTTAATAGAGGCTAATTTTTCTTTTGAAGGACATTCTGATACAGAAGTGCTTCTAAAAAGTTACATTTATTGGGGAAATAACGTTGTTCATAAATTAAATGGTATTTTTTCTTTTGCTATATGGAATGACAAGAAGCAAGAATTATTTTTTGCAAGAGACCATTTTGGCGTAAAACCTTTTTATTATTGTATAAAAGATGACTATTTCATTTTTGCATCAGAAGTAAAATCTATTTTTGCTTTTCCAAATATTCCTGTTGTAATTGAAAAAGAAGGAATTTGTGAATTATTTGGACTTGGTCCTTGCCACACTTCTGGCAATGGTATTTTTAAGGATATTTTCGAGCTTCGTCCTGCTCATTTTGGTATTTTTAATAAAGATGGCCTTCATATAGAAAGGTATTGGAAACTTGAAAGTAAACCTCACACAGATAGTTTTGGCACTACTTGTGAGAAAGTAAGGTTTTTGTTAGAAGATGCTATTAAAAGACAACTTGTTTCTGATGTACCTTTATGCACTTTTCTATCTGGTGGGCTAGATTCTAGTATTATTACGTTATATGCTTCAAATTATTGCAAAGAGCATAACCTCCCACCTCTTAATACTTTTTCAGTAGATTATGTGGATAATGATAAGAATTTTCAAAAAACAGATTTTCAGCCAAATTCAGATAAATTCTATATTGACATTATGCAAAGAAAATTGCATACCAACCATAAAACAGTGGTGCTAGATACACCTGAACTTGCGAGGGCTTTAGAAGATGCTATGATAGCAAGAGATTACCCAGGTATGGCAGATGTGGATTCTTCCCTACTTCTATTTTGTAAAAATGTAAAGCCTGAGGCTACTGTTTCTTTAACAGGTGAATGTGCAGACGAAATTTTTGGAGGTTACCCTTGGTTTTTCCGTGAGGATGCTTTAAATAGCAATACTTTTCCTTGGTCTATTGCAATTAATGAAAGACAACAATTGCTAAACCCTGCTATTAGTAAAGAAGTAAATTTAAAAGATTATATTGATTATCGCTATAACGAAAGTTTAGATGAAGTCACTATTTTAGATTCAGATTCAAAAGAAACAGCAGAAAAAAGGAAAATTTCTCATTTAACTTTGAATTGGTTTATGCAGACGCTTTTAGATAGAAGTGATAAAATGGCTATGTATAATGGTTTTGAGCTTCGTGTTCCTTTCTGCGATTATCGTTTAGCTCAATATGTATGGAATATTCCTTGGGAAATTAAGGCATTGAATGGTAGAGAAAAAGGCTTGCTTCGTTATATTATGAAGGATATTTTACCTTCTGAAATTGTAGATAGAAAGAAAAGCCCTTACCCTAAAACTTGGAACCCTACTTATTTAAATACTGTAAAAGGCATGTTAACCAAGATTATGGAAGATAAGAATGCTCCTATTAATGACTTGCTTAATAGAGAATATATTTTAGAAATTTTGGAGACAGATGGCAAAGCCTTTACAAGACCTTGGTTTGGGCAGTTAATGACCGGTCCTCAACTTATGGCTTACCTTTGCCAAGTAAATATGTGGCTTGAGAGATATCAACCGAAGATTGAATTATAAAGTAAAAATGGAGAATATCACAATTTAGCGATATTCTCCATTTTTCAATGATAACTCAACACATTATTTTATTTTTTCTATAAATTGCTCTTTCGTATATAAAATACCTTTTCCTTTTATTGTACATAAAATAAATCCATATATTTCTTCTATTTTGTCGATTTTGTCGATGGACAAGAGTTTATTACACGTAACCTCCAAAAAAAGATAATCCTCTCCTTTATAAGAACGATAAAAATACTTTTTACCTTCTTTCTTGATATATTCGTTATTAGACAGGATAATTGTGTCTTCTGGTTTATTTTCTGACAAATAATAATGCCATTTAAATAAATCACAATAGAAATATGAATTATGAATTATGCTTTCACACTTTTTTATAAGTATGTATTGTTGACATTCCCGACGTAGTTCTTTTTCATTTTCTCTCTCGTAATATTCTTGTATTGACATTGTTTCCCCTGTAAAAGTATCCTCATAGTACTCTCCATTAATAAAATCATGACATTTTAGCATTTTTGTTTCCTCCTGTTTTTTATAATGTATTTAGAGTTATCTATACCTATATAATAGGCTTCAATTAAAGTGTACAATAATATTAACATATTTTTACGTTAATTTCAATCAAAATTGCTGATTTTTTCTATATATTCTATATCTTCTATTTTAGATATTGCAAAACATTTATTTCCTAAATCTTTAAGTGATGCACCGACAATGATATAAATCTTTGTTATCTATTACTATAAATCTATCGTGAAATTTATTTGTATATGATATTTTTAATTTTGGATATTGTTTATTGAATTTTTGAATGTCTATTTTCCTTAAATTGCTTTTTGATGATGTTAAAATTATTACTTCTACGTCTTTACTTTTCTTTGATAGCATTTTTAAGATACTATCATCTATGTAATTGTCTATGATTAAAATTTTATTTTGTGCAGTTTTTATGATATCTATTATTAAACTATAGGCATCATATATTTGTCCATTAAAAAATATTTTCTGTTTGAATTCTTCTTGTTTTTCTTTTTGGAGTTCATCAAAGATAAAGTTAAATTTTTCATCATAACTTAGTAATTTTGCATCTTGCTCTATTAATTTACTTTTTATCAAATTTATATCTTGAAATACTTGTCCATTTGCTGATATAAATTTTCGCATTTCAACAAACGCATCCATAATGCTAATACTTACTTGAACTGCAATTTCATTTTTAAGTAACCCTGAAAGCATTGCTATGCCTTGCTCTGTAAATACATATGGTAGTTTTCTTCTACCACCATATGTATTTACTTTTGTTAAACTTGAAATCACATTTTGTGATTTCAAGTTTATTACTTCTATCTCATTTAATTTAAAACAAAATCTTTCTGGAAACCTTTCTATGTTTCTCTTAACAGCTTGATTTATAATTCTTGTTTCGCAGTGATATAGCATAGCCACATCACTATCTAACATTACTTGTTTCCCTCTTATGTTGTAAATTAAATTTTTGATATTTTCTGTTTCATAATTTGCTACATTATTTACTACTTTTAATTCTTCGTTTATTGGTGCGATACTATTTTCTTTTTCCATACTATCACATCCTTTTTCACTTTGCGTATATTATAAAACATTTGTTTTATGATGTCAAGTATATCATCATTATTTTTTGTAGTATTTTTATAGCTTCTTTAATTCTTCTTAAAAAAATAAAGTGTATTTCTACACTTTACTTTTGATAATTACATTAACCTTTGCCAAGTAAATATGTGGCTTGAGAGATATCATCCGAAGATTGAGATATAAAATTTAAGGGGTTGCTAATAAAGCAACCTCTTATGTTCTTAAATTAAAATAGATTTTTTTGCATACTCCATACTTTTACTTAGCATTATATCATTTTCCATAGTTTTTAATTGTATTTTTGCTTCCAGTTTTGCATAATCTTCAGGTGTTCCTCTATCTGCTTTTGGAATTTTAATAATTTTTCCACCACATATGCCATCTGATTTTAGTTCTTTATCTATTTCTTCGTTAAAATTCATTTTTTTCTCCTTTCTTTTCGACATTTGTCTTATAATGCTTTATTAATAGTTACATCTATTAAAACTCCTTTTGATATTTAATTTGGAGATTATAAAATTTTATAAATATATATTAGCATAGATTTATTTTTATTTCAATCAAAATTACTGATTTTTTCTATATATTCCATATCTTCTATTTTAGGAATTGCAAAACATTTCTTTCCTAAATCTTTAAGTGATGCACCAATGTGATACAAATTTTTATTATCTATTACTATAAATCTATCGTGAAATTTATTGCTATAGGCTAATTTTAATGTAGAATATTGTTTATTGAATTTTTGAATATCTAATTTTTTTATATTGCTATTTTGTGATGTTAATATCACAACTTCTACATCTTTATTTTTCGTTGATAACATTTTTAAAATGCTATCATCTATGTAATTGTCTATGATTAAAATTTTATTTTGTGCAGTTTTTATGATATCTATTATTAAACTATAGGCGTCATAGATTTGTCCATTAAAAAATATTTTCTGTTTGAATTCTTCTTGTTTACCTTTTTGGAGTTCATCGAAGATTAAGTTAAATTTTTCATCATAACTTAGTAATTTTGCATCTTGCTCTAATAATTTACTTTTTATCAAATTTATATCTTGAAATACTTGTCCATTGTTTAATAAAAATTTTCTCATTTCAACAAATGCTTTCATAATGTTAATACTTACCTTAACTGCTATTTCACTTTTTAATAATCCAGAAAGCATTGCTATTCCTTGTTCTGTAAACACGTATGGTAAATACTTTTTATGTTGTCCTCTCCCATTGCTCTTTAAGGTGACAAATTGGCACCTTAAAAAATCAAACTCATTTTCTTTTAATTGAAAACAAAATTCTTCTGGAAATCTCTCAATATTTCTTTTTACAACACGATTTACATATTTAGTTTCACAATTATATAGCATAGCCACATCACTATCTAACATTACTTGTTTTCCTCTTATGTTATAAATTAAATTTTTGATATTTTCTGTTTCATAATTTGCTACATTATTTACTACATTTAATTCTTCATTTATTGGTGCGATACTATTTTCTTTTTCCATACTATCACATCCTTTTTCACTTTGCGTATATTATAAAACATTTGTTTTTATAATGTCAAGTATATAATTATTATTTTTAGTAGAAAAATTACTTATTTTATCTACATATTAACTATCTTAATAATACTGGCATATATTTTCTGCGTTGTCCTCTATCATTTTCGTTTAAGGTTGCAAATTGCAACCTTAAAGATTGTGTTTCTTCTTCTGTTAGTTGAAAGCAAAAAAACTTGAAGGCACAATTCATAACTTCAAGTTTTATTTGAAGTCGCAATTTGCGACTTCATTTTCTTTATAACTATAATTTAATTTTTACTATATTTTTTCCTTTATTCTGTTTCATTCTACTTTTTATATTTTATTTTTTTATTACTTCTTTTATTTTTATTCATATATTTATTAGAATATTTTCAACTATATTATATAAAGTACAGGTCGAAAACCGGTGAACGTGTAAGGAGTAGTCGTAGTGTCGTAAGCACGGTAACACGCAGGGTAACTATAGTAAGCATAGTTGAAGCTACCCCCACGAAGCATGTAACATTCTACTGTGTTATTAGGATAGGCTACTTCTTGTGTCCATTCCCATAAGTTTCCTGCTATATCATATAAATTCTTTTGCTTTACTCCTTCTGTACTTGCTGTAGTTCGTATTCCGTAATGATATTCTCCATCTGATTTTGTAAAAGCATCGTTACTTCCTGTATTACTACCACTTGGCGTTACTGTTGCATATCTTCCTTGGCCATCTATAAATGTTACATCATCAGTTTGTTCATTGTAATTTCCCCATGTGCTTCCTGTTGTTACAATTGAAGTATTATCACCTGCTATAAATTTCATAATAACATCCCACATTGTTCCTGTTATTAATCCACTTTGCACATATTCTGTTTGATACATTCTATTACTTAATTCTAATGCTGTAAAATAGTCTGCATGATAATATGGTATTTCTCCTGCCTTACTTGTTATTTTTCCTGTTGCAGTATGATTTAGTCCATCTCTTATAGAAAAATCTGTATTTTGCCAACTACTTGCTGTATGAGCTCCTGAAAAATCTACTGTTATTGTACCTGTTGATATTGTAATTTCACTTGTTCCTGCTTCATATCTTCCTATATAAAAGCCACCATATTTTCTAATTTGTACCAACTCTGATGAGTGTGTTTGTGTTTCCCATGTGGCATTATCATAATCATTTTCACTTATTTTATTCCAATCTACTTTTTTATAATTTTCTTCTGTTACTGGTATCCATACAAATTGGTTTCCTATTAATCCTTCTATTTCTGTTGATGTTTTGTCTACCGTTCCATCTGTTGTATTATATACCACTCCTGTTGGCACGTTTGCTTGACCTACATATTTATTTTGGTCTTTTATATTATCAGATATTACTACTCCACTTGATACTGTTCCTCCTACATAATA
Organism: uncultured Clostridia bacterium; assembly: GCA_947631495.1. Taxonomy (GTDB): domain Bacteria; phylum Bacillota; class Clostridia; order TANB77; family CAG-508; genus UMGS1663. The sequence continues at coordinate 35,806 of CANRLO010000007.1, forward strand.
GAATCCTTTTGGTACTGGTACTGTTTCTCCATTTCCTGTTGCTACTGCTCTTACATTTGATGATACTACTGCTTTCTTTACTATTTCTCCTTTTTCTGTTTCTATATATGCAGGTGTTGTTGTTAACCACTTACTTGGTACTTTTACTTCTGTTCCTGCTGGTGTTTTTTCTGTATTTTCTGGTAAATTTTCATTGTCTTTAATTTGCATTTCTAATTCTGCTATTTTTGCTTCTTCTTCTGCCTGTGCATTTAAAAACTTTTCTCGTGCTTCTCTTGCTTTTGTAAATAAGCCATTTTCTCCTAATATTAAATTTATACTAATTCCCGCTAAAATGATTAAAATAATAATTGTAATTACAAGTGAAATTAGTGTAATTCCTTTGAAATTTCTTTGTTTTTCTTTTCTAATTTTTTTCATTGGTTTCCTCCGTTTTTTACTAAAATAATAATTTATAAATTATTATCTTAGTATTTTTATCTCTTTATTTATTCTTTTCCTATTTTCTTTAAAATTTTTTTATTATTATTTACGTTTTAATTCACATTATGTCTATGAGTTACTACTTTATTTTTATCATTTTACCAATACGTTTTTCTTTCGTCAATAGTTTTTTGTAAAATTTATAAATTGGAGTTCTATTTTTCCTTATATTACTTATATAAAAGACTTTAAATTCTTTATTTTTTCAATAGAAAAACGCCTCTATTACTAGAGACGATTGTTATTATATTTTCAGTGCTACATGATATAAAGTACAGGACGAAAGCCATAGTTAGTACTAGCGTAAGTTGCAGAACCGCCAGTACGGTAGCATGCAGGGTTACTAGAATAAGAACCGAAGAAGCTACCTCCACGACGAATGTAGTGTTCTTCTACGTTACTAGCATATGCTGTTTCTTGTGTCCATTCCCATAAATTTCCTGCTATATCATATAAATTCTTTTGCTTTACTCCTTCTGTGCTTGCCGTAGTTCTTATACCACAATGGAATTTTTCATCTGATGGTTGAAATGCTGATGTCATTGAACCATTACCTGAATCCACCGTAGCATATCTTCCTCGCCCTGTTTCAAAGGTTACATCTTCAGTTTCTGTAATGTAATTTCCCCATTTGCAATCCGTTGTTACTATTGAAATTTCATCACCTGCTATAAAATTCATTATAGCATCCCACATTGTTCCTGTTACTAATCCACTTTGCACATAATCAGTTTGGTACATATTACGAGTTAATTTTACAGCTGTAAAATAGTCTGCATGATAATATGGTATTTCTCCTGCTTTACTCGTTATTTTTCCTGTTACTGTATGGTTGTTTAAGTCATCTCTTATAGAAAAATCTGTATTTTGACCACCACTTGCTTCATGCGCCACTGAAAAATCTATATTTTTTGAATCTACTGTTAAAGTAATATCGCTAGTTCCTGCTTCATATCTTCCTACATAAAAACCTTCATATTTTCTTATCTGCGCAAGTTCTGCTAAATTGGTTTGTGTTTCCCATGTGGTATCTTGATATTTTGAATCCCATTTTGTTTTTACATATTTTTCTTCTGTTACTGGTATCCATACAAATTGATTTCCTAGTATTGCTGTATTTTTTTCTTCTTCTGTAAATTCATCTATTATTACTTTTCCTTCTTCATTATATATTATCCTTTTTGCACTTCCATCTTCGTTATATATTGCTCCTGCTGGTACATTTGCTTGCCCTGCATATTTATTTTGGTCATCTTTATTATCTGATATTACTACTCCACTTGATACTGTTCCTCCTACATAGTAAAATCCTTCTGGTACTGGTACTATCTCTCCATTTCCTGTTGATATTGCTTTTACATTTGATGCTACTACTGCTTTCTTTACTATTTCTCCTGTTTCTGTTTGCACATACGCAGAGGTTGTCGTTAACCACTTACTTGGTATTTGTACTTCTGTTCCTGCATCCGTTTCAGGTGTATTTTGTGGAAGTCCTTTATTTAATTCTTCGATTTGTTTTTCTAAGTTGTTTATTCCTTCTTGCTCTGCTATTTGTGCATTTATATATTCTTCTTTTGCTTGTTTTGC
>CANRLO010000008.1 GCA_947631495.1 uncultured Clostridia bacterium
TATATTTATACATACAAAGGTGAAATTTTTGCTTACAAACTTTTAAGGTGATTTTATCATAAATTAAATACAAAATATTCTTCCAATAATTGACATAAAATAAAGAAAATGCTATAATAAAAATGTAACTATGTAGAGAAGTCCTAACTAATGGGAGGAAAAAACATGAAGAAAAAACAGCTAAGCTATGAGCAGGCAATAGCAAAGCTTGCTCGGGGACACACAGTAGTATGCCAATTTAAAGATAGGCAGGACAACACGGAAGTTGTTCACAATCAGGAAAGGCTTAAGTATTTATATAACTTGAGCCAACAAGGTGTACAGGAGTGTATCATATACTCAGTTCAGCAGGAAAAAGCTAAGGTTTCAGAAAAAGATGTTGAAATGAGTTTTGATGAGGCTTATCATATGGTACATTCAGGTGAACTGGTGTACTACAAAGAGGATGGGGAAGAAAAAGAAATCACTACGCTTAATGAATTAATTAATATTCGTAGGCGGTTTGATTTAGCAGGAAAAACCCTGTTCCTCTATTGGCATGAATAGTTCGTAGAAAATACCTAAAATCTGATGTAAAGATTTTAGGTATTTTCTATTTTCTTCTTTATTTTTTATTGTTTTAAAATAAAATTTTTGATATACTATAGCAAATAATAATATATAATTCTTATTAAAAAATATATTAGAAAAAAAGTAAAAAATTAAGAAAGACCAACTATAAGAAGTCAATTATAAACTTGAAAAAATAGAAAGGAGGGAAAACATGATTGCAGAAATTATTTTAAATTCCAATGCAAAAGACTTAGATAGAACCTTTGACTATAAAGTGCCAAAAGACATGGAACAACAAATTCAAATAGGTAATCGAGTTTTTGTTCCTTTCGGCAGAAGAAAAACTCTAGAAGAAGGCTTTGTAGTAGGTTTAAAAGAAAAAACTTCTTTTGAAACAAAAGAAATTGCAAGTAGAGTAGATAATCCTTTCTTAAATGAAAACAGAATAAAATTAGCAAAATGGATTGCAAAAAGATATTTTTGCAATTTATCAGACAGCATGAAACTCATGTTACCTCCAGGAACTAAAACCAACAAAGTAGAAAATAGAATAAAAGAGAAAACCAATAATTTTGTATATTTAAAAAAAGAAGAGGACGAAATAGAGTGGGAAATAGAAAACGAGAAAATAAAATCAGAAAAACAAATTCGTATTTTACACTTTCTAATGGAGAATGATGCAATTACTGTCAGCGATTTAGAAGTATTTACTGACACTTCAAGAGCAATTATAAAAACCTTAGAAAAAAATGGATATATTGAAATAGTAGAAAAACAAGTAGAAAGAAATCCTTTTCTTTATAAAGAAGTAAAAAAAACAGAAAAACTAAAATTGAATGAAGAACAAGAACAAGCTTACCAAAAAATCGAACAAGCCATAGAGGAGGAAAAAGATAGCGAATTTTTGTTATTTGGAGTAACAGGCTCTGGAAAAACAGAAATTTATATGCAAGCAATTGAGAAAGCAATAAGTAAAGGTAAGACAAGCATAATGCTCGTACCAGAAATTTCACTTACACCTCAAATGGTAGAACGTTTCATGGCAAGGTTTGGAAAAGAAAAAATAGCAGTTCTTCATAGCAAATTATCTATTGGCGAGCGTTATGATGCGTGGCAAAAGATTGCCTCAGGCAAAATAGACATTGTTATTGGTGCTAGGTCTGCAATATTTGCACCAATTCAAAATATTGGAGTTATTATTATAGATGAGGAACATGATTCTTCTTACCAATCTGAAATGACACCAAAATATCATGCAAAAGAAGTAGCACAAATTTTATCAAAAGAAAATTCTTGCCCACTTATTTTAGGTAGTGCTACTCCAGAAATAGGAACTTTCTATAAAGCCCAAAAAGGAGAAATTGAACTATTAGAATTAAAGAAAAGAGCCAATAACTCTAGCCTTCCAACAGTACAAGTAATTGATTTGCGAGACGAATTGCAAAATGGGAACCGTTCTATGCTAAGTGTAAAATTACAAGAAGCAATAAAAGAAAATTTAGAAAAAAAACAACAAACTATTTTATTTTTAAACAGAAGAGGGTATTCTACATTTGTAATGTGTAGAGATTGTGGCTATACAGTAAAATGCAAAAATTGCAATATTACAATGACTTATCATTTAAAACAAGATAAACTAAAATGCCACTATTGTGGATATGAAGAAAAAAAAGTAACAGTATGCCCAGTATGTAAAAGCACTAACATTCGTTACTTTGGAACCGGTACGCAAAAATTGGAACAAGAAGTACAAAAGCTATTTCCACAAGCAACTACAATTCGTATGGACGTAGATACCGTAAGCAAAAAAAATTCACATGAAGAAATATTAAATCGCTTCAAAGAAGAAAACATAGACATTTTAATTGGAACGCAAATGGTTGTAAAAGGACACCATTTTCCAAAAGTAACCTTAGTAGGAGTAATTGCAGCAGATAGTAGCTTAAACATTGAAGACTTCCGTGCAAATGAAAGAACCTTTCAAATCTTAACGCAAGTAGCAGGAAGAGCAGGAAGGGAAAAATTACAAGGAAAAGTATTCATACAAACATATAACCCAGATAGCTTAGCCATTGAGCAAGCAAAAGAGCAAGACTATAAAGAATTCTATGAAAGTGAAATACCAATCAGAAAACAGTTGAAATATCCACCTTTTTGCGATATAATAGTACTTGGATTTAGTTCAGAAAAAGAGCAAGAAGTAATAAAACAAGCAAAAAAAATACATGAATATTTAAAAAATAGAATTATAACAGAAAAAATAGGCATTCTATTATATAGTCCAGTGCCAGCGCCAATAGACAAAATAAAAAATAAATATCGTTGGCGTATGATTATAAAATGTATATACAATGAACAAATCAACACATTATTACACCAAGCAATAGAGCAAAACGAGTGCAAAAAAAGCATTTCACAAACTATAGAAATAAATCCATCGAATATGATGTGATGCATTGGGGACGTTTCCATTTGCATCATCTGTCCCTAATGTATCAAAAAAAGGAGGAAAAACAAAAGTGGCAATTCGAAGTATTAGAGAAGAAGGAGACGAAATATTAAAAAAGAAGTCAAGAGAAGTAGAAACCATAGATGATAAAATAAGAGAATTATTAGACGATATGGTAGAAACCATGCATAAATACAATGGAGTAGGATTAGCTGCTGTACAAGTAGGTATTTTAAAAAGACTAATTGTTATAGATTTATATGATGAAAAAGGACCAATGAAGTTAGTTAATCCAGTTATTTTAAAAGAAAAGGGAGAACAAGAAGTAGAAGAAGGTTGCTTAAGTTTTCCTAATAAATATGCAAAAATAATAAGACCAAAAGAGGTCAAAGTAGAAGCTTTAGATGAAAATGGTAAAAAAATAAAAATTGATGCCAAAGATTTATTAGCACAAGCATTATGCCATGAAATAGACCATTTAAATGGTATTACATTTGTAGAAAAAATGATACCAGGCACGCTAGAATATGTAGAACCAAACGACAATTAGGGACAATTGGGGACAGTCCCCAATTGGTACAAATGGGACAATTTGGGACAGGGTTTAATAAAAAAGGAGTGTAATATGCTTAGAGTTTTATTTATGGGAACACCAGACTTTGCACAAGAGTCATTAAAAAGTTTAATAGAAGCAAATTATGATGTAATCGGGGTTGTAACAAACCAAGATAAACCAAAAGGAAGAGGAATGAAAATGGTATTTTCTCCAGTAAAAGAATATGCCATAGAACAAAACATTCCTATTTATCAACCAGAAAAAGTCAAAAATAATATAGAATTTTTACAAACAGTGCAAGAATTAAATCCAGATGTTATTTGTGTAGTTGCTTATGGGAAAATTTTACCAAAGGAAATTTTAGATATTCCAAAATATGGCTGTATTAATGTGCATGCATCTCTTCTTCCAAAGTATAGAGGGGCAGCACCAATTCAGTGGGCTGTACTAAATGGCGATAAAACAACAGGTGTTACTACTATGTATATGGATATTGGCATGGATACAGGAGATATTATTTTAAAAGAAGAAACTGAAATAGGAAGGGAAGAAACAACAGGAGAGCTTTGGGATAGACTTTCTAAAATGGGTGGAAGACTTTTAGTAGAAACTTTAAAACAAATAGAAACAGGAACTATTACAAGAACAAAACAAGGAGAAAATTTTAGCTTAGCGCCAATGCTAAATAAAGAAATGGCAAAAATAAATTGGGAAGAACAAACAGCAGAAGAAATTCATAATTTAGTAAGAGGTTTAAATCCTATTATGGGAGCCTATACCTTCTTAAATGGAAAGAAATTAAAACTATGGAAGGTAAAAGTAAAAACAGAGCAAGAGCTAGTTTCCTTATTTCCAGAACTAGAAGAATATTTATATAAATTGCAAGATGTAGCCGAAGGAGTTATTCTATTTGCAAGTGATAAGAAAGGCTTATTTATTAAAGCAAAAGAAGGAATTATCGAAGTAGAAGAAATACAAGGCGAAAATGCAAAAAGAATGCAAGTAGGAGACTTTCTAAGAGGAAATACAATTATGGCAGGAGAAATATTAGAGTAAAACAAACCCCCACTATGTAATAACATAGTGGGGTGTTTCATTTCATGCAATATCCATAGAAGAACATTTGATAATTTAGCAATAGAAAAGAAATGATGTTTTAGCAGTGATGTTTCTATCATTAAGGTTACAATCATCTGAAATAAAATCAAAATCATCATCTTCTCCAATAATGAAAGAATCATTATATCCTAAAATGGAAACATTGTGTGCTTTGATTACGAGAGAATCATTATTACCTTCAATTAGAATATCTTCTGCCTCAATGTTGGCGGATTTATTGTCATTTCCGAGCAAAACATCACGCGCATTAATATTAAAAGAATTATTACGGCCAAGCACATAGAAGTCCTGCATAGTAGTAATATTAAAAGAGTGATTGCTACCAGCAACCAAATAATTTAAAGCATGGATATACAATATAGAAGAATCTCCATTTACTTCAACATTTCCATCAGAGTCAATGTCTTGCGCATCCAAAGACTTAACACAAATGTCGCCGTCGCGTATGAAAATGTCCGCTATACTTTCAAGATTTTCACAAACAATGTCTCCGCCTACAATGGAAATAGAAGCATCATCATCTGCAAAATTAATTGTGCCGGAAACAATCAGACTTCCATTTTTGATATTAACATCGCCGTTAATGATAAGGTTGCCACCAAAGATATAATCCTCGCCTTCCAATATTAAATTTTCCAAAGTCCGTTTCTGCATTTGCAATCCTCCTTGTTTTAAAAACAAACTATTTTAAGTTACGTTCAAAATTATATCATAATAACATAAAATAATCAATAAAAAATAGCAAATAAAAAAATAGCAAATAAAAAAATAGCAAATAAATTTAACGAAAAAATTACAAAAAAGTGTTGTAAAAACAAAAAGATATTGGTATACTTATAGTATCAAAAAAAGCACACAAAAAAGAAAAATATAAGGAGGTTTTTGTGATGGAAGAAAATAAAGAAGTAAAAGAAGAAGTAGTAGAAAGTGGAGAAATTGCATTATCTACTGATACAAACGAAATTAAAATAGCAGATGATGTAGTTGCTGTAATTGCAGGTGTTGCTGTAGCAGAAGTACCAGGCGTTGCAGAAATGGCAGGAGGATTTGCAGGAGGAATTACTGAAGTATTAAGCGGAAAGAAAAATTTAGCAAAAGGAATTAAAGTAGAAGTAGGAGAAAAAGATACAAAAATAGATGTTAACATTATTGTAGAATATGGTGTTAGAATTCCAGATGTAGCATTTGAAATTCAAAACAGAGTAAAAAAAGCAGTAGAAACTATGACAGGTCTAAATGTTGTAGAAGTAAATGTACATGTACAAGGTGTTAATACAGAAGGAAAAGAAGTTACAGAAGTTAAAACAGAAGAATAAAGCCAAAAAGGGTGCGCATAAACAGAACGCACCCTTTGCAAAAGATAACGGGAGGAAAAAACAATGAAAGTATTAGATAGAATAGGGTTAGTTATTTTTTCAAATTTTATTTTAATTATCTCTATTATATTATGCCTATTAATTTTTGGCTGGTTATCACCAGATATGGTTTATGAGGTTATAAGGATAGCATTAAATGACCCAGTTACTACAAATATAGTATTAGCAATAAGTATTATTTGTATTATACTTGCTATTAAATGTATTTTCTTTAGTACAGATAAAAATGAAATAAATGGCATTAAAGATGGCATTTTATTACAAAATTCAGATGGAAAATTAGTTATTTCAAAAACAACATTAGAAGAATTGGTTAGTAATGTAGCAAAAGGATTTGATAGCGCACAAGATGTTACTTCTAAAATTGTATTAGATGAAGAAAATAAATTAGTTGTTTATGTGTTACTAAGTGTAAAAGAAAATGCAGTTATAAAAGAACTATCCAATAATCTTCAAAATAAAATAAAGAGTGCAATCAAAAAGACAGCAGATTTAGAAGTAAAAGAAGTTAATATTAGCATTAAAGAATTGCATTCACAAGGAACACAAGGATTAGAACAACAATAGTATAAGTAATTATACTATCAGAAAGGAAGAAAAAAAACATGAATGAAATTAAAAACTTTTTCATGAAGTATAGAGGAGCAATTATTGGAGCATTAGTTGCTATTTTAATATTATGTACAGGCTTTTACAAATTAATGATAGGAATTATTTTAATAGCCATTGGTATATATGTAGGAAATTATATTCAAATAAATAAAGAAGAAGTAAAAGATAAAATAAAGAATTTTATTGACAAATTATAAAAGTTATAAAAGGGGAACATCCAATGAAACGAACAGAAACGCGAGAATTAGCATTTAGACTAATTTATAGTAGCGAAGTCCAAAAAGAGATGGAAGAAGAACAAGTAGAATTATATTTGCAAGAAAATGAAATTAAACAAAAGGCAGAAGTAGAATACATTCATCAAATATATGAAGGAATAAAAGAACATAAAGAAGAAATTGAAGAATTAATTGCAAGTAATTTAAAGGAAAAATGGACGATGGAGCGAATTTCTAAAATTAATCGTGCTATTTTAAAACTTGCTATTTTTGAGTTAATTTATTCAAAATTACCATATAAAGTAGTCATCAATGAAGCAGTTGAACTTGCTAAAAAATATGGAGACGATTCTTCTAAATCTTTTGTAAATGGAATTTTAGCAAGTATTGTAAAGGAAAAAAACTTAAATCAAGAGGGGTAACACAAAATGACCTATAACCCAATTAGTGTAACAGAATTAAATAATTACATAAAGGGAAAATTCCAAGAAGATGAATATTTAAATAATGTATTAGTAAAAGGAGAGATTTCAAACTTTAAGCATCATTATACAGGGCATATGTATTTCACGTTAAAAGATGAAAACTCTCTTATTAAATGCGTAATGTTTAAAACGTACACACCACATTTAGAATTTGTTCCAAAAGATGGTATGAAGGTTATGGTACTAGGAACAGTATCTGTATTTGAAAGAGATGGCGTTTATCAAATTTATGCTAAAGCTATGAAACAGGAAGGCGTTGGAGATTTACATGCCGAATATGAAAAATTAAAGGCAAAATTAGAGGCAGAAGGCCTATTTGATAAAGCACATAAAAAACAAATTCCATTTATGCCAAAATGTATAGGAGTTTTAACTTCAAATACAGGAGCAGTTATTAGGGATATTATAAATGTTTCAACCAGAAGAAATCCAAACGTACATATAAGGCTATTTCCAGTTCCAGTACAAGGGCAAGGAGCTGCAGAAAAAATAGCAAAAGCAATAGAAACTATGAATGAAGAAAACTTAGCAGATGTGTTAATTTTAGCAAGAGGAGGAGGTTCATTAGAAGACTTATGGCCTTTTAATGAAGAAATTGTAGCAAGAGCAATTTATGCTTCTAAACTTCCTATTATTTCGGCAGTAGGGCACGAAACAGATTTTACTATAGCAGATTTTACAGCAGATTTACGAGCACCTACACCATCTGCAGCAGCAGAACTTGCTGTTCCAAACATTGAAGATTTAATTCTAAAAATAAAAGGGTACGAAAATAGATTTCAAAATTCACTTCGTAAAAAAGTAGAACTTATGAAATTACGTTATGAAAAATGTATGAAATCTTCAGCATTTACAAATCCAATGCAAAAAGTAAATGAAAATTACATGTTACTAGATAAACAAATTAAACGCATGGAAAATAGTATAAAACTTACTTTAAAAGAAAAGAAAACATATATGGTAGAGTGGATTTCAAAATTGGACACATTAAGCCCACTAAAAACATTAACAAGAGGCTATTGTATTGCAACTAAAGAGGATAAAACAATTCATAGTAGTAAAGATGTAAAAGCAGGAGATAAAATTGATTTACGCTTTACAGATGGTAAAAAGCAAGCAGAAATTTTACCATAGAAAATATGCAAGCAGAACAATTTTCAAATAAAAAATATTTAAAAAAATAAATAGAAAGGAAATCATAATATGTAATTATATTTTACATATTATATTGGGAATAAAAAAATGAAAAAGTCAACTTTAGTACTTATAATAGTTATTTTAATTATTGTTGCTATTGCTATTTTTGCTTCTAATGGTAGTGAAAATGATGTGAGTAATGATATGAAAAGTAATGGAGTAAAAAATACACAAACAGAGCAAGAAAAAACTAAAAATGAAATAGAAAATCAACAAGACGAAAATATAGTAGAAAATGTTATAGAAAATACAACACAAAATACAACAGAAAATGTAACATCTTCAGAAACGTTTGAAGAAAATCCAAAAACATCAGAAGAAAAAGCAATTGATATTGTAAAAAAAGATTGGGGAGAAAGTGATAATGTTCAGTTTTCTGTAGAAGGAATTGATGGAAATGGTAGTTACATAGTTACTGTAAGAAATAATCAAACTACAGAAGCATTAGCATTCTATAATGTAAATGTTACCAATGGTACCTTCACAAAACGAGAAATGAATTAACAAATACATTTTCATTCTTTTGACACCAAAATTCGTATTAGAAAGGAATAAACATGAAAGAAGTAAAATTTGAGGAGGCAATGAAACAATTAGAAACAATTGCCATGGAATTAGAAAAAGGGGATTTAAGCTTAGAAGGAGCAGTAGCAAAGTTTGAAGAAGGAATGGAACTTTCAAAACAATGCAGTGAAATTATTGAAAAAGCAGAAAAGAAAATTACAATTCTTTTGCAAAAAGAGGGTAAAATCGAAGAAGAAAATTTTGTAGCAGAAGAATAGATAAAACAAAAGGGGATTATTATGGAATTTTTAATGCAATATAAATATTTAATTGTACCAATTTTGGTATGGTTCTTTATTCAATTATTTAAAGTAATATGGGATTTAGTAGTAACACATAAATTTGATTTTAAACGCATTTTAGGAGCAGGGGGAATGCCAAGCTCTCATTCTGCTGTTGTTACTTCACTAGCTACCATGATAGGAAAAACGCAAGGTCTTACTTCTCCTATTTTTGCTCTTTCTGTTATATTTGCTTGTATAGTTATGTATGATGCAGCAGGAATAAGAAGGGCAGCAGGAAAACAAGCAAAGTTATTAAACAAACTAATCGAAACACCAGGATTAAGCAATTTACAAGTGCAAGAAAAATTGGTAGAAGTATTAGGGCATACACCTGTGCAAGTATTTGTAGGAGCACTTATTGGTGTAGTAGTAGGAATAATTTTTGGGTAATATTGTATATGTACCTTTAGAAAGAAATGGTGATGAAAATGGAAGATATTGAAATAGCAAGAAAAGTAAAATTAGAAGAAATCACAAAAGTTGCAAAAGACTTAGGAATAAAAGAAGAAAATATAGAGCCTTACGGAAAATATAAAGCAAAAATTTCTCTAAAAGAAATGCAAGAATGTAAAAATAAAGAAAATGGAAAATTGATTTTAGTAACTGCCATTAACCCAACTCCATTAGGAGAAGGAAAGACCACCATTTCCATTGGACTTGCCGATGGTCTAAAAAGAATAGGAAAAAAGGTTATTTTAGCATTAAGAGAGCCATCTTTAGGTCCTGTATTTGGTATAAAGGGTGGTGCCACAGGAGGAGGCTATTCACAAGTAGCACCAATGGAAGATATTAACTTGCACTTTACAGGAGACTTGCATGCTATTACTTCTGCGAACAACCTATTATCTGCTATGATTGATAACCATATTTATAGTGGAAATGAACTAAACATAGAAAAAGTAACATGGAAAAGATGTGTAGATTTAAATGATAGACAATTAAGAGTGGTAAATACTGGTCTATCGAATGAAAAAAATATTGTGCCAAGGGAAGATGGTTTTGATATTACTGTTGCTTCTGAGGTTATGGCAATTTTTTGCCTTGCTACTAGTTTAGAAGATTTAAAAAGAAGACTTGGCAATATTATCATTGGCTACAACAAAGAAGGAAAGCCTGTTACAGCACATGATTTAAAAGCAGAAGGTGCTATGTGTGTTTTATTAAAAGATGCTTTCTGCCCTAATTTAGTACAAACTTTAGAACATACACCAGCCATCATTCACGGAGGACCATTTGCCAATATTGCACATGGTTGCAATAGTATTATGGCTACCAAACTTGCTTTAAAATTAGCAGACTATACTGTAACTGAAGCAGGATTTGGAGCAGACTTAGGAGCAGAAAAATACCTAGATATTAAAACAAGAAAATTAGAAAAAGTGCCAGATGCTGTAGTTATTGTAGCTACCATTAAAGCATTAAAATATCATGGTGGTATGCCAAAAGAAGAACTAGCAAACGAAGATATCGAAGCATTAAGAAAAGGAAGTAAAAACTTATTAAAGCATATTGAAAACATCAAAGAAAAATTTGGATTAAACGTTATTGTAGCTATCAATAAATTTAACCAAGATACAGAAAAAGAAATTAGTACTCTGCAAGAAATATTACAAGAAAAACAAGTTACTTTAAGTTTAGTAGAAGCATGGGGAAAAGGTTCAAGTGGAGCAATAGATATTGCAGAAAAAGTAATAGCATTGTGTGAAGAAAAAGAGCATTTTGAACCGATTTATACATTAGAAGATAGCATTAAAACAAAAATTGAAAAAGTAGCAAAAAATATTTATGGAGCAGAGGGAGTAGAATACACCAAAGAGGCAGAAGAACAAATAGAACAAATAATACAACTAGGATACAATAACCTACCAGTTTGCATTGCCAAAACACAATATTCTTTTTCAGATGATAGTAAAAATTTAGAATGTAAAGAACCTTTCAACATTCATGTAAAAGAAGTAAAATTAAAAGCAGGAGCAGAGTTTATTATAGTGTTAACAGGAAAAATTATGACGATGCCAGGACTTCCTAAAAAACCTGCCGCAGAGCAAATAGATATAGATGAAAATGGAAATATTGTAGGAATATTTTAAGAAAAAAGAAAGATTTGGTATAAGTCCAAATCTTTCTTCTTTATCTACCATCATCACTTCTTTGAAATCTATCAAAATCAAGTGCACTCATATCTTTTGACTTTTGTCCTGTCCATTTTGAAGCTTCAAGAGCTTCCATTCTAGGATTTACATTTTTGCTTTGTTTATCAAGCTCTACAAGTCTGTTCTCTAAACTAGAATTAAGTTTCTGTAATTCAGCTAAACTTTTTCTTTTTAATTCATAACTAGAAGTATGTGATAAATTCCAAATACTACTGTCAAAACTATTTAATTTTTTAATTTCATCTACTAAATTTACTATTTTTTCAGCTAATCTTGATTTTTCATATTCTTCATTTACTTGAGGTTGTAATGTTTCAGTATTTTTTGAACCTGAAAAAAATCCACGAATATTATCCATTAATCCCATAACAATACCTCCTTTTGTTAGGTAATTTCTAATATAATATAATTATACTATAAAAGGTAGAAAAAGTCAAAAATTTCATAAATAACCTACTGTACATTATTTTACTTATATAGTGCAACGAATAAGAAAAAATTTAAATCTTTCTAAAATATTCCTTACAGAAAACTTACATTTTCGCCATTGTCATAAAGTAATACACATGATAAAATAAACAAGAGGGGAGTTATATGGTTAAAATATTAATAGTAGAAGATGAAAAAAATATCTCCAAGTTAATACAAGATACTTTAAGTTTAGCAAAATATGAATTTGATTGTAGCTTTGATGGAGAAGATGCTCTGAAAAAAATAAAGAATAATATATATGATTTAATCTTATTAGATATAATGTTACCAAAAATGGACGGTTTTGAATTAATAGAACAATTGGAAAATAATAATGTTCCTATTATTTTTTTATCTGCAAAAACAGATGTCAATACTATAGTAAGAGGCTTAAAAGGCGGTGCACAAGATTATATTACTAAACCATTTGAACCATTAGAATTGTTAGCCAGAATTGAATTAAGATTGCAAAATAAAAAGCAAAAAGAAGAACATTTTAAAAATATTAAAATAAATGTAGAAACAAGAAGCGTTTATAAAGACAAAGAAGTTATTTCTTTGGCACCAAAAGAATATGAACTTTTAAATTTATTAGTAAAAAATAAAAATAAAGTATTAACAAGAGATGAAATTCTAAATAAAGTATGGGATATCAACATAGATATTGAAACAAGAACAGTTGATTATCATATACAACAATTAAGAAGAAAACTAGATTTAAAAGAAAATATTATAACCATTAATAAAATAGGTTATATGTTAAAAGAGGAGTAAAAAATGCGATTTGGACAAAAAATTTTTTTAATAGCCTTTATTCTTATTATAATATCAATTAACTTAATTGGTATTATAATGATAAATTATACTTATCAAATGGATATGGAAAAAGAAATTGAAAAAGATATGATTCAAATTAATAGCATTATGGCAGAAGTGGAAAATGGAATTGCTAATTGGTCTAATATTGCTAATATATATTTAAAAAATGATGTGTATATAGAACTATATAAAGGTGGAAAGAAAGTATATACGAATTTTAAAGAAGAATACCCACAAATAGAAGAAAAATTATTAACACAAGCAGATAAGAAAACATCAGAAGAAATCTATTATTCTAATACAGATGTATTAGAGGAACCATATATCGATGTCTATATTGAAGAAAATAAACTATTTATGAAAATGAGAAAAGATGCACAAGTAATAGTCACATTATTTAATATTTCTGAAATAAATGATAGAAAACAAGAACAAGTAAATTACTTTGTAAAACTTAGTTTAACTACTTCCTTTAATATCGCTCTTTTCTTATCTTTTAGTGTTAGTTTTGCAACTAGAAAAATTAAAAAATTAAATAAAGTAGTAGAAGAAGTAGAAAAAGGAAATTATTCAGCTAAAATAGAAAAATGCGGAAATGATGAAATAGGTAATGTAGCAGAAAGCTTTAATAAAATGACAACTGCTATACAAAACCACATTTCACAAATTCAAGAAGTTTCTGAAAATAGAAAAAGATTTATTGGAAATTTAACGCATGAAATAAGAACACCACTAACATCTATTGTAGGGTATTCTAGTTTAATAAAAAATAAGAAAGCAACAGATGAAAAAGTCATTTTAGAATATTGCAATAGAATCTATGAAGAAGGAAAATATATAGAAAAAATTTCACAAAAACTAATGGACTTATTACTTTTAGAAAATGGTCATTTAGAAATAGAAAAAATAGATTTATCGAAAGAATTAAATAATATCATAGAGGAATTGCAAGAGGTATTTCCAAATGTAGTATATGAAAAAGAAATTACCCCTAATGTATTTCTTGATACAGATAAAATATTATTAAAATCTCTTATTGTAAATTTAGTAAAAAATGCAATAAGAGCTTATGAAAAAGAGCCAGTTGTTAGAATAGAATTATCTCCAAATAAAGAGATAAAAATTATCGATTATGGAAAAGGAATTCCTGCAAGTGAATTAGAAAAAATCAAAGAACCATTTTACACATTAAGCAAAGATAGAAATAGAAAGACTTCTGGAATGGGATTAGGGCTTCCTCTATGTATTAAGATAATAGAAATGCAACAAGGAACATTAGAAATACAAAGTAAAGAAAATGTAGGAACAGAAATTACAATAAAATGGAGTGATAAAAATGAAAGGAAAGGGAACACTTAAATTTATTTTAAGTTTGGTTATAATTTTAATATTATATTTTGGTGTTATTTTTCACATCGATTATTTTACTTTATCTTATAATGGAAAATTAGAAAGTTACATCAATCCATATTATCAGTCAAATCAGCAGACTAATATATTAGATGCCATAGAATTATGTAGTAATAATGAAGAACTTACAGAAAAAAATATAGAAGTAATTAAAAATAGTAAAGTGATTCGAAATATATTATATCAAGCAGCACACATAGAAGAAAATCAGTTAGATGAGTATATACAGTATTTAAAGAAAAAAGATAAAATACGAGTGGTACAACTTAATTATCGAATTCTTTATATTAACGATACAAGCTACCAATTAGCCTTCTCTTTAGATACGAATAATATTCTATATAGAAAAGTGATGACAAATTCGCAAAGTGTTGAATTGTGGAAAGTAGAAGAAATAACAGCGCAAAATAAAAATGAAATATATGAAAAGGTAAAAAAACAATTGGAAATTAGAAAAATAACAGAAAAATTTGCTTTCGAACCACAAATTTTTTATCTTAAATCTTATGATGAAAAAATAGGAAATTTAGGGATGGTTTATGTTATAGAAGATACCAAAAATCATATAAGAGTAGAATATGAAATGGTAAGTGATGAAATCTTAAATCTTCGAATTGGATTTGAAAATTTTATAGTAAAAGTTTAAACTTACAAAAAACTTACAAAAGGCTTACAAAAACTAGGTTAAATAAAGAAAAAGAAATAGTATCCTCTAAATATAAGGAGGATATTTTTTATGGAAGAAATAAAAGAATACGAAGCATTTATAAAAAAACAAGAACTATGTGATTTTCAACAATCTGTAAAATGGGCAAAAGTAAAAACATTATGGCAAAATGAAATAATTATTTTAAAAGATAAACAGCAAAATATTATAGCTAGTATGAGTATTTTAATACGAAAAATTCCTTTTTTTGGTCATATTATGTATGTGCCAAGAGGACCAATAGGAAATTTATATGAGGAAAAAGTGCTAAAAGAAATAACCAATCAAGTAAAACAAATGGCAAAAAAATACAAGGCATTTGTCCTTATTATAGAGCCAAATATAAAAAAAGAAGATGAGACATTTCAAAACTTAGCTCTTTCTTTAGGATATAAAATCAATAGTAAAGCTATAAAGTTTGAACAAGAAATACAGGCAAGACATAATTTTAGACTAAATTTAGAAAATAAAACAGAAGAAGAGGTGTTTCAAAATTTTTCACCAAAAACAAGATATAATATAAGATTAGCCATAAAAAAAGGAGTGATTGTAGAAGAAAAAAACGAAACAGGAATTGATGAATTTTATGAACTAATGCAAGAAACAGGAAAAAGAGATTCTTTTCGAATAAGAACAAAAGAATATTTTGAAACTATCTTACAGGAATTCCCCAAAGAAGCAAAAATCTTTATAGCTTATTATAAAAAAGAACCAATTTCTGCTATTATGATAATGCAATATGGAAATAAAATGTGGTATTTGTATGGAGCAAGTGGAAACAAAAATAGAAATCTCATGTCAACTTATTTATTACAGTGGGAAATGATAAAATTAGCAATAAAAGAACATTGCAAAATATATGATTTTAGAGGAGTATCCATGGAAAAAGGAGAAAACGGTGGTCTATATCGTTTCAAAAAAGGTTTTGGAGGAGATTTCATTGAATTAATAGGAGAAATTTATATACCATTTAGACCTATTTTTTATTTCTTTTATAAAATAGCAAAGAAAATATTTTGCAACTTACGATATATACTTTATCAAATAAGAATTTATTATGAAAAATAATGAAATGAAAATGACATGAATTAGTATTTTAAATCATATAATTACAACGAAGCTTTTTTTGTGAAAACTATGTGAATTTTACAAAATAGTATTGACATTTTTTAGAAATGGGTATAAATTATTAGCAGTCTCGAATAAAGACTGCTAATTATATAACAAAAAATCAATCAAGACTAACTATTTGATTACAATAGTTTTTCTTAAAAATAAGGAGGTAATGTAAAATGTTAAAACCATTAGCAGACAGAGTAGTTATTAAAATGCAAGAAAACGAGGAGACAACAAAAAGTGGAATTATCTTAGCAGGAAGTAGCAAAGAAAAACCACAATTTGCTGAAGTACTAGAAGTAGGACCAGGAACAGAAAAAGTAAAAATGGAAGTAAAAAAAGGAGATAAAGTAGTTGTAAGCAAATATGCTGGAACAGAAGTAAAATATGAAGGCGAAGATTTAGTTATTGTAAGTCAAAGCGATATATTAGCAGTAATAGAATAAATAAGGAGGTAATTTTATTATGGCAAAAGAAATTAAATTTGGCGAAGATGCCAGAAAAAGTTTATTAAATGGAGTAAACCAATTAGCAGATACAGTAAAGGTAACATTAGGTCCAAAAGGAAGAAATGTTGTTTTAGATAAACAATTTGGTTCTCCTTTAATTACAAACGATGGAGTTACTATTGCAAAGGAAATCGAACTTCCAGATCCATTTGAGAATATGGGAGCACAACTTGTAAAACAAGTTTCTACTAAAACAAACGATGTAGCAGGAGATGGTACAACAACAGCTACTGTATTAGCCCAAAGCATGATTAAAGAAGGCGTTAAAAATGTAGCAGCAGGTGGAGACCCAATGGCAATTAAAAGAGGAATGGATAAAACTGTAGAAAAAGCAGTAGAAGAATTAAAGAAAATTAGTAGTAGCGTAAACGGAAAAGAAGATATTGCAAGAGTTGCAAGTATTTCTGCTAATAGTGAAGAAGTAGGAAAACTAATTTCAGAAGCAATGGAAAAAGTATCAAAAGATGGTGTTATTACCATTGAAGAATCAAAAACCTCTAATACAGAATTAGATGTTGTAGAAGGAATGCAATTTGATAAAGGATATGTTTCTCCATATATGGTAACAGACACTGAAAAAATGGAAGCTGTTATGGATAATCCTTATATTTTAATTACAGATAAGAAAATTGCAAACATTCAAGAAATTTTACCATTACTAGAAACTTTAATGCAACAATCTGGAAAATTAGTTATTGTTTGCGATGATGTAGAAGCAGAAGCTTTATCTACTCTTGTATTAAATAAATTAAGAGGTGTGCTAAATGTAGTAGCTGTAAAAGCACCAGGCTATGGCGATAAGAGAAAAGCTATGCTACAAGATATGGCAGTATTAACAGGAGGAGAAGTTATTACTTCTGATTTAGGTCTAGAATTAAAAGATACAACTATCGAACAATTAGGTAGAGCAAAACAAGTAAAAATTCAAAAAGAAAATACCATTATTGTAGATGGTGCAGGAGATAAACAACAAATAGCAGACCGTGTAGCTCAAATTAGAGCACAAATTGCAGAAGAAAAGAGCGAATTTGAAAAAGAAACTTTACAAGAACGTTTAGCAAAAATTGCAGGTGGTGTAGCTGTAATTGGCGTAGGTGCAGCAACTGAAATTGAAATGAAAGACAAAAAACTAAGAATTGAAGATGCTTTATCTGCAACAAAAGCAGCTGTAGAAGAAGGAATTGTAGCAGGTGGTGGAACAGCCTACCTAAACATCATTCCAGAAGTAGAAAAAACAGTAAATAGCTTAGATGAAGAAGAAAAGTTAGGTGGAAAAATTGTATTAAAAGCTTTAGAAGAGCCAGCAAAACAAATCGCAATTAACGCAGGTTTAGAGCCAGCAGTTATTGTAGAAAAAGTAAAACAAAGTGAAAAAGGAGTTGGCTTTAATGCTGCAAACAATACTTATGTAGATATGAAAAAAGCAGGAATTGTAGACCCAACTAAAGTATCTAGAAGTGCACTTCAAAATGCAGCATCTATTGCTTCAATGGTACTTACAACAGAAAGCATTGTAACAGAAAAGAAAGAAGAAAAATGTTGCAACCATGAACCAGCACCAACTGGAATGGAAGGAATGTATTAAAATAAAATACCAGTATCAAGTTCAAGATACTGGTATTTTTTAAATATTTATTTATATTAAAAGACTATAAATAGTTATTTAAAATATAACTTATTTATAGTCTTTTAAATTTTACAAAAAAAATACAAAAAAACTATACAAAATCAAACAAATAATGATATAATTTGAAAGAAAGATAAAAAGACGGAGGAAGAAACGTGGGAAATATTGTATTATTAGATGATTTAACAATTAACAAAATTGCAGCAGGAGAGGTAATTGAAAGACCTGCATCTGTTGTAAAAGAATTAGTAGAAAACTCTATTGATGCTGGAGCAACCAATATCAATGTAGAAATTAAAAATGGAGGAATTTCATATATTCGTGTTACAGATAACGGAAAAGGAATTATGCCAGACGATATGGAAATTGCTTTTGAACGCCATGCTACTAGCAAAATCCGTGTAGCAGAAGACTTAGAAACAGTAAAATCTATGGGTTTTAGAGGTGAGGCTTTAGCTAGTATCGCAGCTATCAGTAAAGTTTCTATGAAATCAAAAACGATGGATAATGATACTGGTTATGAAATTATAGTAGAAGGTGGAGATGTTCTTCAAAAAGAAGAAGCAGGTTGTCCAAATGGAACTACTATAACTATTGAAAACTTATTTTATAATACACCTGTACGTTATAAATTCTTAAAAAAGGATTTTACCGAAGCGGGTTATATTGAAGATGTAATGACAAGAATTGCTTTAATTCATCCAGAAATTGCAATCAAGTTTATTAGTTCAGGAAAAACCATTATTCAAACTGCAGGTAATGGTCAATTAAAAGATGTAGTATATCATATTTATGGAAAAGAAATTGCAGAAAATATTTTAGATGTTTCATACGAATATGAGGATATTAAAGTAACAGGAGTTATTGGAAGACCATCTATTTCTCGCTCAAATCGTGCTAACCAAATCTTCTTTGTAAACAAAAGATATGTAAAAGATAAAACCTTAACTAGCAGTGCAGAACAAGGTTTTAAAGGTATGGTTACAATTGGAAAATTTGGATTTCTTATTCTAAATATTGAAATGAATCCTCAAAAAGTAGATGTAAACGTTCACCCTGCAAAATTAGAGGTTCGCTTTGAAGAAGAATCAAAAGTATTCAAGGCAGTTTATCATGCTATTAAAGATACACTTTTAAAAAATGATTTAATAGCAAATCAAGAAAAAGAACATTACATGGAAGAAAAACAAGAAAAACAAGAAAAACAGGAAATACCAGAAATACCAGAAAAACAAGTGGAACCAAAAAGTTTATTCCAAAAATTTATGGCACGAAAAGAACAAAAAGAAGAAACTCCAGAAGAACCAACAATGATAGAACAGATATATGAGACAAGAAAATTAAATATTCCAACAAAAGAAGAATATAACAATAACTTTAATAACATTATGGGAAAAATGGCAGAAATGAAAAAAACAATTGATGCCTATAAAGGTATTGATAATTCTAATGCTTCTATTGTAGCAGAAAATGAACAAACAAAAGAGAGCGAAAAAATAGATGAAAAAGAACAAACAGAAACAAATAATCAAGAAACTATGGAAGTAGAATTATCAGAAAAACAAGAAAATACCATGAAAGTGGAATTACCAGAAGAACAACAACAAACTATTAGAATAGATATACCTTCAGAAGAAATGCAAGAAACAAAAGTAATGACAGAAGAAATGAAACAAGAAATTGCACAAGCAATAGAAGAAAATGAAGAGACTCCAAAAATGGATATTAAACAAATCATGGAAGAGGAACAAATACAAAAGCCATTTGATGAAATGTATACTTCTGTTTTTGGAAGTGCACCTATTAAAGAAACAGTTCTAAAAGAAGAATCAGAAGAATATAAGTTGCCAGAAGCACAATTTGAAACAGGAGAAAATCTATCTGTTTTTGAAGGACAAGAAGATTATAAAATTCCTGCCTACAAGTTTATAGGAATTGCATTTTCAACTTATATTATGATTGAACTTGGAAAAGAATTATACATTATAGACCAACATGCAGCACATGAAAGAATTATGTATGAAAAAGTAAAAGAAAATTATTATAGAGAAGATGGTAAAGATTCTCAATTAATGTTATTGCCAGATATTATAACCTTAACTCATAAAGAAATGGATATTGCAAAAGATAACATGGAAATGTTTAAAAAGGCAGGATTTATTCTAGAAGAATTTGGAGAAAACACTATTAAATTAACAGGCGTTCCTAATATTTGCTTAGATTTAGATACTAAAGAATTATTCTTAGAAACTTTAGATGAAATTAATACAGTAGCAAGAACAGCAAAACAAGAAATAGAAGAAAAATTTATTGCAACAGTTGCTTGTAAAGCAGCAGTGAAAGCAAATATGGCATTAACCAAACAAGAAGTAGAAAGTTTAATGGATGAATTACTAAAATTGCCTAATCCTTTTACTTGTCCACATGGAAGACCAACAGCAATTAAAATGACAAAAGTAGACATTGAGAAGAAATTTTCTAGAAGATAACAATAGAAATCAATAAAATGAGAAAGGAAATATTTGAAAATGAATATTTATTTAATGATTACCATTGCAATTGCAAATATATTAGCAATAACAATTTTATATCAATTTATTAAAAAATTAGACAATAAAGAAAAAATTATTATTATTGCTATTAGCATAGCTACTATATACATTTTAGTTTCTATTACTTACTGGATAAGTGGTTTTGGAATAAATACTAAAATTCATGAACAATCAAAGAATTTTATTACTTATTTATTTGTACCAGTAAATATGATTTTATTTGCACCTTATCTTGCAAATCAATATATAAAAGTAAAAGAAAAAAAGGTAAAAAAAGTAAACTTTATAAAAAAAGTAAGAATGATGTCATTTTTATTAATTATTGTATTAATAGTAGAAGGTCTTTATTTCCGCAATATTCAAAATAATATTGTTCTAATAGGAAATACAATAGAAAATAATGAAACACAACATAAAAATACAACAAATCAAATACAAGAAGAAAATGAAAATACAGCAAATCAAATACAAAGAGAAATAGTAAATGAAATGTAATAAGTAAAAACAGAAATGAGGAAAACAATGCCAAAAGAAAAAGTAATTATTATTGGAGGACCAACTGCATCTGGAAAAACTGCACTATCTATTGAACTTGCAAAACGTGTGCAAGGAGAAATTGTATCAGCAGATTCTATGCAAATTTATAAAGAAATGAATATAGGAACTGCAAAACCAGAAGAAGCTGAAAAGCAAAATATTCCTCATTATATGCTTGATTTTTTATCACCAAATACAAGATATAGTGTAGCTGATTACAAAAGAGACGCAAAAAAATGTATCAAAGAAATAATACAAAGAGGAAAACAACCTATTATAGTAGGTGGAACAGGATTATATATTGACTCTTTAATTTATGAAATTGACTTTCCTGAAATAGAAACAGATTTAGAATATCGAGCAAAATTAGAAAAAATAGCAGAAAAAGAAGGATTGGCTTATTTATATGAAAAAGCAAGGCAAATTGATGAAAAAGCAATGGAAAGAATAAGTCCAAATGACCAAAAAAGAATTTTAAGAGTACTTGAAATTTATCATCAAACAGGAAAAACAAAAACACAATTAGATGAAGAATCAAGAAAAGAACCAGAATATGATTACAAATTATTTGTTATAGACATGGAAAGAAAAATTCTTTATGATAGAATTAATAAACGTGTAGATAACATGATAGAAAATGGATTAATAGAAGAAGTGCAATCTATTTTTGAAAAATATAAAGAATTTCCAACGAGTATGCAAGCATTAGGATATAAAGAAATAGTGGAATATTTAAAAGGACAAGTAAGTAAAGAAGAAGCTATTGAAAAAATTAAAATGGAATCTAGAAGATATGCAAAAAGACAATTAACATGGTTTCGAAAAAATAAACAAGCTATATGGTTAAATGGACAAGATACAATCGATAATAATATTTCAATAATATTAGAGGAGATGAAAGAGTGAAACAACAACAGAGAAAATTAAATGGAAAAAAATATATTGCTTTTATTATTATTGTTATGGTAATAGTAGGATATGCATTATATACAATATATAAACTAGCAATTAAACCTACAGATACATTTATAGTAGAAAATGGCAAGTTATCCTCAGAAGAAACTTTACAGGGCTATGTAATTCGTGATGAAACTGTAATAAAAGGAGAAAACTATAAAAATGGCATGGTACAAATAAAATCAGAAGGAGAAAAAGTAGCAAAAGGAGAAGCCATTTTTAGATATTATACAAAAGGAGAAGAAAAATTAATAAAAAAGATTGAAGAATTAGATATAAAAATACAAGAAGCATGGGAAAATGAAAATAATAATCTTCCTAGTGATATTAAAATATTAGATGGACAAATCGAAGCAAAATTAAGTGAATTATACCATATCAATGATATACAAAAAGTGAAAGAATATAAGAAAGACTTAAATTCTTATATTACGAAAAAAGCTAAAATCGCAGGAGAATCTAGTCCAGCAGGTTCTTATTTAAAAACGTTAATAGAACAAAGAAGTCAGTATGAAAATGAATTAACTACTGGCTCTGAATACTTAACAGCAAGTAGATCAGGTGTAGTATCTTATCGTGTAGATGGATTAGAAGAAGTTTTAACGCCTGCAAATTTTGCTAATTTAAGTAAATCAAAACTGGAAGAATTAAAATTAAAAACTGGACAAATTATCTCTACTAATGAAGAATGTGGAAAAGTAATTGATAATTTTTCATGTTATATTGCTTGTATTATAGAAAATGAAAAATTAGAAGAACAAGAAATAGAAGTAGGAAATAAATTAAAAATTAGACTTTCTAATAATCAGGAAGCAGAGGCAGAAATTGTTTATATAGCAAAAGAAACAAATGAAGAAGATTTAGTTGTTTTTAAGTTAGAACGCTATGTAGAAGAATTAATTAATTATCGTAAAATTTCTTTTGATATTATATGGTGGATTGCTAATGGATTAAAAGTGTCAAATGAAGCGATAAAGCAAGAAAGCGAAGATTTATTCTATGTAATTCGTAAGAGAGTAGGGTATACCGATAAAATTTATGTAAAAGTGTTGAAAAAAGGGGAAAATTATTCTATTATAGACAATTATGAGACAGGAAAGGAATTATTGGATAAGGGAGTTTCAAAAGAATTAGTAGAAAATAGAAGAAAAATTTCTCTATATGATGAAATTCAGCTATAAAGAGAAATATTACAGAAATATTACAACGATATTAAATTAACATTACATTCAAAAAAACTATTGACAAGTGAAACAAAAAGATAGATACTTATAGCATAAAATACAAATGACAATAAATTTTTAGGAGGTTTTGAAATGTCAGGAGCAATTATGAACAAAGTATTAGATTTATTTGGAGTAGATACTGCAGAAGAAGAGTATGAAGAAGAAGACTATGAACAAGAAGAACAAGATGAACAAGAAGAAAATAAAAATTTTTGGAACAGACGTAAAGTAGTGAATATGCCACAAACAGAACAAATTAAAATGGTAATTTCACAACCAACTACGTTTGAACAATCAGAAGCAATTTGTGATTTATTAAAAGAAAAGAAATCAGTAATTGTAAACTTAGAATATGTAAATAAAGATGTTGCAAGACGTATTGTAGATGTTATTAGTGGAGCTGTTCATGCATTAGATGGACACATCCAAAAAGTATCTAATTCAATCTTTTTAATTGCACCATATAACTATGAAATTACAAGTGATTTAGCAAGAGAAGAAATTAAAAATAAATTATCTGTATCTTGGCTTAGAAACACAAATGCTTAATCTGGCTAAAAAAGCATAGGGGGAAGTAATATGATAACACCATTAGAAATTGAAAATAAAAAATTTTCAAAACAAATGATGAATGGATATAATGTAGAAGAAGTAGATGAATTCTTAGATCAACTAACAGTAGATTATGAAAAAAATTATAAACAAAGTACAGAATTAAAAGCAAGAGTAGAAGAATTGGAACGTAGTTTATTACATTATAAAACAATAGAAGATACACTACAAAATACATTAGTCATGGCACAATCCACAGCAGAAGAAGTAAAAGAAGTAGCAAAACAACAAGCAGAGCAAATTATTAGAGAAGCAGAAGGAAATGCTAGAAAAGCAGTTGATGACTTAGGACAAGAAGTTTTAATGAAGAAAAAAGAATTAGAAGATATTAAGCAACAATTTGAAGTTTATAAAGCAAAAATGGAATCACTACTAATTTCTCAGTTAGAACTATTGAAAGACATTAATAAAAACGAAGAATAAAAAACAGGGCACTTTTTTCAAGGTGCCTTTTAAAGTATCAATATATCAAAAGAAAAGAGGAATGAAAATTACTATGAAAAGTGAAAAAGCAGTTACATTAATTATATTAGTAATTACTATTGTTGTTCTTATAATTTTAACTTTTACTCTTACAATAAATATGGATAAATATGGTAATAAAAGAAGAAAAACAAATTTTGAAACAGATTTACAAAGATTAAAAGAGCAAGTTGATCAATATTATGCAACTAATGATAAATTGCCAATAATTAATCCATATGGTACAACTTCTATGCTAAAAGAATTTATCAATGTAAATGATAATGAACATTATTATGTTATTGATATTAGTAAATTAAATGTAGTATTAAATTATGGTGAAGATTATAATATTATAAAAGAAAAGAATATAAAAGAAGAAATTACAGATTTATTAGATGTTTATATTATTAATGAACAATCACATACTATATATTATCCTAAAGGTATAAAATATGATGGTATTTATCATTATACGTCAAATGAAGTATATAATGATATTAAAATAGAAGGATATGTTAATAAACCTAAATTAGCAGAAGGAATGACTCCTATTAAATTTACTATGCCAACTTCTACAGCAGAAGGAACAGTAATTGAAACTAAAGAAAGTGATGAAAATTGGTATCAATATGGAACTACCTATGAAACTAGAAAATGGGCAAATGCAAAAACAGCAGATGGTAGTATGTGGGTATGGATACCACGTTATGCATATAAAATAACCTATTATACAGATGAAACAAAAGAAGTAAAAAGTGCAACAAAAACGGAATATGGAGATATTGATGTTGTATTTTTAATTGGAACTACAGATAATTATTATGATGAAAATGGAGCAATTAAAACAGCTAAAAGAGCTACTTCTGAAAGTGTAAAAGAAGACGGTAATTATTATGTGCATCCAGCATTTACGGATGAAAGCAATATAGGATATGCAAATGGTGGTTGGGATGAAGAACTTACTGGTATTTGGGTAGCAAAATTCGAAGCAGGAAAAGAAGAAACACAATATCCAACTTTTCAAGCCAATAAAACAAGTTACACTAATATTAGTGTAGGAGAAGCTTTTGAAATATGCAAAGGATTAACTAATACTGGAAATCCATACAAATTTAGTCACAAAGTAGATAGTCATTTAATGAAAAATAGTGAATGGGGAGCTTGTGCTTACTTAAGCAGAAGTATCTATGGAATAAATGGTGAAGTATGGAACAATCCATACCATGATGCAGAAAATTCAACGATAACAGGGTTATGTGGAAAAGGAGAAACGGATAAAGATTTAAGCACAACAAATATAAATGATACATGTAAATATAATGAAATAAATGGAGGAAATGCTTCTACAACAGGAAATATATATGGCATATATGATATGGTAGGAGGCGGATGGGATTATGTAGCAGGAATACTAAGCAGTTATAAGACTAAGAGTGATAATTATGATTTTAATAATTCAGCCACATATCCAGATAAATATTTCGATTGGTATGCTGGAGATTCGAATGATAGAGATGCAAATTATAATGAAAATACAAATAAATATGGAGATGCAGTATATGAAACTTCTAAATCTGGCACTAGCATTTCTACTAGTTGGGACTCTAGTTACTCTTACTTTACTTTTTCTAACAACCCAGTGTTCGGACGTGGAGGTCATGCTAGTAATGGTAGCAGCGCAGGTGTGTTTGCATTCAGCAACTTCACAGGTGGAGCTCGCTCTGACAACAGTTTCCGTCCAGTAGTGCTTAGTGCTAAACCGTAGTTTTGTTACTTGACGTTTAATAAACTCAAAAAAGCATAAATTTATCTTGAAACTACTTGCATAAATAAAAAAAATGTGTTAAGATAAAAAATGTCTTAGCACAAAAAAATAGAGGTATAGTGTTAATGGTAGCACATCGGTCTCCAAAACCGCTTGTGTGGGTTCGAATCCTACTACCTCTGCCAAAAAATAGGGGGTTAGCAATAAAAAACAAAAAACGTTTTTTTATTACTAACCTTTTTATAAAAATAAACGGAGTAAAAATGGAAAAAGTTATACAAATAATAAAAAAAGTATTCACAAAGCAAATAATATTATATGGTATCTTTGGTGTTTTAACAACAGTAGTTAAGTTTGTATCTTATTTTATCTTATCAAGATTAGGTTTAGAAGAAAACCTTTCTAATATTTTAGCCATTATATTAGCAGTGTTATTTGCTTATTTTACCAATAGAAAAATGGTATTTGATTCAAAAGCAGAAGGATTTTATAGTAACTTTAAAGAATTTTACAAATTTATATTAGGACGTGCTTTTTCAATGGTAGTAGAAACACTTGGTTTCTTCTTATTATTTAATATATTGCACATAGGGGAATGGGTTAGTCAAGTTGCAATATCTATCATTGTTATTATTTTAAACTTTTTTATAAGTAAGTTTTTTGTATTCTAGAAAATTTTTCATAGTATGAAAAATTTTCGTAGAAGACAATTATGGCGAAAG
The DNA here is from genome assembly GCA_947631495.1 of uncultured Clostridia bacterium. Lineage (GTDB taxonomy): Bacteria > Bacillota > Clostridia > TANB77 > CAG-508 > UMGS1663. Next base: position 27,060 of record CANRLO010000008.1, read on the forward strand.
CAAAGATTTTCTAGCAATTTCCATTGCGTAGAAAATCTTGCTTGAGGTTTTTCGCATTTAAAAAATAAAATAAATAGGGGCTCAAACAATTAGGAGGAATTCTATGTTTAGCTCTTTTTTTAAACTTTATTATTATTTTATTGCAATAATTGCTATTTTTGTCATTTTCATTTCTTGTTTTTTTATTCCTACATGCTTAAATGAAGGAATGCAAATTGTTATAAGCTCTTCTGGTTTTGCCTGGCCAATTCCAGGGTATACTAGTATTACTTCATATTTTGGAAAAAGAACATCACCTACAGCAGGAGCATCTTCTTACCATAAGGGGTTAGATATTGGAGCGCCAGAAGGAACAATTTTAATTGCCACAATCGATGGAGAAATCACTTATACTGGTTTTTTAGGTGGTGGTGGATATACAATTACCTTAAGTAAAGATAATATGAAAATAACTTATTGTCATGTGTCACCTATTTTTTTAGTAAAGGTAGGAGATGTTGTACAAAGAGGGCAAATTATAGCAACAGTAGGTCCAAAATATGTTTATGGAGTAAAGGGCAATAACTATCACGATGAAGATGGAAATCCTACAAATGGAGCAACAACAGGTTGCCATTTGCATATTGGATTTCGCATTGACGAAGAATACGTAAATCCATTAGATTATTTGCAGTAGCAGATATTTATTATTATTAAACTATTGCAAAAAAATAAAATTAAATATACAATACTTTTAAGAAAAGTATTAGACAAAATTTAACTCATATAAAATAAATTTATTGAGAATTTATTATAATAAAATTATACTAGGAGGCATTATTTTGAAAATAACAGATTGTAAAGAATTAGAAAAAATTGCAAAAGAAATTAGAAAAAACATTATTAAACAAGTATATGAAGCAAAATCTGGACATCCAGGAGGTTCTCTATCTTGTACAGATATTTTAACAGTACTTTATTTTAACCAAATGAATGTAAGTGAAAAAGAACCAGAAGATTTTGTAAGAGACCGTTTTGTTTTATCTAAAGGACATTGCTCTCCAGCATTGTATGCAACTCTTGCAGAAAGAGGTTTCTTTCCAAAAGAAGAATTAACTACATTTCGTAAAATTCATTCTAAATTGCAAGGACATCCAGACAAAAATAAAGTACCAGGAGTGGATATGACAACAGGTTCTTTAGGTCAAGGTTTGTCGGTTGCAAATGGTATGGCACTAAGTTCAAAATTAAATCATGATGGTTATAGAGTTTATTGCCTTCTTGGTGATGGTGAAATAGAAGAAGGACAAATATGGGAAGCAGCAATGACTTCAAGCAAATATCATTTGGATAATTTATGTGCTATTTTAGACTATAACGGTTTACAAATCGATGGAAAAGTAGAAGAAGTAAAAGGACTAGATAATATAGAAGGAAAATGGAAAAGTTTTGGTTTTAACACTATTGTAGTAAATGGACACAATATAGAACAATTAATAGATGCTTTTGAAACTGCAAAAATGACAAAAGGAAAACCAAGTATCATTATAGCTAAAACTATAAAAGGAAAAGGAGTTTCTTTCATGGAAAATAAGGCAGAATGGCATGGAAAGGCACCAAAAGAGGAAGAATATAAATTAGCTATGAAAGAACTAGAAGAAAACTAAGATTTAAGGTAAAACTAAGAATAGCTAAATAAAATAAATAGAAAATTTAGACATAAAAGATAAATAAAGAGGAGGATTCCATGAACGAGCAAATAAAAATAGCAACTCGCCAAAGTTATGGAGAAGCATTGGTAGAGTTAGGAAAAGAAAATGAGAATGTAGTAGTGCTAGATGCAGACCTATCTAGTGCAACAAAAACAGAACTTTTTGCAAAACAATTTCCAGAAAGATTTTTTGATATGGGAATTGCAGAACAAGACATGTTAAGCACAGCAGCAGGTTTTGCTACTTGCAATAAAATTCCTTATGTTAGTACATTTGCTGTATTTGCAGCAGGTAGAGCTTATGACCAAATTAGAAATAGCATTTGTTATCCAAATTTAAATGTTAAAATTTGTGCTACACATAGTGGTATTACCGTGGGTGAAGATGGAGCAACTCATCAAATGCTAGAAGATATTGCAATGATGAGAGCACTACCTAATATGACTGTACTATGTCCTTGTGATGATGTGCAAACAAAATGGGCTATAAAAGAAATTTCAAAAATTAAAGGACCAGTATATGTACGTATGTCAAGACTTGCAACTCCTAGTATTTATGAAAAAGAGCAAAACTTTGAAATTGGAAAAGCAGTGCAAATAGGAGAAGGAACTAAAGCTTCTATTATTGCTACGGGAGCTCTTGTTTGCGAGGCTATCAAGGCAAAAGAAGAACTAGAAAAGCAAGGTATTTTTACTCGTGTAATTGACATGCATACAATTAAGCCAATAGATAAAGAAATGATTATAAAATGTGCAAAAGAAACCGAAAAAATAATTACAATTGAAGACCACAACATTATCGGAGGCTTGGGTTCTAGCGTTTGTGAGGTATTAGCAGAAGAATATCCTTGCAAGGTAATTCGTATGGGAATTAAAGATACTTTTGGACAATCAGGAAAAGCAGAAGAATTAATGAAATATTATGGAATTACAGCAGAAAATATCATAAAAGAAGTAAAAGAAGGATAGTAAATCTAAAAAATATATGATATAATAAAGGCAATAAAAAATATAAAAAATGGAGGAATAGAAATGCCTAAAAAGGTAGATAAAGAAATTCAAAAATTTGTTAAAGCAGTGCAACAACTTTTAGGAACAAAATTAAAAAAAATTATTTTATATGGATCTTATGCCAGAGGAGATTATAATAACCAATCAGATGTAGATATTATGATTTTAACAAATTTGTCATTAAAAGAAATAGAAGATTATAGAGATAAAATATCAGATATAGCTTATGATATTGAATTAGATACAGGTATTATTTTATCTCCAGTAATAAAAAATATAGAAAAATATAATACAAAGGTCAACTTCATACCATTTTATAAAAATGTTCAAAAGGAAGGAGTTGTTTTAGTTAATGGATGATGATGAATATGAACCATCATTTGAAAAAACGGAACAGCAAATAAAAACAGCACAAGAGTTAATTACATTAGTTGAGAATTATATAAAAAATTTATATAAAAAAATTAAAATAATATAAGCCAAAGCTCTCTTAAAAGTAAGAGAGTTTTCTTTTGTGAATTTTCTGTGAATTTTTTGAATAATCCAACAAATTATGAAGCAAAAAACCTCTTAATAGAAACGAAAAGTAGGCATTTTTTCTTACCATAAATTACAACTTTTTTTTATGCAAAAAGTATTGCAAATAATGGATTTTATTGTTATGATAAAGGAGAAAAGATAAAATCGTAAAATATGCTGTAAAAAGTTAGCAAAAAAAGCGATAAATAAGGAGTCAAAAGAATGATTGAGTTTAGAAATGTAAGCAAAACTTATAGCACAGGAACAGAAGCTGTACATAATGCTAATTTTACAATAGAAAAAGGTGAGTTTGCTTTCTTAGTAGGAACATCAGGTTCTGGAAAATCAACCTTAATAAAAATGATTTTAAAAGAAGAAAACCCTACATCAGGTAATATTATTATAAATGGAAAAGATACTACTTTCTTAAAACCAAAAAGAGTACCATATTTAAGAAGAAGTATGGGAGTAGTATTCCAAGACTTTAGGTTATTACCAGATAAAACCGTTTATGAAAACGTAGCATTTGCAATGTATATTGTAAGAGCTACACCAAAACATATTAGACGTCAAGTTCCAATGGTACTTTCACTAGTAGGTTTAAGTGGCAAAGCAAAAATGTATCCAAATGAATTATCTGGTGGAGAGCAACAAAGGGTAGCACTAGCAAGAGCATTAGTAAATAACCCATCTATGTTAATTGCAGACGAGCCTACAGGAAACTTAGACCCAGAAACTGCATGGGACATTATGACATTACTTAACGACATTAACATGAGAGGAACAACTGTTGTTGTAGCAACACACGCAAAAGATATTGTAGATCGTATGAAAAAAAGAGTAATTCATATCGATAATGGTATTATTGATAGAGATGATAAAAAAGGTGGTTATGATAGTGAGATATAATGTACTTGGTTATTTAATTGCAGAAGGGTTTCGCAACTTTTTAAAAAATAAAAAATCAACTGGTGCTTCTCTTATGATTATGTGTGCAACTATGTTAATCTTTGGACTATTTTTCTTAATTGGTCAAAACGTAAATTATATGCTAAAAGAAATAGAGTCTGCACAAGGAATGCAAGTTTTCATGATAAAAGATGCAACAGAAGAACAAATTCAAACATTAGGAGAACAAATTCAAAGTTTAGACTATGTAGCTAAAACTGAATTTGTTTCAGCAGCAGAGGCATACAATATTGTAAAAGAAAGATGGCAAGAATACAGTAAAGCTTTAGAGCCTTATACTGTAGAAAAAAATCCTTTTAAAGTTTCTTATGTTGTAACATTAACAGATTTATCAAAAAGCGAAGAAGTAAGAGCACAAATTGCACAATTTGACAATGTAAGTAATATAGAAATAAGAGATAAAACCATTAATGCGTTAGTAAAAATAGCAAATGGAGTTCAATGGATTTCTATTGGAATTTTAGTTTTATTAGTAATAATTTCTATTTTCATTATTGCAAATACCATTAAGCTTACAGTTCATGCAAGAAGAAAAGAAATTTCTATTATGAAATATGTAGGAGCAACAAATGGCTTCATTAGGTGGCCATTCATTATAGAGGGTATTATCATTGGGGTAATTGCAGCTATGATTTCCATTTTAATTTTAGGAGTAAGTTATAATTTTGTAGTTCACAAAATTATGGAATCAGATATTACAAGTATGATTAATATGACATTGTTACCATTTAATCAAATCTTTACTTTAGTAATTGCTGTTTATTTAGTACTAGGAATTGGAATTGGTACATTAGGAAGTGCTATTTCTATGAGAAAATACTTAGAAGTATAAAAACATAAGAGTAAAAAATAAAAGTAAAACGTAAGGAAAAATCAAAAATTTAAAATGTAAATTTTTAAATGAAGGTATTCAAAAGAAAGGAACTAAAAAAATGAAGAAAAAAATTGTGCCGATTACGCTTAGTTTAATTTTAATATTAGGAAGTTTACTTCCTTCCTATGCAGCTTCAGTTGGAGAATTAAATAATGAAAAAGCAGACGTTCAAGGAAAAATTACAGAAGCACAAGGACAGCAAGAAGAAGTAAAAGAACAACTAAGTGCAGAAATGCAAGAAGTAGTTAATTTAAACAATTCAATTGATGAAGTAGAAAGGCAAATTCAACAATTACAAAGCGAAATTGATACATTACAAGCATCTATTGATCAAAAACAACAAGAATTAGAACAAAAACAAGAAGAACATGATAAAAACCAAAAGCTATTAGAAGACCGTCTAGTAGTTATGTATGAAGCAGGAGAAACTTCTTTCTTAGATATGTTATTTAGTTCTAAAAACATTGTAGAATTTATTTCTAATTATTATTTATGGCAACAATTAATACAATGTGATAGAGAACTATTAGATACTATTGAAAAAGAACAAGAAGAAATTACTAACACGAAGCAACAATTAGAACAAGAAAAGACAAAAGTAGATAGTGCAAAAGTAGAACAAGAAACTAAAAACAATTTACTAAAATCACAAAAAGCAGAAAGACAAAGAAAAGTAGATGCTTTATCTGCAGAAGAAAAAGCATTACAATCTGAAATAGAAGAATATAATAAAAAATTAAAAGAAATTGATAATGCAATTGAACAAGCTATGGCAGAAGCATTAAAAGCAGAACAACAAGGAGGTTCAGGTAGCAATTTTGATGGAACATTTATCTGGCCTTTAGATTATTCACCAAGAAGAGTTACATCTAGAATGAAATTTAGATGGGGAAGATGGCACAAAGGAATCGATATAGGAACAAATGCAGAGACAGGAAAAAGAGTTATTGCAGCAGCATCTGGAACTGTTATTTATAGTGCATACCAATCTGGTTCGTCTTCAGCAGCAGGTTATGGAAATTACTTAATTATATATCATGGAAATGGATATTGTACCTTATATGCTCACTTAAATTCAAAATTAGTTTCAACAGGGCAAAGAGTATCACAGGGACAACTAATAGCCTACTCAGGAAATACAGGTGGTGTAGCACCACACTTACATTTTGAAATAAGAAAAGCAAGTTCAGTTGGCAATTTCTTTGGAAACAATTGGTTAGACCCATTAGATTACATGCCAGGTGGCTATGTAATAGTTGATTAACCAAATATAAGTTAATATTACTTATATTAAATATGTAAAATAATGTCTTAATTATTATAAAGCAAAAACAAAGGAGGGAAAGTATGAAAAGTAAAGTAATTTCAGTTTTAATTCTTGTTCAATTACTATCATGCTTTTTCTTTATGCCTAAATTACAAGCAACATCTTTAGAAGAACAAAAACAAGAATCACAAGAAAAGCAACAAGAAGCAGAACAAAAATTACAATATGTAGAAGAAGAATTATCAGCAGCAGTAGTAAAAATACAAGAATTAGATGATACGATAAAAAACGCAGAAAAAGAAATAGCAGAGATGGAAGAAAAATTAACAAAACTTCAAGTAAACGTAGAAGAAACAACGAAAGCATTAGAAAAAGTACAAAAACAGTATGATGAAAACCAAAAAATAATGGAACAAAGATTAGTTGTTATGTATGAATGTGGTGAAACAACTTATTTAGATGTATTGCTAAACTCTGCCAATATCATAGAATTTATTTCAAATTATTACTTTATACAAGAAATGATAAGAAGTGATAATGAGCTACTTGATAGTATTGAAAAAGAAAAAGATGATATTGAAACAAAGCAAACACAATTAGAAAAAGAAAAAGCAGAATTAAAATTATTAAAAGTAAAACAAGAGCAAACAAAAATTATTATGCAAAATAATAAAACAGTTCAAGAAAATGCTATTAGTAAATTATCAGAAGAAGAAAAACAATTACAAGAAAACATTCAAAAATATAAAGAAGAACAAGCATTAATTGAACAATTAATACAACTTGCAGCAAATGATTATGTATATGACGGAGAATATACAGGTGGAGTAATGTTATGGCCAGTTGCTAAAAGTGGTACATACATTACATCAGATTTTGGTATTAGAGAGCACCCTATACAAGGTGTAGAAAAACCACATACAGGAATAGATATTGGAAATGCAGGTTTTGGAGCACCAGTAATTGCAGCAGCAGATGGTATTGTTTCTATGGCAAGCTATTATGGTGGCTATGGAAATTGTGTTATGATTAATCATGGAAATGGAATATCTACTTTATATGGACATGGTCAAAAAATACTAACATCTGTAGGAACAGAAGTAAAAAAAGGAGACTTAATTATGGAAGTTGGTTCAACTGGAGTTTCAACAGGTCCTCACTTACACTTTGAAGTAAGAATTAATGGAACACCTGTTAATCCACTTCCTTACTTGCAAGTAACTAATTAAAAAATAGCATATTTTATCGCAATTTTATAATTTGAAAAATAAAAAATTATTAACAATAAAAGTTAGAATAAGTTTTGTTGTTCTAACTTCTAATTTTTTAAAAAAAGAGTATACTAAAAAGGGATAGGTACTTAAGGGAGGAAAGAATATGTCACAAAAAACACAAAAAGTCTATAAAATTATTATGCTAATCATTTTAACAGCTGCTATTACTTTTATTATTACATCAGTAGGAATGTACCATATTTTAGGTAGCGGAAAAATAAAATATATTGCAACAACAGATAGTATTGGAAGAACTTTTCAAACATTTCGTAGATTTATAGAAAAAAACTATTTAGGAGAAATAGATGATGATGCAATGTTAGAATCTGCTATTAAAGGTTATGTAGCAGGATTAAATGACGAATATTCTGAATATATTACAAAAGCAGAAATGGAAGACTATATGCAAGAAGCAACTGGAAAATATGTAGGAATTGGAGTTTATATTGCAAATAATACAGAAACAAATCAAATTCTTGTTTTAATGCCAATGAAAGGTTCACCAGCAGAAGAAGCAGGTATAAGGTCAGGCGATATTATTACAAAAGTAGATGGCATTGCGTATACAGGAGAACAACTAAACGAGGCTTCTAGTGCTTTAAAGAGAGAAGCAGGAACAAAAGTACAAGTAGAAATTTTAAGAGATGGAGAACTACTTACAATTGAAGTTGAAAGAAGAGTAGTAAAAATAAATCATATTGAAACACAAGTATTAGAAAATAATATTGCTTATATGCAAATTGCTAGTTTTGATGAAGGAACATATGATGAATTTAAACAAAAATGGGAAGAATTAACAGCAGACCAAACAATTACTTCACTTATTATAGATTTAAGAAATAATGGTGGAGGAATTGTTGATGAAGCTATTGATATAGCTGATATGATGGTAGACAAAGATAAAACTTTATTGATTACAGAAAGTAAAGATAAAAAAGAAGAAACTACAAAAGCAAAGAGCGAAAAAGTTATTTCTATACCAATTGTTATATTAGTCAATGAAAATACAGCAAGTGCATCTGAAATATTAGCAGCAGCAGTAAAAGAAAACAACGAAAATGTTACTATTGTAGGAACTACTACTTTTGGAAAGGGTATAATTCAAACTATTTATAGCCTAACTGATGGAAGTGGTATTAAACTAACTACAAGTGAATATTATACGCCAAACCACAATACCATTCATAAAATTGGAATTACACCAGACATAGAAATAAACTTGCCAGAAGGAGAAAGCTTATATAGTGTAGAACAAGAAGATGACACTCAATTACAAAAAGCAATAGAAATAGTAAAACAATAAAAAAACAAATAAAAAAACAATACCATATTTAAATGATATTGTTTTTTTTTGGTGCTTCGAAGTGGAATCGGCAAGCCGCGTCCTAAAAACAGTCCACAGGACTGTTTTTGCCTTCACTATGTTCAGGCACGTCCTTTTCGATTCCACATTTCACAAAAACAAATAAAAAAACAATACCATATTTTAATGATATTGTTCTTTCTTTGGTGCTTCGAAGTGGAATCGAACCACTGACACAGGGATTTTCAGTCCCTTGCTCTACCAACTGAGCTATCGAAGCAGAAATATAAATAAAAAAATGGCGACCTGGAACGGGCTCGAACCGTCGACCTCTAGCGTGACAGGCTAGCGTTCTAACCAACTG
>CANRLO010000009.1 GCA_947631495.1 uncultured Clostridia bacterium
TTTTTGAGGCATTTTTGTGATGCCTATTTTTTTGTCCTTATTTTAGTTTTAAAATAGAACTTTCCTATAATATAAAAGAAGACGAAGAAGCTAGTTAGCTTCCTCGTCTTCTTCCATCATTTTTATATTTTTTTCTATTAAATTTTGGTTCCGCTTATATGACATTACAATTAACCAAATCACTAAAAGTACGCCTATTATGAGTATTCCATTAATATTTAAGTTGCTTGTATATCCACCTAAAATTATGCAATACATCACATCTATTGCTGACATTTTTACTTGCCTTTTGGTAATAAAAGTATTCCATATTGCAAAAAACACATAGATTATTGTAATAACAATAATACTACCTAACATTATTTCCATATTGCTTTCCTCCTTGTGCTTGTTAATAATTGTTAGTTGCTAATTTTTTAATTATTATACTCTAATTTTTATAAAATTGCAAGCACAAGTTACCAAAAACTTTCTTTCTGAATAAAATATGTATATCTAAGTTTTTTTAGTAGATACTAATACATAGAAAAAAAGAAAAGAAAAGAAAGGGGATTTTTTTGTCTTATGAAATCTTTTTGCATAAAAACGAATAACCAAGAAATCATACAGTATTTATTAAAAAATTTAGAAACCTCTTCCTTAGAAAATATTTATTATATTCATAGAAAATTCAAATGTTATGAAAATGTTATAGTACATTATAAAGGCAATGAGCAAAGTCTTTTTTTAGGCTTTTTAGCTGATGTTTTAACCGATTGCATTCTTTTCTTTTATGAGCCTATTTTGCTTCGAAAAATCCTTTACTTTCACTACTTCTATTTTGATGATTTTGAAAGAAAGTTAATTGAAGAAAATTGCTATAAACAGATTATTTTAGAAGAAGATGACACATTAAAATATAGAAAAGAAGAAATTTGGTCTTGTGCATTACTCTATCTTCATGAAAATAAATCTATGATTTTAGATGGTTTTGTCACGTTCCGTTTGGAAGACTATTGCCACACTTTAGAGGAAATTGTTGACAGTGCTGTAAATGAATATGTTATAGAGAAAGAATATACTGAATTTATAGACTTATTAAAATTATATATAGATTCAAAAGAGCCTCTTTGTAATATCATCCATTTAGTTTATCATAATGGAGATTCCGTTTTACTAAATCAAGAAAAGCATGTCATTTCACTAGATGATAGTATTTTTCATGCAAAATATTTATCCGATATATCATTTTCTTCTAATGACTATGCCTTAAACGCCTTGCTAACTTTGCTTCCAAAAAGAATTGAAATTCATTTAATTGGATATGAAGATGAATTTATAAACACACTAAAATTAATTTTTGGCAATCGTATTTTTATTTGTAAAGAATGTAACATTTGCCATACTTATCGTGTTTTAAATAATGTGCATAGCTAAGAAATAAATTTTAGGGACGGGTCTAAAAATTTAAAATTAATTATTAAATTTTTAGACCCGTCCCTAAAATTTATTATTTCATATTATCAAGTCCGCCTTCTATCTGGAATAAATTAGAATATCCTAGCTCTTGTAAAAGTTTTATAGCTCTTTGGCTTCTACTTCCAGATTGACAATAAATAATTATAGTATTTTCTTTGTCCTTTAATAATTTTTCTGCATTTCTTTCTAAATCATATAATGGATAGTTAATACTTCCATCTAAATGTCCCTCTTTATATTCTTGTGGACTTCTTACATCCACTAAAATAGCATGTTGAACATTTTTTAAAATTGTTTTTGCATTTTCATAATCTATATTACTTTCTTCACTATTTCTATATTTTCGAAAGAAATGTTTTATACTTTCATATATTTTCATATTTTCACTTCCTGTCTATAAAACCTGATGTTTTTCCATTTTATATCAATTCTATTTTGTTTAAAAATGATATAATAAAAATAGACATCCTATTTTATTTTATGAAGGATGTCTATTTTTTGTTATTTTTATTATTATTTATTGTTTAGTTCTTTTAATTTTATTTCGTTTAATTGTTACACAATTTTGAAATTGTTGTTAAAATGAACAATACAACAGCTATCGGCATTGTAAATTGGTTTATTGGTAATCTAGTAATAGCAAGTATTGCAAAGTATAATAATTGAATTGCAACAATTCCTACTACTGTTTCTGCTAATGCTTTTGGCATATTTATTTCATTTCCTTGATGCTTATATATTGCTATATAGATGATGAAATAAACCATAACTAAAGCAAATGAAATAATAGCTGGTATAATATATGGTTTTATAATATCTACAATGCTTACGCTTGGAACTTCTGTTACTAATATATCTTCTGTTTTATTTTCAATGCCATATTTCTCGTTTATTTTTGTATTTAAATTTTCTAATTGCTCATCTGTGATATCTTTTACACTAATAGCTACCATATCTTCATATAATTCTACTTTTTGAATGACTATTTTTTGGTTTCCTACAATTTCTTTTACCATGTCATATATTTCTTTGTCTTCGAATTCTTTTCCAATATAAATATCTACTTCTTTATGGTCGCTATATGTAAAACCAAGGTTGAAGCCCCAAATAGCTGCAACTACAATACCTATTATTATAATAATAGCAATAATTCCGATTCCTATTTTCTTTTTCATGCTTCTTCCCTCCTTCTAATCTCTAAGCATAAGGTTTGTTATACTTAGATGATATAATAATGCAATGGCAATTCCCCAGAATAATACTACACCTATTGAAATATCCATAAATGTAAATGTGATTGCAATAATTAAGGTAGGAATTAAAACAATTAGAGCATTTTTTACTACTTTTATGATTTCTTCTTGTTTTAATATACTATTTTCGATGAAGTAACTAATAATTACACTAAGTGCTATTCCAATTAGCCCTGCAATAGAAATTTCTACATTAAAGTATCTTATTGCAATTAATAAAAGAGCTATATAACCTACAAGCGAAATGCTTGCTAAAATTCCTTTTGTTTTATATTTGATTATAAAATAAATCATTCCAATAGTTACAATAGCAATAGCTACGCTTATTGCTATCGCAATCGTTTGCGATGTAATATCTGAATAGATAAATTGATTTTGCTCTACTTCATAAATAATTGGCATTATACCACTATCTATTAAGCTTGATATATTTGAAGCATCTGTTAAATATTCTTGTAATTGTTCTTGTGTTGCACTAGTAGAAGAGCCTACTGATAGTTGCAAAATTCCATTAGAGATTTCGCTATCAAAATATGTTGTAAGCAAAGTACTATCATCTAACTTTATGGCAATTTTTTTTGCAACGGTTTCTTGAGTTTGGTCAGTTTGTTCTGTATTTTGTGTCTCTTCAGTATTTTGTGTTTCTTCAGTTTCTTGCGCATTTTCTACATTTTGGCTGTTTTGGTCTTCTTCTGTTTGTGGTATTTCAACATAAGTATTAGTTATATTTTTAAACTTTTCGGTTCCCTCTTTATTAAATTCAAAGTTAATGAAAATAGTAACATTTCCGCTAGAATTGCTTCCATAACCAGCGCGTACTGATTTTATATCATCGTTTGTCATTAAAACTTCGTTAGTATCGTTATCTACTATTTCAAATTTTCCTTGAGAATACATTTGTCCAACAATAACATCTGTGTTCTCATTTTCTGGAATTTCCAAAATAATCATTCCATTTTCATCGTTTTGTTTAATTACATAGTCAGTTACATACATTTTTTTTAATCTTTTTTCAACAACAGCTTTTACTTTTTCATAATTTTCCTGTGTTAAAACTTCTTCACTATTTACCTTTATTTCCTCTGTTTTTGCAACTTCTGTTTCAGTATCTGTATCTGGAATGACATTTCCTTCTGCGTCATATTTAATAGTTTCTTTTACATCATCATTTACTTTTAAAACTATTTTTCTATAGCCTTTTAAATCTCTTGCAAGTTGGTATTCTGGCAAAATATTAATGTATTGTCCTTTACTTTGTACAAAAATACCCCCAAATGATATTATAGCTAGTAAAATAATTACTAAAATAATTAGTGTTAATTTTAAACCTTTGTATTTTTTCATTTTTATTATCTTCCTTTCTTGTCTTCACAATATAAAAAATTGTAATACCTTTCAATTTTTTTGTAATGTATTTGAGTTTTTAATAGGTTATACTAATAAACCATTTTTACTTATAATAGTTTTGTTCCGTTTATAATAAGTTCAAACCAAATATTTAAGTATTTAGCTGCATATTTACTCATCATTGTACGGTCCATAAAAATTTCAAAATAATCTAATACTGGGCAAATTGTGGTATCTATGCTTAAGTCTAATGTAGCAATTCTTGTTTCTTTGTCTATACTAAAATCTGCATTAGTTACGGCATAATTTACTTTATCATGCTTGTCAAAAGTAGACATGTTAGTATTAACTACTCTATCACGATGAACATCAGATTTATCTGCTAAAATTAGGGCAGCTGATATATCGCTTACAGCTGTTCCAGTTTGTTCATCATGGTTTCCAATTGCCATCATAATTTCGGTTCTTTCCTTAACGTCCATTCCCATTTCTTTTAAGATTTGGTAAGCAAGAATTGCTCCTGAATGAGCATGATCTACTCTATTTACACAATTTCCAATGTCATGCATATACCCTGCAATTTTGGCAAGTTCTATCCTTTCTTTTGGATAATCTAAAGTTTCTAAAATTCTTCCTGCTCTATTAGAAACAATAGAAATATGCCTTGTGGAGTGTTCTGTATAACCTAAAGCATTTAATTGTTTCTGCGAACCTACAATTAACTCTTGAATTTCTTGATTATTTTTAACTTCTTCTAAAGTTATCATCTACGTTCCTCCGTTAACTCTGCTTTATTCTATCGTAAAACCATAAAAAATTCAACCATTTTTTGTAAATTGGTTGAATTTGTTTTTGTTTTATTTTCTTGTTCTCTATTTTTTCGTTTATTATACTTTAATAATTTTTAAAAAAAGGGTGTCCCCAGCGTTCCAAAATGGAACGAAAAGGGGCGTCCCTCTTGTTCACCCTCTTGTTCAATTTAAATTTACTCCTATGATTCCTCCGAAGCATTCCTGCTACAATGCTAGCTACCATCATAATAATAGTATTTATATTACAAGAAAATCCAGCACCTGTTAGACTAGAAAGTATGTAAATAGTAAGGATATAAATAATTCCTACAAAACCGCCATTTAATAGCCCATTCTTTTTAATTTTTAATGTACTAATACTGCTACCAATTAAAATACTAATTGCTGTAATTACAATTAAAACAGGGTTTATAATATTTTCTTGTAAGTTTGTATAAGTAAGTAAAATAGCAAAAATAAATAGTAGTAATAATGTAATAATAATAGCTGTAATACTGCCCTTTACAATACGCATTAAATTTGTTGAAAGTTCTTTTTTATCAAAGTTTTCCATATTAGTTTCATTCCTTCCTTAAAGAGCTCAAATTCACTTGAAATATGAATTTTTCTATTTTTAATTTATTATATTTACTTTGCTTGTTTTTTAGAACATAAAAGGATGTACAAATTTGCACATCCTTTTATCTTTACTTAATTTTAATTTATATTTACATAGTTTGTTTTAAAAATTTGACACCTTTTGGTAACTTTTTTCTTGAAAGTGCTATGGGCACAAAACAACACGGAAAGTACAATATCCATTGTTAGAATCATAGTAATATCGTGAACAAAATATACCTGCTACAGAACCATCGTTATAATAACCACCACGAACAATAATTGGATCTCTTTTAATACATAATTGTATTAAATTTTCTAACCATCCATTAAGACTAGTTCCTTGATATACTTCTTTTGTTCCATCTCCTATTTTTCCTATATTATATAATACTGTACCGCTATTTGCATCAGAATCATTTGTGTACGCTGTTATATATTTTGTACTTATATATTCATTGTTTTCATTTTTTGCATATTTTGTCATATTTCCAGCATAACTACTTCCTGATAAAACACTTTCTGATCCCTTTGCATTAAATATAGCAACACGTTCACTTGCATTTCCAGACAAATCATATATTCCATATACATTTCCCGTACTACTTTGTAAAGTTTTTTCAATATATTGGTCTCCTGTTCCTCCTCCGCGATAATAATTACCACCATTGCTATTAATTTCTATTTCATTTCCATTTCTTCCATATTGACTATGTGTTAAATATGCCACTGCACCCCATTCACTATTCTTTGACATATGGCTATGCATAAAGCTTGTTATTCCATCTTCTTTATCTTCTGTTCCATTATACCCAAATGTTGCTTTTCTTGCATTTTCATACTGAACACCTACATTTTGCCCTCTGATACTTGCTGTACCAAATGTACTATTAAGATTTGATGGTGTTGACTCTCCCATTTCAAATTTTGCAAACCAAAATCCTTGTAAATCTGTGTTCCAACCACCATTAGCATAACCTATATCACTTTCATCTGTAAATGCTGGATGTACTATATATGTTTGGCCGTTATATATTGTTTTTTCTATACCTTTATCTAATTCATATTTTATTTGTCCATTTTTTGCTTCCCACAACCCATATCCATCATAATATCCTGTTGGTTCTGTACTTGTTTCACTTTCATAATATGTTATTCTATATGCAAATCTTGGTATCCATACAAAATAACTATTATTTGCTGTTCTTGCATTTGCCCATTTACTACTAATATTATCTTTTAATTGTCCAGCTTTAATTCCTTCTGTTTCTCTTGCTGTACTATCCCCATTATCTTGATAATTGTACCAATCATTATCTTTATTAGTTTCATCTGCTGGAACCCAATTATTATGCCCACCGTTGTTTTCATTTTTTTCAAATTTTACTGCTGTTAATTTTTCTGTGCCTGACTCTAAAATTGGTGCATTTGGTTTTTGTGATGGATTGTTAGTTATTCCATTTAACCAAATTACATCTATCTTTCCATAGTTTGTTATCACTTGTGTATTAGAATTTTCAGGAAGATTTTCATTTGGTTTAACAGTTATCTCTTCTTCAACTATATCTTTTATTGTAACATTTCCATCTTCTTCTATTGTAAATTCATAATTATCTTTTGTTACTTTACAAGGTAATTCTATCTCACCATTGTTACTTTCATATTCATCAATTACTTTTTTTGATAAAAGTTTATCTAATTCATCTTTTAATTTGCCTGTATTAATACTTGGATTATCTTCATCTATTGTTGATGTTAATACTGATAATTCTATTTGCTCTTTCACGTTCGCTATTTTGGTATCTTCTACTGCTTTTTTAGCTTCTTTAAGTAATCCATTTTCGCCTAATACTAAATTTATACTGACTCCTGCTAAAATAATTAACACTATAATTGTAATTACTAATGCAATTAGTGTAATAGCTTTTTCCTTTGTATTTTTCATATTTACCTCCACTATTTTAATTTTATTTTTATAAGTTGTTTTTATTATATTTAACTAATTTTTAGTTGTCAACACTTATATATTTTTTATTTGTTTTTAATTTCTCCTGTTTATCTCCAAATGTCTTGGTTAATAAATTGTGTTAATGCCATGATAAAGGCTTGTTTGGTTAAATCGATTCTAGAAATTCTATCTTGTGTTAATAGACTAATACCACCTTTTCCTGCTCTTAATTCTGTTTCATTAAAAATTCGGTCCATTACTTTTCCTAAATCTGTTTCTATAATTTCTTTTACATACTTTTCTGGTACTGGAAATCCAGAACTTGTACCCCAACTTTTGAATCCATTTTTATCTTCGATTACTGCAATATTGATAATAGTCCATTCTCCTAATTGATTCGTAATACCAGATTCAACTGCTACATAAAAATCTGCTTCTTTTCCTTGCTCCTTTGCTATTTTTCTTACATTTTTTACTCTGTTGCTAGCTCCTTCATAAATTTCTTTATTCACTGGTTCTTCCGAAACATCACTACTTGCCTTAATTCCTTCTATTTCAAATTCTTTAAAATATTCTGAAAAAGCTAGTTTTGCTCCTTCTATTTTTCCTGGATTACTGCTTGCCACTATTATTTTCATATTCATTATCTCCTTTATGCTTTCCTTTTTGTTTGATTGTATCATAAGGCTATTTAAATTGCAATTCATTATACAATATCTATGATTTTTTATTAAAACAGTTTACATATTTTTTATTTTATGGTATACTAAAACCATCAGTTTTTAAGTTAGGTAAAAATACTTTTTTACCTGTATTATAACACTATTATTCATCTTAAGGAGGAAAACAAAATGAAAAAGAAAAAAGTGTTAGTAAGTGGTTGCAATGGTCACATGGGGCGGATTGTCTGCTCGCTTATTGCGCAGACAGACGACATGGAAGTTGTAGCCGGGTTTGATCTGGTAGAAGATACTTCTGGGTCTTTCCCTGTTTTTAATTCGTATGTTTCTTTACACGATTGGTCTGCTGACTCTACTATAATGCCGGATGTTATTATTGATTTTTCTTCTCCGGATGCTACCAAGACGATTTTGCAGTATGCTTATGCGCACGAAATTCCTATTGTTATTGCAACAACCGGCCTTTCTGAAGCTACTATGCAGGAGATTAAGGATATGTCTGAGGAAATTCCTATTTTCCAGTCTCCCAATATGTCAATTCAGGTAGCTCTGATAACAGAACTGCTGAAGGAGATTGCCTGGACTATTCCTAAGGCTGAAGTAGAAATTACAGAAACGCATCACAATCGTAAAAAAGATGCTCCCAGTGGTACTGCCAAGATGTTTGCTTCTGCCATTAAAAGTGTATTGGACAATGCAAACGATGCAGAAAACACTATCATCTACGGCAGAGAAGGAAAACGGCAGGAACATGAAATTGGTATGTGCTCCAAGCGTGGAGGTAACATTGTAGGTACGCATACTATTGAGTTCTTTAGTCCGTTTGAAACTTTGGAAATTACTCATACGGCTCATTCCAGAGAACTCTTTGCAGATGGTGCTATTCATGCAGCAAGGTACATTCTCAATTTTGCCTCCGGTTTGCTCACGATGGATGATTTAGTTAACGACTAACTTGTAGTAACTATCAATCTTACGTAAAAATAACTGTCTATTTTTAATAGGCAGTTATTTTTTGTTTTATTTTGGTTCATACTAATAGCGGGTGATACCAATATGAATTCTTTTTATTTATTACAAAATCCAGAAGTGTTTCAAGGAGAAAATAAAACAAAATATACCAAATCTTATTTTGAAGGTTGGTATTTTAAGCATACTATTCAAAATAAAAGCATCTCTTTTATTCCCGGTATTCATATTGAAGAAGGAAAAAAGTCTGCTTTTATTCAAGTAATTACTAATTTTTCTTCATACTATATTTCTTATTCATTTGATGATTTTTCTTTTTCTTATGAACCTTTCTTTATTCGTATTGGAAATAACTTTTTTTCTTTGGATGAAATAAAAATAGATTTGCAAGATACAGATATTAAAATACAAGGTGAGCTATTTTATAGTAATCATGAAAAAATAAATAAGAGCTTTTTTATGCCAAATATTATGGGACCTTTTTCTTATCTTCCCTTTATGGAATGTAATCATGCTATTTTAAGTATGAAACATGAAGTAAATGGATTACTTATTGTAAATGAAGAATATTATCATTTCAAAAATGGAATTGGTTATATCGAAAAAGATTGGGGAAGTTCTTTTCCTTCCTCTTACATTTGGACACAAGCAAATGACTTTGAAAATTCGGATTGTAGTTTCTTTTTGTCTGTTGCTACTATTCCCATCTCTTGTTTTTCTTTTACTGGCTTTATTTGCTCACTTATTTTAGATGGAAAAGAATATCGTTTTTCTACTTATAATGGTAGCAGAATTGCTAAGTTTAGAACTTCTTCTCAAAATTTTAACATAGTTCTAAAACAAAAAGATGAGCGTTTGCATATTTATAGTGATACTAAAAGTAGTTTTTCTCTAAAGGCTCCACGAGCTGGCAGTATGAATAGAGAAATTTTTGAAAGTATTGATGCTAATATTTTTATTTGCTTATCTAAGAAAGATAATATTCTTTTTGAAGGTCAGAGTAAAAATTGTGGACTTGAAATTGTACTATAGAAAAAAACTGTGTAATTCAATTTCTTTGAGTTTACACAGTTAATTTTCTACATTCTCATCTTTTATTTTTATACATATCTTTGATTTCTATTCATTGCTTATCTGGGTGCATTGCTACCAGTGTTTAGTGCTACATAATGTAAAGTACAGGTCGGAAGCCAATGTGCGTGCCAGTATAAGTTGCAGAGTGTTCACCACGGCAACATGCAGGGCGACTAGATCGAGCATGGTTGAAGCCACCTCCACGAAGAATATAGCTTTCTACTGTGTCATTAGGGTAAGCTACCTCTTGTGTCCACTCCCATAAGTTGCCTGCTATATCATATAGATTCTTTTTCTTTACTCCTTCTGTACTTGCTGTAGTTCGTATGCCATAGTGATGTTCTTCATCTGATTTTGTAAAAACAGATGTTATTGAACCATTACTTGAATCTACTGTAGCATATCTTCCTTGTCCATTTGTAAATGTTACACCATCAGTTGCTTGATAATAATTTCCCCATGTACTCTTTGTAGTAACTATTGAAGTTTCATTACCTGCTATAAAATTCATTATAGCATCCCACATTGTTCCTGTTATTAGTCCACTTTGCACATACTCTGTTTGATACATTCTGTTACTTAATTTTAATGCTGTAAAATAGTCAGCATGGTAATATGGTATTTCTCCTGCTTTAGAAGTTATTTTTCCGCTTAGTGTATGGTCACTTAGTTCATCTCTTATTGAAAAGTTATCATTTATCCAACCATTTGCTTCATTTTTTGCTACAAAATCTACTTTTATTGAGCCAACTGATAATTCAATTTCACTCGTTCCTGCTTCATACCTTCCTACATAAAAGCCACCATATTTTCTAATTTGTACCAACTCTGATGAGTGTGTTTGCGTTTCCCATGTGGCATCATCATAATCATTTCCGCTTATTTTATTCCAATCTACTTTTTTATAATTTTGTTCTGTTACTGGTATCCATACAAATTGATTCCCTAAAAGTATTTTTTGTTTTTCTTCATTTGATAAATTTTTATATTCTTCGTCTGTATATGTTTTTACCGTTCCATCTTCGTTATATATTGCTCCTGCTGATACATCTGCTTTCCCTGCATATTTATTTTGGTCTTTTATATTATCTGATATTACTACTCCACTTTCAATTGTTCCTCCTACATAATAGAAGCCTTTTGGTACTGGTACTTCTTCTCCATTCCCTGTTGCTATTGCTCTTACATTTGATGCTACTACTGTTTTCTTTACTATTTCTCCTGTTTCTGTTTCTACATATGCAGGTGTTGTTGTTAACCACTTACTTGGTACTTTTACTTCTGTTCCTGCTGGTGTTTTTTCTGTGTTTTCTGGTAAGTTTTCATTGTCTTTTATTTGCTTTTCTAATTCTGCTATTCTTTCTTCCTCTTCTGCTTGTGCATTTAAAAACTTTTCTCGTGCTTCTCTTGCTTTTGTAAATAAGCCATTTTCACCTACTACTAAATTTATACTAACTCCTGCTAAAATGATTAATACAATTATTGTAATAACTAGCGAAATTAGTGTTATTCCTTTAATATTTCCTCGTTTTTCTTTTTGAATTTTTTTCATTGGTTTCCTCCGTTTTATATTAAAATAATAATAATGTTATTAATTTCATCCTTTTATCTCTTTTATAAATATTTTCATTATTATTTACTATTTTATTTATATTATGTTTATAAGTTGCTATTATTTAAATTATTTTATCAATATGTTATTTTTACGTCAATACTTTTTAGGTAAATATTCATTTTATTATTTTTATGTATTATTATTTTTTTCATTCTTTTGCACTCATTTAATTATTTTGACTATATAAAAACGCCTCTATTATTCTATTATTAGAGACGTTCATTATTATATTTTCTATATTACATTATATAAAGTGCAGGGCGAAAGCCAAAATACGTAACAGTGTCAATCGCAGTGCCGTTAGTACGGTAGCACGCAGGAGTATTAGAGTAAGCGTAGTAGAAGCTACCTCCTCGAAGCATATAACTCTCTAGTGCATTTTCAGGATAAGATGCTTCTTGTGTCCATTCCCATAGGTTTCCGGCTATATCATATAAATTCTTTTTCTTTACTCCTTCTGTACTTGCTGTTGTTCGTATTCCATAATGGAAGACTGTATCTGATTTAGTGAAGGCGTCGTTACTACCTATATTACTACCACTTGGCGTTACTGTTGCATATCTTCCTTGGCCATCTATAAATGTTACATCATCAGTTTGTTCATTGTAATTTCCCCATGTGCTTCCTGTTGTTACAATTGAAGTATTATCACCTGCTATAAATTTCATAATAACATCCCACATTGTTCCTGTTATTAATCCACTTTGCACATATTCTGTTTGATACATTCTATTACTTAATTCTAATGCTGTAAAATAGTCTGCATGGTAATATGGTATTTCCCCTGCTTTGCTTGTTATATTTCCTGTTGCTGTATGGTTTAATCCATCTCTTATAGAAAAATTAGTATTTCTCCAACCACTTACTATATTTGCTATTGAAAAATCTACTGTTGTTGTACCTGTCGATATTGTAATTTCACTTGTTCCTGCTTCGTATCTTCCTACATAAAATCCACCATATTTTTTTATTTGTACCAACTCTGATGAATGTGTTTGTGTTTCCCATGTAGCATTTTTATATTCTTCTTCCCCGTTTTTCCAAACTTCTTTTTTATAATCTTCTAATTTTACTGGTATCCATACAAATTGGTTTCCTAGAATTACTTTTCCCTTTTCTTCTTCCGTTAGCTCTTTATATGCCTTTACTGTTCCGTCTTCGTTATATATTACACCTGCTGGTATTCCTTCTTTTACTTCTTCAGTTGGAGTATAATCGGCATATTTATTTTCATCTTTTATATTATCTGATATTACTACTCCATTTTCTATTGTTCCACCTACATAATAGAAGCCTTTTGGTACTGGCACTTCTTCTCCATTCCCTGTTGCTATTGCTCTTACATTTGATGTTACTACTGTTTTCTTTACTATTTCTCCTGTTTCTGTTTCTACATATGCAGGTGTTGTTGTTAACCACTTACTTGGTACTTTTACTTCTGTTCCTGCTGGTGTTTTTTCTGTGTTTTCTGGTAAGTTTTCATTGTCTTTTATTTGCTTTTCTAATTCTGCTATTCTTTCTTCCTCTTCTGCTTGTGCATTTAAAAACTTTTCTCGTGCTTCTCTTGCTTTTGTAAATAAGCCATTTTCACCTACTACTAAATTTATACTAACTCCAGCTAAGATGATTAATATAATTATTGTAATTACAAGTGAAATTAGTGTGATTCCATTTACAGTTCCTTGTTTTTCTTTTCTAAATTTTTTCATTGGTTTCCTCCATTTTTATAAAAATAATAATTTATAAATAATATTTTTTATATTTTTATATTTTTACTAAAATAATAATTTACAAATTATTATTTTAATATCTTTATCTCTTTATTTTTTATTTTCTTTAGAAACTTTTCATTATTATTTACTATTTTATTTATATTATGTTTATAAGTTACTATTGTTTTAGTTATTTTACCAATACGTTTTTCTTCCGTCAATACTTTTTTAAATATTCAAATATTTTTCAAATATTGTAAAATTATTTACCAAATATAATGTTTAAAATGCAAAAAGAAGGGATGTCCCCACCGTTCCATTTTGGAACGAAAAGGGGCGTCCCTCCTGTTCTCTTATTCATTTTTTAAGCTCTTGGATGTGTTTTTTTGTATAAGTTTTTAATTCCATTATCTTGGAATTGCATATATACTTGTGTTGACGAAATATCAGAATGACCAAGCATAGTTTGAATTGCTTTTAAGTCTGCTCCATTTTGTAAAAGGTGTGTTGCAAATGAATGTCTTAACACATGTGGTGTAATGTCCTTTGTAATGTGTGCTTGTTCTTTATAATATTTTACAATTTTCCAGAAACCTTGTCTTGTTAATCGTTGACCATTTACATTAACAAATAGTGCTTTTACACTTTCATCATGAATTAAAACTGGTCTTGCTTCTTCGATATATTCTTTTAATGCTTTTAAAGCCATTGCTCCTAAAGGAATATTTCTTTGTTTTGCACCTGAATGACATACAACATATGCTTCATCTAATTTTACATCTTCTAAATTTAATGAAATAATTTCTGTTACTCTCATTCCTGTTGCATAAGCAAATTCAAGCATTGCTTTGTCCCTTGTTCCTTTTAGGTCAACATCTTTTGGTTGGTCTAATAATAATTCTACTTCTTTTGCTGTTAATATGCTTGGTGCTCTTTTTTCAATTTTTGGTGATTGAATATGAGCAGTAGGATCTACTTTTACTTTCTTATTTTTTACTAAAAATTGGTATAATGAACGGATTGAAGCTAAATTTCTAGAGATTGTAGATGCTTTTTTCCCAATTGATTGTAAATATTCTAGATATTTTTTTATATCTTCTTCTTTCATTTTAGCATAATTTAATTTATTGCTCTCTAAATATTTATTGTAATAAACAATATCCCTTCTATAAGATTGTAATGTGTTATCTGATGCTTTCTTGTCATTTTGAAGAAATTCTAAAAAAAGTTTAATTTGTTTTTCCATTTGATTTAGCTCCCCTATCTTTAATTTTTTATTTACCTTACGTAAACTGTATATGTTATATCAAATTATGAACAAATTGTAAAGACATTTTTCTAAAAAAATATATTTTTTTTGCTATTATTTTTCTTTTTCATTTATTTTTCGCCAACTTTTTATTTAAAAATAAGAGATACATATTTGAAGTAGTGGATTTGATATATATACTTCTAACAAAGAAGCAAACATTAAAATAAGTGTCATAAACAAAGAAAATATTGTATGCCTTATAATTTCTATTTTTATATTTTCTTTTCTTCTATCTTTCATAATTGCTTGATAAAGTCTCAATCCACTAACTGCCAAAGCTAATATAGCAGGAATAATCAATAAATTTTGTAATAATAAATATAATAAGCAAAATAAAATTCCTTTTCCAGTTCCTAATGTAAAAAGTAACGAAGAAATTGTATATCCTAGTGAGAAACCTCTGAATGTTATCATTCCATATACAATTGGAATGCCAATAATAGTGCACCCCATAAACCATAATATAAAAGCAAAAATAATATGGTTTCCAATACTACTCTTTAATAAGTTTATACTATCAATTTGATATTCGTTTTTTAAGCAATCTAAAAAAGTAGTAATAGTATTTCCTATTTGGTTATGAATTTCTTCTTGTGCATAGTTCACAAAAATAACTCCTGCAATAATACCAATTAAAAAGAAAATAGAAACAATGACATATTTTTTTAGATTTTGTTCAATATGTTCTTTTATTGCATTCAAAATTATATTTCTTTTCTCTTGTTTCCTCATTTTTTACCTACTCCTTTTGTATTTTATACATAATGTGTATTCGATAAAAAAATTTTTAGAACAAGAAACTTTATAGAAATTGCTCCGTCCCTATAATATAATTTTATTTAACCTTTCCGTAAACGCCTCCGCCTCCAGCTTCTATTTTTGCGTTTCCTTCTCTTGCTTCTATAATTTTATTTGCTATTTTTTCTCCCACAACTGCTTCTATGTCATCTTTTGAAAGTTTGTGTAATATAGTCATTTCCGTTCCGAAGTGTTGTAATAATTTTTCAATTTGCTTGTTTCCTACTCCTGGTATAAATTGAAGTGGTACTTGATAAATATATGGTGGTCTTGTTTTTGGACTCTTTGTTTCTTTTTTGTCTTTGATTATTTCTATTCTATCAAAGACTCCAAATGTAACATTTGTGCTACCACATTTTGGACAAATGGCTACTGGCTGTTTTGTTTCAATGGTAGATTCGCAGTCATCACAGTAAGTTCTATGGTACTTGCCAAGTTTTGGGTCTAACCCATAATTGCATATTATTTTTCTTCCTTCTTCTCCCTTTAAAGCTTTCACTATTTCTTTAAAAGACAATTCTTCTATTTGTATTTTATTATATTCTCTTGCAATTTTAGGTAGAGAGTGTGCATCTGAATTGGTAAGAAATGTTTTATTTTCTAATTCTGATATTGTGTCTGCTAAAAATGTATCTGCACTTAAGCCTAGTTCTACAGCAAATATTTTTTCTAATTTTTCATGGAAGATTTCTTCTAATCTATCTGCGCAATTTCCATAGTAACTTTTATGTGGTGTAAATATATGGGCTGGGATTAGAATTCCATTGTATTTTTCTACTATATCAATTAGTTCATATCCTGACAAATCCGATTTTTGTGTGCTTAATGTAATATTTTTTATATGATGGCTCAATTCATTAGAAAATGCCTTTATATCTTTTAGATGTGGAAAAAAACATAAATTGTGTGCTGCCCCTTTATGTCCATTTCTTCCTATTTCTGTGGTTTCAACTTCGCTTCCTAATAGAATACAAACTTGTTCTTTATATACAATTCCACCATCTTTTATTTCATAAGCTTCTCCTGTTTTTAAGAAATTTTCTATATCTTCTATTACATAAGGAGAGGCACAATCTATAATACCTACTACTCCTATTCCTTTTCTTTCATAACATTCTTTAGCAATGTTAGCAAAATTAAGCGACCTTGCTGCTGTTATTTTTATTGGTTTTCCTTGTTCTGACCTTCCAATGTGAACGTGTAAATCTGCAAATATTTCTTTCATTTTTATTACTTTTCTTCGTATAATGTAAATATACGAATTTCTCCTTTCTTATATACAAAAAGAATGCTCTATCGCTCTAAAACAGAACGAAAAAAAGCATTCTTATTATTTTAATATTTTTCTATTTCACTATCTCTGTTTTGTTTTGTTTCTTTTATTTCATTTTGTACTTCTTGCTTTGTTTGTATATTATTAGTTTGTACTGCTAAATCATCTTTAAATTTATTTTTATTTCTAAGAACTAAAGTTTCTACATTAGCATCTAATTCTTCTGGGTTAAATTCAAATGAAGTTTGCTCTTTTTCTTCTCCTTGTTTTTCTTTTTCTTTTCTTTTTCGTTCTAATTCTTGTACTGCTATTTCATCAAACTGAGCTGTTCCTGTAATAGCTTGTTGTAAAGTTGGAGCCGCATTAATAATATTACTTATACGATTAATTGCTGGAATTTTAATACTCATTTTATACATACACCTCCTGCATTTGATTAACAAACTCTTTAAACTGTTCTAAGTACCTATTTTCTGTTCCTTTTAAATTTCGATGTTCTAATAATACTAATGCTTCATCTGGTTTGAATCCAATTCTCTCTGGTCTATCCATTAGCATTCCTCCGAATTGGTCTACTAATTCTAGAATATCACTCTCTTTTTCTCTTGGAGCACTTCCTGAATAGCGGTTGACTTCTTCACAGATTTTACAGAATCGTTTTGAAAAACCCAATGTTTTCAAATATTCTGCTCCATCTTTCGCATAAGATTTTACTTTATTTAAATCACTAAAATCTATTGGTTTTTTGCAATTGCATAATAAACAAGCTGTAATTACTAAATTACTATCTACGTCTAATTGCATTGTTTCAATAAATAACTTTGCTAATTCTGTTTTTAAAACAACTGATTTGTCGAAAAAAACTCGTGCTTTTTTTTGCAAATAAAACATAATTTCCATTTTTCGAATCCAGTCTTCTTCCTTTAAAATATATTCTGCAAAAGTTTCCGACATTTTTCCCTCCTTATGCTCCTTTTCTTGTATTATGAATTATATAAATTATTCAATTTTTTCTATTTAAGAAGCATTACTTTCCCTATTTTTCCTTTTTATACATTATATTTTAAAAAAAACTATATTTCAACAATGTTATGCAAATGTTATTAAAATGTAATATAAATGTAATAAAATAAAAATTCTAGAAAGAATTGATATGTGTTCAAAACATTCTAGAACAGCAAAAAAGCAAGAAATTTTCATCACCTTTTTTTGACAAATTTCTTGCTTTATACTCTTATATTCATATATAAAAATTTAATTTATAGTGTTATTAATTTATTTGTATAATCTAAATTTGCCCACGAATCGTACTCATATCCTAAAGTATAGATGTTAGTGGCAAATATATCTTTTTCAAGCATTTCTTTTAATGTTTTACTTGTACTTTTGTCCATATAATCTTTTACAGAAGTTACCATTTGAATTTTTGGATTAATTTGGCAAATATCAGATAACATTTCCTTTCCTTTTGCATTAACGCCTAGTACTCTTGCGTATGGTATTACTTTTCTTGAATTTTGTATATCTTTTTTTGTAATTCCAAGTAAAGCATATAATAAAATTCTTTGTATTCTTGTTTGAGTATATCGTTTTGATTTAATGATATTTACTAAATCTATTAGATTATTACAAGAATTTGCTGCACTTTTAATTGCATTTTCTAATCCTTCTGTTACATCTGCAAGTTCTGATATCTCTCGTGTGGACATTTTTCTAAGTGTGTATAGAATTTCTTTTTCATATTTTACTAAATCTAATACATAGTTTCCTTTTCTAATTTCTTCTTTTAAAAGCATATAAGAACTTCCTGGCATTACTTTTCTTAAGTCATCATATTGCTCTGTTGCTACTAACTTACGAATGGCAGTAGAACTTGCAAATTCATCTACAATTCTTTCATCATTATAATATACTTTTTTTCGCTCTACTGCAAATGCTTTCATTCCACTTTTTAATCTTTTTAATGATTTTAAATATTCAATTGCTAAAATATTATTAGAGCCTGACATAATATTAGCATAACGTTTTATATCGTTTAAGTACATAAGAAGTGCATTTTCTCTTGCTTTTGGATACGACAATCCTTTGCTTAATTCATGATTTAAAATGGCAACATATTCTTTTGGCTCGTTATATAGGACATTAGCTATATTATTTAATGCTGCAAAATCTGATGTTTCGCAACCAAAACAAAGTGTATCTACTATTTTTAAGTTATCTAATATTTTTATGGCTCCTTCTGCAAAATTTTCTGCACTAGAAATACTATAAATAGTAGGTAATTCTAATACCATATCTACTCCATTTTCAAGTGCCATTTGTGCTTTTACCCATTTATTGACTAAAGAGGTATTTCCTCTTTGTGCAAAATTACCAGATATAATTGCTATTACATATTTTGCTCCTGTTTGTTTTTTGGCTTCTTCTATTTGATATAAATGTCCATTATGAAATGGATTATATTCTGCAATAATTCCTAAGACGGTTGCCATATTTATTTCCCCTCTCTTATGAGTTTTCTTTACGCAAAAATATAATATATTTTATTTTTCTCTCTTGTTTATTTTTTATTTCATTGATATAATATCATAAAACTTTTTATTTTTCAATTGAAAGGATAAATATTATGGAAAAAGTTACAATTTATACTGATGGTGCTTGTTCTCGGAAATCCTGGTCCACGGTGGTTGGGGTGCTATTTTAATGTATCAAGAGCATAAAAAAGAAATCTCCGGAGGTCAAAAAGATACTACCAATAATATTATGGAATTAACTGCTGTAGTAGAAGCTTTAAAGCAGCTAAAATTTCCTTGTGATATTGAAATTTATAGTGATAGTGCCTATGTAGTAAATGCTTTTTCTCAAGGTTGGATTTACAATTGGCTTAAAAAAAATTGGAAAACAGCAGATGGTAGTCCGGTTAAAAATAAGGAATTGTGGGAAACCTTATATCAATTTACAAAAATACATAAAATTGAATTTAAAAAAGTAAAAGGTCATAGCGATAATGAATACAATAATCGCTGTGATGAACTAGCACGAAATGCTATTTTAAATTTATAAAATTTTATAATAATATGTTATTATATATTATATTTTTTTATATATAATTTTTATTTAAGAAAGTGAGGTCTTTAATATGATTGGAGAGGAAGAAAATTTTTCAGATGCAATTTATAATTTAAATGAAGATAATAATGTTTTATCAAAAACATTCTTTTGGATGTTTTTAGGCTTACTTGGAACTGCTTTAGTTAGCTGGTATACTTATTCTTCTGGTTTATTTCTCACTGTTTTAGTAGGAGGTTTTTTTGAGTTTTTATTAATTTTAGAAATAGTTGTAGTACTATTATTTTCTTTTTTATTTCGTAAATTACCAGCAACAATTGTAGGAATTTTGTATTTTTTATATGCTGCTATTAATGGAGTTTCCCTTGCTACTATTTTTTATGTTTTTGACCTAAATTCTATTATTTTATTATTTGTAGTATCAAGTTTATTATTTGGTGGTTTTTCACTTTATGGTTATGTAACTAAAAAAGATTTAAGCAATTGGCGTACTTTACTTTTTGGTACTTTACTTGCAGGATTAGTAGCTAGCTTATTTAATTTATTTTTTCAAAATTCTACTTTTGATATTATTATAGATTGGATTATTTTATTTATTTTCTTTGGTATTACTACTTATGATATTAATAAAATTAAGCAATTAAGCCTAGTAGATACTATTGACCAAGATAAAATTCACATTTATGGTGCTATGGAATTGTATTTAGATTTTATTAATATTTTCTTACGTATTTTGTCTATCTTTGGAAAGAAAAAGGATTAATAAAATGTTTTTGGGGACGGAGGAAAAAAACAGGTTTTTTTATTTTAAAATTCCTTCAAAAAATCCAGTGATTTCTCACTGGATTTTTTGATTTCAGGTTCATATTTTAACACCTTGTTTTTGATTTTTAGGTTTCTATTATAAGAAGCCTATTTAGGCTGAAATGCAATGCTCTTCCACCTTTCTGCTTCATCTTGTGCTTTTTGGAGTTGTTGCTGAAGATTAAAATTTTCCATTCTTAACTTTTTCAGTTCCTCCTCTTTTTCATTTTCTAATTCTTTAATAGATGAAATAATGTCATTTACATTTACCATGGCTGCCTCCTTATGAAAACGTAATTTACGTTGTAACAATTGTATTCTACAACTTTATGCTTATTTTGTCAATTTTTTATGTGCAAAGTTAGCTTGTTGTATGTGTCAAGTAAAAGTGGGCAATTTTTTTATTTTTTTTTATATTTTTTTGCCACACTTAATAACCGCTTTTATCTATACATTAAAGCCGTTGGTTCTGCTAATTTAATTAAATTTTTTATTTCTGGATTTAATTCTAATATTGTACCTTTATTATATTTATAATCTTCTATTTCTTTTAAGTTTGCTCTATGTAATTTTTTATTTTTTATTACATATTCTTCAATTTCTTTTATATATTCTTCAACACTATTATCTACTGGTATTTCACTTTCGATTTTTTCTAATTCAATTTCTCCTTTTGTTTCAGTATATTCAGCACATACTTTTGATAAATAAGACGCACCTTCTTTTAAAAATGCTTTTCTTCCACTCATTAGTCTAACTTTTAATACAGAAAATATTTGACTTTCCATTGTTCCCATATCTCGATACTCTATTCCGTCTTCTGCTTTTGGTAGTTCTTTTCCTTGTTCTTTTAATATATCTTGATAGCGTGGTAAACCTTCTTTTAAATAACTTTGTAATTTATTCAATTTTTTTATTGATTTTTCTTCTCCGCCTAATTTATACTTTAAATTTTCAATATAATTTGATACTTCATTATATCTTTTTTCTTCTATTATTTTTACAAGTTCTTCTCGATATTTTTCTTCTTGAATATCTCTTATTATTTCTTGTTGGATATGAAAACTATCTTTTTGTGAGATAGTATCTTTAGTACAAATATTTTTTATCCACCTTGCCCCGTCGCCGTTCATAGCACGCAATTTTATTTTATCCTCATCATATTTTTGATATATTCTTGCATTTCTTAATTTTTCTAAAGTCTTTGAAGACATCATACCAGCAATATAACTTTTATTTATCAATTCGTGTCTACTACTATTTTTAGACCAACCCTCGTAAGTGATATGCAATTTAAGTTCTGTCTTTACAGAATTTGGCTTTTTATATTCTTTATTTTGTTTTTCACATTTCTTTTTATATTTTTCTATTTGCTCTATTCGGTCTTTTCCTTGCAAATTAACCCATAAGCCGTCTGCTTCTTCAAATAAGGCTTGTACTTGTTTTGTTCCTTTCACAAGTTTTTCTTCTTTATATAATTTTATTTCTTCTTTTTCTTTATCTTCAATTTTACTTCCAACTAACCATACAAGATTATTTAATGCTTCGTGACTAATAGTTTCATTTGTTGTAGTTTTTATTTCACTTTCTGCCTTACGATATGAGCTTGTATTTACTATTGTCTTTAGCATAGTTTCTGCTAAATTAGTAGATATTTTTCCAATAGTTTCTATATTTAAAGTATTATCTAATAAATACGTATATTTACTATCTTTAATATAAATTGCTCTTTTATATTCAACTTCTCCCATTATAGTTTTTATTGTATTATTTTTGTAGCCTTTATGCCTATACTCTTTTTTATTTCTTTCTTTCATAATTTCTTTATCTTGATTTTCTAATATATTTTTTATAATATCACAACCCAATTTACAAACTAATTTATATACTTTTTTTTCTAACTCATTAAAACTTATTACTTCATTTTTTACTTCATTTATTATATCCATTTTTACCTCTTATTTTAAATAAATAATACATAAAACATAAAAATATAAAATTATACTCTTATGTTTTACGTTTTTATTACCTTATATTTTCTATTACTTTCTCAATTAAAATTGTGGTTTCTATTTCTGCATCTGTATCATTTGTATAACTTGTAGATATTTTGTATAGATTTAAAGCATTGTGTAATATCTGTGCTTGCTCTCTTGTAATATTCATATTTATTATAAGTTCTTGTTTTTGCATTTTATTCCTCCTTTCACTACTATTAGTCTACCGGTATAGACTAATAGTAACATATTTTAGTCTATGTGTCAATACTTTTAGTCTATATTTATAGACTTTATCTATTTTTTTATTGTCTTTTTATAAAGTATGTGCTATATTGTGTAAAAAAGGAGTTGATTTTTTTATGATTTCTTATAACCCACTTTGGAAAACATTGATAGATAAAAAAATAAGTAAAGCAGATTTCAAAAAGAAATGTAATATCGCAAAACAAACTTATGCAGATATGAATAAAGACAAATATATATCACTTCGTACAATAGAAAGAATATGCTTAACTTTAAATTGTAGTATTAGTGATGTAATTGATATTACAAATGATTAAATTTATTATAAAATACTATTTTTTAATTTCAATATTTTCGACAAACCTTCTCAATATTCGACAAAAAAATTAGAGCAGTTAAAAAATTGCTCTAATTTTGTATTGTATTAAATTTAATGTAAAAGATATAAATTTTATATCTTTATCATAATACTTTTTTACAAATTTCTTAAATTCTATAAATTCTTTTATATAATATATTGGCAAAGAGATTATTATAATTAGCAAGTATATATTTAAATATTGAAAATTATTTATGAAAAAGTACATTTTTACTCCCTCCTTAATTTAATGGTATCATATTTTAACCTATTATACAACCTATTTTATAGTGATAGAAATATAACTAATTTAATGATTAAATTTTAATATAAGTATCATATTAAAAATAGGAGGGTTCAATATGTTTGACTTAAATAAATTTAAAAATAGTAATATACAAATGTCTATTAGATTTCCAGAGGATATTTATAATGATTTAAAGAAATTAGCACAAAAAAATGATATGAGTTTTAATAATGTTGTGGTAAGTTGTGTTAAATATGCTTTGGAAGATATAAAGAAGTAATTATACTACTTCTTTATACTCGAAAGGGTTAAAGTCAAGCCTATTATCTATCAAATCTATATCAATTTTTTGTGATAAATTGATATTTAATTGCTTTAGCACTTTTACATTTCTATAATATACAGATTTACTTACTTTATTTTTAGTATTTTGTATTCCGTCAAAAATAACGTTCATATAAAAATTATACAGATTTCTTGCTTTTACTGGCGAATATATTTTATTTAAAACAGAATAAACTTCATTTCTATCATTTATTATTTTCAAATCGTCATTAACAAAATTCAATAATTTCATAAATTCTTCACTCCATACATTTTTTAATTTATCATAAGTAATTTTGGTTACGGGTATATTTTTTAAATCATATATCTTTTTTAATGCTTTTTTCTTTATTTCACACTCAAAACGTACAAAACCTTTTATTTTATTAATATAATTTTCTATATTGAAATTTGTATTTTTAAATTTTGAAATATCGTGTTTTTTAAATTCTACCAATTTATTATATATCTTTAGCGTTGTGCTTGTACCACTAACATAAATACTTTCACTTTGGTAAAATTTAAAATTTCTTCTAGGATATCTACAATTCGATAAATTATTTATATAAGTACATACATTATGTTGGTTATGTAAGTCAAAGCATATCGCTATATCTACTCTTTGCAAATACCAATTTTCTATTGTAGGTAAAATTATTCTATAATTTGTTTCTACTATTTGTATTAAATTTTCACATACGAAATTAAAATCGTAAAAACCATTGTGTGAATTATATCCTTTTAGTATCTTGTGCAAACTTCCTTCAATTTCAATAAAATATCCTAATGTAG
Organism: uncultured Clostridia bacterium; assembly: GCA_947631495.1. Taxonomy (GTDB): domain Bacteria; phylum Bacillota; class Clostridia; order TANB77; family CAG-508; genus UMGS1663. Next base: position 24,686 of record CANRLO010000009.1, read on the forward strand.
AAAATCCATATTTTACACCAGAGCCAATACGTACACTTAGATTTGAACTATATGAACCGTTCTAAATGGTCATTTATTATCTCGTATAATAATTCGTTTGTTTTATTATTATGCGAAGATTTTATAATAGACATATTATAAATTTTGTTATATATATCTTTTGAAATTTCGGCATAAATTTTTATTGTATCTATCATTTTATACCTCACTTTTTTCTTATGAATTTTTTATTTTCCCAAAAATGGGACTTTCGGAGGGTGTTACTAAGAACCCTCCAACTTTTGCTTTATGTAATCTTGCATATTTTTTTATTAATATAATTTTTCACTCAAGCGCCGTTAGGCTGTCAGCACCCTACGGGCTACCCATTGGCTTCGCCTTCAGTTAAACAATAATTATCTCAATTCGTCGCTATTTACAAGATATCGCGAAAAAGGAAATTTACTGCTTTATCATAAAATTTTATTAGTATAAAATAAAATAAGTAATATACAACCAATTTGAGCCAAAAATGAGGCACAAAACACATAATTAATATTAAACCAACATAACATAAAAACGTAGTAATTAACGACTTATTTTCTTTATCTGTTATAAATTTGTATATATTTTCTTTTGTTATTTTTTCTTTATTTATTTTCATATTTTACAAAACCTCCAATTTTATTTCTGGACAATAAGTTTAGAAAAAAGAACAATAATAAATATTTTATATATAAAACTATTACTATCATATCTTATCCCCTACATATACTCTAGAATAATGCAACTTACTTATTAAATCTCCTATACAATCACTATAAAAAAAATCCTTATCATACATGCTTAAATAATGTAAGCCTGTTTCTAAACATGAAACTTCTTCATCTGTTAACTCTATAACTTTAGACATATCAATCACCCTTTTTATAATTTGCTATCAAATCTAATAATCTACTACTTGAACTTTTACCAACACTTAACTCTTTCATTACTTCTTCTGTATTATACTTATTTCTAATTTCATCATAAGCTATAAATACATCTCTTTTTCTAGGCTTACGCTTTTTATTTCCTTTGTCCATTTTTTCACCATTAGAAATATAGGTAGCAGTATCAAAATATTTATTGGTACATAATCGACCCAGTAAATAACTTCGACATTCTATAACGTAATTTGTTTGTTCTCGTAACTTCTTATCAATTCTGGTAAACACTTGAGAAGTAGCAAGTATAAGTTTATGGAATTTTCTTTGTTGTGATATATAATCAAGTAAATTGCTTGGTGCGTCTTCCCACTTTGTACTTTCAAAAGTTAAATGTATTTCATCAAAGCCAAAAATTACACCATGATTTCTTTTTACATAGTATTTCAATTCGTCATTAACAATTTCTTGCCAAATTTCGCCTTTATCTTCTTTATACGTACAATATTTTACAAAACGTTTATATTCTTTTTCTGTAATTTCTTCTACTGAAAAATTTGTTGTATCTAATAAGTCTCTCCAACTGTCAATTTTTCCGTCTGCTAATTCAAATGTAAAATTTGTTAATATTTTTACTTTAGGATACTTTTCTTTTATAGCTACAAGTTTATTTACCATAGACAAAGTTTTACCAGAACCACCTAAACCACAATAACACCAAAAACCATAACCACTAAAAACTTTCCAATCTCTACCTATTAAATCTCTTATAAAAAGTGGAATAGATAATATAAATTTTTTTATAAATTTACTTAAATAAAAACCAGTTAATAAATTTAAAATACAAAAAACTAAAAATAATAACATTAAAACCCATTTAAACATTTATATTCTCCCATTTAAAAGTGCTTGCTACACCCGGCATAATGCCGGGTGTGTGTAGCTTAAGCACCTAAGTTTATATTTACAATACCTACAACAATTTTAATTAATTTCCAACCTAATGTAGTTAATAAAAGATAAGAAATAACTTCAGTACACTCAACAATAGGTAAATAATCATTGAACAACATAATTTTGTCCATAATAGCAGGCAACTCCTCAGCAAAAAAAGTAGGGTTATCAACAACTGGTATCCAATCAATAAAAGCCATTTTAATAATATCTATAAAAGATAAAACAAAATGAAAAATCATTAATCATCACCACCCTTTTTACTTGCAGAAATACTACTAATTCCTAAATTTCCACCTTCTGTTATTCCATAATTCAAAATATATTTAACTAAATAAACAGCACCTAAACCATATATAATAAGTTTTAAACCATTTCTAACTTGTACCCTATAAGGTTCATATTTCTCTAATATAAAAGTCAAATCAGTAGAAGGAGTAGAGTATGAAATAACACCGCTATCATATTCAAAAGAACCTATACTCAAATTTAAAGGGTTATTTTCAAAAGAACGAATATTATTAACATTAGCTTGTCTGGTCTTTACATTTTGAAAAATATCTACAAGAGAATTAACAAAAGGTAATTTGCTATCAAATGCTCGCTTAAATTCTTCTTGATTTTTTAAATGTTCTTGTTGTTGTTCTTCACTAGGTATAAAAGCAATTTTCAAAAAGAACTTGTCCGACCAAGGATTAATATATTGTAAAAGTTCTACAAAACTATTAAAAATATTAGCTATATGCCCAGGCAAATCTTTAAAAAAATCAAAGATTTTATTCCATAAATTCTCAAAAAAGCCACCTATACTACTACCTAAGTTTGTAAAAAATTCCCCTATTCCTTCTTTTAGAGAATTCAAACCTTCTCCTAAATTTTTAAAAAAATTAGAAAAAAATTCACTTATAGACCTAGCCATTTCTTTGAGTGCAGTAGGTATACTAGCAAGAGCATTCCAAATATTGTCAAACCAACTGGCACCAGGATTGTAAGGAGTTTCATTATCATCGTTGGTATCTCCTCCACTGTCATCGGGGTTAGTAATTGTACCCCCTTCAATGGCAGAGAGGTTTTTGGAAAAAAAATTGTACCGTCTTCAGTATAAATATCACTAGTGGAAGCAATAACACAACTAACAGAAGCTCTAACAAATCCATCAAAACCACTATCCCTCATTATCCATTTATTATCTTCTAAATAATAACGACTTTCTGGTAACCTATCATCATTATTATTCCTAAAAGTAAGATAATAACGATTATTACCAGGAACATAAACAAACTTATTAATATTATTCTCTTTACAAAAATTCAACCAGTAATGACCGTCGCTACAATATGTAAGCACATATGAATAAGATGTAAAATTACAATCGTCATTTTCTAGAAATAATGGGAGAGTTACATTTTGCCCATTGTATTCAATTTCTATAGTTTCATTTGAAGCATAAACATTGTTTAAAGATAAAAAAATAAATAATATAAAAACTAATAAAATTAAAAATTTCTTATTTTTTAACATTTTTTCTCCTTTCTATAATAAATAAAAAGAACTAGGGCGAACCCTAGCCCTTTTTTCTAGGCTATACTTCTTAATTATAAGAATGTATAAATTACTCTTTTGATTAATGAGATACCAATAAAAGTTCCCATTATACCAATTCCTATTGGAATAAGAGTATTTAAGCCACTATTGATTGCGTCTGTTACTGGTTTTACAGTATCAGCAGTTACTTTAAAAGCTTCTACACCTTCCATAATAGGTTAATCCTCCTTTCAAAAGATATTTATCTTTAGAAATTTCTAAGTTTCCCCTTTGGGATTTATTTTATTAAATAATAAGGGGAGAATTTTGTTAAAGTACAAAATCAAAAACTTATAAATTCGTCAATACATTTATATAAAATATAAATGACGACAAATCCAACACTTGCACCTAGAAACCATAAAAAAGAATTATTTATAATTTCTATGTTTTTATTTATAGTGTCTAACTTAGTAGATATTTCTTGTAAAATTGCTACTTCATTACTCATTTATATCAACAACCCTTACACTCCAATTATTGTTACTATAAACTACTTCAAATTTAACTTGTAATAACTGTAGACCAGAATAAGTTGAACTTAAAACTTTTTTCATTAAATCTTTATTAAAAATAAAAAATCTACATGGGTTATTTGTTGGGTCTAATAAATTAATAACTATAAAATTTCTATCTTCTTCCTTTAGCTCTTCTGTATTTTTCCTTTTCATTACTTCCAATTTTAAAAACTTGAATTCTTCTTGATATTCCATTATTTTTCTTCTCCTTTAAACAAAAAAATTGTAGGCTTTATTTTGCCTACAATAATTTTACACTAACTAGCTTGTTTTTTGGAACTATTTTTCATTTTTTAAATTCCTTCATAAATTGTTTTTATTTTATCAAGTAAATAATGGCTTCCGCCTCTACCCTTTACATCTTCTACCATGCTAATAATTAGCATTTCTCTTTTTCCATTGACTAAAAAACTATCAAACCAACCAATTTCGGTACCTTGCGTGTCATCTTTTGAAGCTTTTATTTCTGCTGTTCCTGTTTTTCCTGCTATGGTTAATCCATCTATTTTAACACTATGGGCTGTTCCATTTGGATTTTCTACTACTTGAATTAAACTATCTTTAATTGTATTTGCTGTTTCTTTATCGAAGGCTTGTTTCTTATAATACGTAGGCGTGCTATTTTCTTTATATTCTAAATATGGCATTACCATATCTCCCTCATTTGTAAAACTAGAATAGAGCATTGCCATATGAATTGGGTTTACTAGCATTTCTGCTTGCCCATAGCCACTATTTGCTAGTTGTTTTTCACTTGTTATGGTATCAGAATTAGAGTAAGAAGATTGTTCCATTTCTTGTACAAACTCTATTTTTTGTTTGAAGCCTAATTCTTTTAAACTTTTTACAAAATTTTCTATTCCAATTTTTAATGCTGCTTTTGCAAAATAAATATTGTCAGAATAAACAAGTGCATTATTTAAATTTTGCTCTCCCACATAAGTAGTTAAAGTAGAAATATAAAAATCTCCCCAACTACTATCTTTTTGCCATTTAGTAGTGCTTGTTCCAAAACTTTCTTCTTTTGTAAAGCTTCCTAATTTTAAGCCTATTGCACCTGTAATTGGCTTCATAGAAGAACCTGGTGCATAAGTTGCTAAATATCTGTTATAAAAAGGTTTTTCTTCATCTTGAGATAATGCATTCCATTTATTTGTTGTCATTCCTAAGCTAAAATCGTTGGAATCAAAGGTAGGTGTACTAACTAAAGCTAAAATTTCACCTGTTTTTGGATTCATTGCTACATGAGCACTTTTATCTTCTTTAAATTGTTCATATAAAGCTTCTTGCACATTACTATCAATAGTTAATTTGATATCTTCTCCATTTTTTGCTTCTACCTTTGCAATTGTTTTTATTTTTTTACCTTCTTCATTTATAATGTAAATTTCTGCTCCATTTATTGCTCGTAAACGTTCTTCATATATTCTTTCTAAGCCGGATTTTCCAATTACACTATGCTCGTCATATCCATCTTGTCTTTTTTCTTCTAACTCTTCTGCACTTATTCCTTGTATATAACCAAGAAGATGAGAAGTAGCTTCACCTAATGGATAAATTCTTTCATCACTATCTACAATTTTAATTCCTTTTATTTCTAATAATTGATTTTTTAAAGCTTGTTCTGTTTTTCGAATGGTTTTTAAAGGAACAAATGTATCTTCTTTTACATAGGAAGCAGATAAGCTACTGTTGATGCTTTCATTAGAAATATCTAAAAGCTCTGCAACCTTTGCAATATCTTGTTCTTTTGTATCTAAATTCATTTTTCCTGGCACTAGTCCTACTTGAGAAGCAGTTTGTTTTCCTGCTAATATTGTTCCATTTCTATCTAATATTTTTCCTCTATCCGCTTCTATCGTTTCTACTCTTACTTTATAATTGTTTTCTAATTCTGGAAAAATGTCATTTGAAGACCAGTTTAATTTGTAATCTTCATCCTCTTTTGTAAAATAACTTGTATTAGAGAAATTGATTTCCCCTGCTACTGTTTGCATCGTAACTTGATAAATGACTTCTGCTGTTTCTTCTTTTTTATTGGTTTTTACTACATGAATTTTTAAATCGCTTATTTCAATTCCTTCATAAATATTTTTGTTACGAGAAAGATAAGTTTCTTTTTCTACTTCTTGTTTCGTTTTATTACTTAATAATTCGTACATTCCTTCATAGTTTTGTTCTAAAATATAAGACATATAGGTTTTTAAAGTAGCCTCTGGTGTATTGGTTGGTTTTTTTATAAAAATACAAGCACAAACAATAGCAATTATAAAAATTAATAAAAACAACACTAATATTTTTCTTTTATTACTATTTTTCTTTTTCTTCATTTTAATTTTTCCTTTCTTACTTTACTAAAAAGTCATAACTTATTTTTTTCTTATTCTACTAAAAAGTTTTAGTTTATTTTTCTTGTTCTTCTAAAATACCATACGCCATTGCAATATCGGTTGGTACAATATATTTTGCACCAATTGCTTCTGCTACCACTAGAACAAAAGCACACATAGCTCGTGTTGCATACCACCATTCTGGATCTTTTGTCTTTTCTTTTATAGCATTTAAAGAAATTTCTTTATAATACCTTTGTGTTTCTTTTTTTCTACTTTCTATGCTCATCATAATAGGAGATGCTATATCTTCATATAAAGTATTTTTTTCGTAGTAAATGCCAGAGCCCCTTGCAAATTTTTCGTGTCCTCCTCCTGCTAAAATTAAAATATCTGCTCTTTCTTTTGGTAAATTTAATCGTTCTTTAATAAACTCTTTCACTTCTTCTAAAGGTGTTGTTGCAACATCTTCTGCTAAATCTGGAAACTTTTTCATAACATCAATAACGCCTAATTTAGTATTTACACTTTCTTTAATTTTTTTATCAAATATAGCCATTTCAGTAGAGCCTCCTCCACCAATAAAGACACATACTTTGTCTTTCACAAAACGCGTGGTTCCTAATACAGTTAATTCGTTTTCTTTTTCCTGTGAAATAATATGAAAGTCATACCCGGTTTTTTCTTTAAAATAATGAACAAAACTTTCTCTTTCTAATGGCTCTAATGTTCTAAAAATACTTGTCCCACAAACATAAATATTTTCAGAAATTGTCTTTAATTCCTTAATGCTTTCAATTAATTCTTCTACATCTGTTTTTCTCAATTGTTTATCTTCATTATAATGTTTTTTAAATTGAATGGTTCTTCCTTCTAATTTTTCTATCTTTTTTCCATCAAATTTATCTACTTTCGTACAAGTAGAGCCAACTTCTACTATAATTTTGTTCATTTTACTTATCTCCTTGAACTAATATTCTTTTCTTTTTTATATCATAAAACTTTGTATTTTCCTAGTAGTTTTTTAATATTTGTATCTTCTATTATTTTAGATTATGAAAGTTGCGACAACAAAGCTTCTTACAAATAAATCATTACATCACTTTTTAAAATTAAAAAAATAACAAATATTATATTTTTTTACTACTTTTTCAAAATAGTGGTATACTATAAAAAAAGAAAAAAATGGAGTTGATTATTTTATGGCAGATACTAAAGAAGAAGTAGATGTAGCAAAATTATATGGAAAAGAAGCTACCTTATCAAAAGAACAATTTATGAAAGAATTTTCTGTTTCTACAGAAGGGCTTAATACTAATACTGCAAAAGAAAATTTAGAAAAATTTGGTCTAAATGAAATAACAGGTGCAAAACCTAAAAAATGGTATCATTATTTTTT
>CANRLO010000010.1 GCA_947631495.1 uncultured Clostridia bacterium
GAGGAAAAATGAAAACATTAATTATTATACCAGCTTATAATGAAGCACTAAATATAGAAAAAACAATAAAAGATGTAACAAGTTGTACAAATTATGATTATCTAATTATTAACGATTGCTCAAAAGATAACACAAAAGAAATTTGTGAAAAAAATCATTTTAATATGCTTTCTTTACCAGTTAATTATGGACTAGCTTCTGGAATTCAAGTAGGAATGAAATATGCTTATCAAAATGATTATGATATTGCAATTCAATTTGATGGAGATGGACAACATCAAGCTAAATACCTTAAACCACTTGTTGATGAAATTGAAAATAATAATTGTGATATTGCAATAGGTTCAAGATTTGTTACAAAGAAAAAGCCATGTTCTTTAAGAATGTTTGGAAGTATTTTAATTTCTATGTGTATTAAATTAACAACTGGAAAAACCATAAAAGACCCTACTTCTGGAATGAGAGCATATAACAAAAAAGCTATGAAGGAATTTATAAATAATACAAGTTTAACACCAGAGCCAGACACTTTAGTTTATATGATGAAGAAAAACATGAAGGTAAAAGAAGTACAAGTAGAAATGAGTGAAAGAGAATTTGGAGAAAGCTATTTAAAGCCACTAAAGTCAATAGAGTATATGTTTAATATTATCTTTTCTATTTTATTTATTCGTTCTATTACTAATAAAAATAAAGGAGGAAAATAGTATGTCAATTACATTAAGAGTATTTCTTATTCTATGTTCGATTATTTCATTTATATTATGCATTAGAAAAGTAAAACAATCGAAATTAAAAGTAACGAACTCTATTATTTGGATTATAGGCAGTTTTATTTTAATTGTAATAAGTATCTTTTCTAGTACTGTAGAATGGATTTCACAAAAATTAGGATTTATTGCACCAGTAAACTTTGTTTTTTTAATCTTAATTGGATTCTTATTAATACAAGTATTTATTGATAATATTAGAATTTCTACTTTAAGTGAAAAAATCAAAGATTTAAATCATGCAATTGCTTTAAAAGAATATGAGCAAGAGAAAAAAGATAAAAAAGAGGAGTAAAATAATGAAAAATGTAGCTATTATTATGGCAGGAGGAAAAGGGGAAAGATTTTGGCCAATGAGTAGAAATAATATGCCAAAACAATTTCTAACTTTAGCAGACTCAAAACTAACAATGATTCAACTTACAATAAAAAGAATTTCTGAAATTGTAAATGAAGAAGATATTTATATTGCAACAAGTGAAAATTATAAAGAAATTATTTATGAACAATTGCCAAATATAAAAAAAGAAAATATATTATTTGAGCCAAAAAGAAAAAATACAGCACCATGTATTGGGCTTGCAACTGCAGTTATAAAAAAGAGATATGGAGATGCAAATATTATTGTACTTGCTTCAGACCATGTTATAGGAAATGAAAAATTATTTATTAATAATTTAGAACTAGCTATAGAGTGTGCACAAAAAGGAAGTATAGTTACTCTTGGCATTGTTCCTAATTATATAGAAACGGGATATGGCTACATAGAAATTGGCCCAAAAGATGATTGTTTTCCATCTATTTATAAAGTAAATCAATTTGTAGAAAAACCAGATTATGAAACTGCTAAAAAGTATTGTACTTCTGGAAACTATTTATGGAATAGTGGAATGTTTATTTGTAAAAATTCTACAATGTATAGTAGTATTGCTACTTATATGCCAGAACTTTATAAAAGTATAGAAAAAATATATGATGCAGTGGATACAGAAAAATTTAAAACAACAATAGAAGAAGAATTTAATAAAATGGAATCCGAATCAATTGATTATGGTGTTATGGAAAAGGCATCTAATATTTATGTTATACCAGGAAATTTTGGTTGGGATGATGTAGGTAGCTGGCTAGCAATAGAAAGGTTAAATGAAGTAGATGAACAGAAAAATATTTTAGAAGGAAATATTGTATCTATGGATTCTTTCAGTAATATTATCATTAATAAAACAAATAAATTAGTTGCTACTTCAGGACTAGAAAATATGATTGTAATTAATACAGATGATGTTTTATTAGTAATGACAAAAGAAAATACAAAAAATATCAAAGAATTAACAAAAAAAATAGAACAAGATGAAAATAATAAAAAATTTTTATAAAAGGAGATAGAAAATGAAGGTCTGTTATGTATTACCACATTTCTACCCACATGTTGGTGGAGGAGAACAAGCATTTTTAGATTTAATAGAAGAATTAGTAAAACAAAATGTAGAAGCAAGAGTAATTACAAGTTCTTCTGGTGGAGTTAAAGGACATCAAACTTATAAAGGAATTGATATTTATTACTATGATTGGAAAATGCTTTTTGGTCATCCTATGGTAAAAAAAGAAGACATAAAAAAACATATAGAATGGGCAGATTTAATACATATTGGTGTGTATAGTCCAGTTAGAGTAGCTTGTAATTTAGCAAGAAAAATGAAAAAGCCAACTATTGTTACAGCACATGAAGTATTAGGAAAAAGATGGTTTTGGATAGAAAGTAATAAAATTAAAGCACTTGCATTTAAAATATATGAAGAATATATAGTAAAAACAAAATGTGACTATTTCCATACACCATCTTATGCAACACAAACCGATTTAGAAAAATGTAATAAAAAAGCAAAAATAAGAAATATATATTGGATTGTAGATGAAACAAAGAAAGAAATCCAAACTAATAAAACAAAATTTAATGAATATTTTGGCGTTACAGACGAAGATAGAGTATTTTTAAATTATGGAAGACCTGGCAAAACAAAGGGAGTTTTTGTGTATTTAAATGCAATTGAAAAAACAATCCAAAAACTAAACAAAGAAGAACTAGAACATATTAAATTTTGCTTTATTATGGCAAAAGACCCTGCTAAAGAAAGAGCAAAGTTTATAAAACAAGTAAAAGAAGAACAATTAGAAAAATATGTTATTGTAAAAGAATCTGTAGATAGAAGTGACTTAGAAAACTATATTATGTGCGCAGACTATGTAGTAGTTCCATCTATTACAGAAGGTTTTGGTTTAACTGCAATTGAAGCTTGTAATATGGGTAAAAAATTAATATATAGTTCACGGAGGCTCTTTACCAGAGGTAACTTTTGGAAAAGTAATACAGTTTGAAAATAAAAATAGTGAAGATTTAAGCAATAAACTAGAAAAAGTAATTAAAAATGAAATAGAGTTTCAAAATAAGGAAAGAAAAGATTTTTCAAAAGAAAAAATAACATCAGATATGCTTTCATTATATGAAGAAGTATTAGGAGGAAAATAATGAGTTCAATAAAAGATAAAATATTAAATTTTAGTATTAAACATGCGCAAACTATTATGAAATATGTACCATTTCCTATTATTAAATTAGTAGAAAAAGTAGTGGTAAATAAGGGAAGTTATAAGTTTGAAAGAGTTACAGAATTCGATAAGAATTTGAAAACAGGTATTAATTTTGTTGGTTATTTAAAAGCACGCTCTGGCTTAGGACAAGGTTCTAGATTACTTTGCAAATCACTTGTTAATAGTAAATATCAGCTCGCTGCAATTGATACTAAATATGGAGAAACAAAATCTTATGAGGAAACAGAATTTGATAATATATTAACAACAGAATTTCCTTATAATATTAATTTGTTTCATATTCAACCACATACCAACTTTGAAGTAGCTCTTTCACAAATTGGAATTGATAATTTAAAAAGTCGATATAATATTGGATATTGGGTATATGAAATAGAAGATATTCCCAAAAAATGGTACGATAGTTTTAAATATGTAAATGAAATATGGACTCCATCTGAATTTGTAACAAAAGCCTTCAAAAAAGTTTCACCAGTACCTGTTTATACCATGCCATATGGTATAGAAACAAAAAAAGACGAAAGCTTAAATAGAGAACATTTTGGTATTCCAGAAGATAAATTTGTATTTTTATGCTTATATGACCCAAAAAGTTCAGTGGAAAGAAAAAATCCTCAAGCAGTAATTAGAGCATTTAAAAAAGCATTCCAAAACAATAATGAAAACGTATTTTTAGTTATTAAAATGAACAAAGGAACAGAAGAAAATATAAATGAATTAAGAGATGAATTAGAAGGAATGAACAATTATAAAATTATGACAGATACCTTTCCACAAGAAGAATTATATAGCTTAATATCTCTTTGCGATGTATATGTTTCTTTACATAGAAGTGAAGGTTTTGGACTTGTTATGGCAGAAGCAATGTCTCTTGGAACAGTTTGTATTGCAACAAACTATTCTGCTAATTTAGACTTTATGAATAAAGATAATTCACTATTAGTAGATTATAAAATGGTTCCAGTGGGATTGAAAAAGCATTATCTATATAGCGAAAAAGACTTATGGGCAGATGCTAATGTAGAACAAGCAAGCGAATATATGATTAAACTATATAAAGATAAAGAATTATATAATAGACTAAAAGAAAATGCTCAAAAATATATTTCAGAAGAATTTTCAATTAAGAGAAGTACAGAAAAAATTGAAAAAAGAATTGATGAAATTATAACAGAAAATAATCTATAAAAGAAAGTGATAACATGAAAGAAAATATAGATAGAAAAAATGTAATTTGGAATATGATAGGTGCTACTGCTAATGCTTTTACTTCTCTTATATTTACTATTATTGTAACAAGAATAAATGGATTAGAACAAGCGGGTATTTTTACATATGCTTTTGCGACAGCTTGTCTTTTCTTTATAATTGCGTCTTATGCAGGAAGAACCTTTCAAGTAACGGATGTAGCAGAAAAATATTCTGATACTGATTATATTTATCATAGAATTATTACTTGTATAATGATGATGGGTGGAATTATTCTATTTACTACTATAAAAGGCTATAATATAGAAAAAGTATCTATCATGGTATTATTATGTTTATATCGTGCAATAGAAGCTTTTTGCGAAGTATTATATGCTATTTTGCAAAAAAAAGAATATTTATATAAAGTTGGAATTTCTATGACCATAAGAGCAATACTTTCTATTTTTATTCTTTTAATTATAGATAGTATAACTCACAATTTAATTTTATCTTGTATTAGTATTGTATTATGCAGTGTATGTGTTTTACTTTTTTATGATTTCAAAAATGTAAAACAAGTAAAAGTAGTAAAAACAAAATTCCAAATACAAAAAATAAAAAGTCTATTTTTGTCTGGCTTTTTTACATTTCTTATAACTTTTCTAGGAACCTATGTAATTAATGCACCTAGGTATGCTATAGATGATATGTTAGAAAATGAATTGCAAACCATTTTTGGTATTATTATTATGCCAGCTACTTTTATGGGGCTAATGGGGCAATATATTATTCAACCAGTACTAACAAAAATAACAAAATATATGAAAGAAAACAATATTAAAGAATTAAAGAAACTAATATATAAAATTATAGGTATTATTTTGTGCATTGGACTTTTTGTACTATTTATTGCTTATTTATTAGAAGCACCAATATTAGGCTTTATTTATGGAGTAGATTTAAAACCATATATAGTAGATATGCTCATAATAATATTCGGTTCTATTATGTATAGCCTAGGAATTATCATTTCTTATGTTTTAATTGCATTCAGAAAAACATTTATACAAGCAATTGTATACATAGTAGTTTCTGTTTTAACTACAATTGTTTCATATTTATTAGTAAAGAGATTTTCAATAATAGGAGCAAGCATTACGTATATGCTTACTATGTTATCAATTGCTTTATGCTTTTTTGCATATTTAATTATTTATTTGAAAAAATTAGCAATAGAATGGAATAAAAAATAATTACTGAAAGTTTAAAATTTTGACAATTAGTGCGAAATATAATATAATATTTTTGCTTTAAATAAACTTATTTTAGAAAGAGAGGGAAAAATATGAAAATCTTAATTACAGGTGCTAATGGGATGCTTGCTAAAGCAGTAAGAAAACAGTTTGAAACAGAAGAACTGATTTGTACAGACATCGTTGAAGACGAAATTATTAAAAAACTGGACATTACTGATTTAGAGCAAGTACAAAACTTTGTTGCAGAATGCAAACCAGATGTTATTATCAACTGTGCGGCCTATACTGCAGTAGATAAGGCAGAAGAAGAACCTGAACTTGCAAGAAAAATTAATTGTGACGGTCCAAAGAATTTAGCCATTAGTTCAAACCAAAACGGCTGTATTTTGGTGCATATCAGTACAGATTACGTTTTTGGTGGAAATCTTCCTCTTGAAGCTGTTTATAAAGAAGAAGATGAAAAGAAACCTGTAACGGTGTATGGCATTACCAAGTTAGAGGGAGAAGAAGCCATCAAGCAAAATGCTGAGAAATACTACATTTTCCGTACGGCTTGGCTTTATGGCGATGGCAAAAACTTTGTAAGAACCATGTTAAGGCTTTCAAAAGAGAAAAATAAATTAACAGTGGTTTCTGACCAACATGGAAGTCCAACTTATGCAGTAGACTTAGCAAGCATTATTAGCCAAGCACTTAATAAGAAAATACCTTATGGTATTTATCACACAACAAACCTTGGCTACACTACATGGTATGAATTTACCAAAGAAATTTTTGCAATGGCTAATATTATTTCGTGTGAAGTAGAACCTGTTACATCAGAGCAGTATCCAACACCTGCGAAAAGACCTTTTAACTCAATGCTATCCAAAGATAAAATTTTAAATCAGGGAATTACTATTCCTGATTGGAAAGATGCCCTAAAAAGATATTTAGAAGTAGAAATATCTAATTCTTAAAATACACACCCCTTTTCTATTTAATAGGAAAGGGGTGTTTTTTTAGTTATTAAATAATGTATCTAAATTATTTAATAAAAAACTATATAAAATCGATAAAATACAGTTTTTTAGTTGAAAAATAACAAAAGTAATGATATGATAAAGGCATAAATTGTAAAAAGGACGGAAACAAAATGAAAAATAGAAAAGGAATTATTTTAGCAGGTGGAAGTGCTACAAGGTTATACCCTTTAACTCTTGCTATTTCAAAACAAATTATGCCAGTATATGACAAACCAATGATATATTATCCACTTTCTGTTTTAATGGAAGCAGGAATTCGAGAAGTGTTAATTATTTCTACGCCAAGAGATATAGTTACATTTGAGGCTTTACTTGGAGATGGTTCAAAGTGGGGAATGAAATTCGAATATAAAATACAAGAAAAACCAAATGGATTAGCAGAAGCCTTTATTATAGGGGAAGATTTTATTGGACAAGATAATGTAGCTATGATTTTAGGTGATAACATGTTCTATGGAGAACATTTAGCAGAAGTACTAAAAAGAGCAAATAGTAGAGAAAATGATGCTACTATCTTTGGATATTTAGTAAAAGACCCTACTGCTTATGGTGTAGTAGAAATAGATGAAAATGGAAATGCCGTTAGTATTGAAGAAAAACCAGAAATTCCAAAATCTAATTATGCTGTTCCAGGGCTATATTTTTATCCAAATGATGTAGTAACAATTGCAAAAACTATTAAGCCTTCTGCAAGAGGAGAATTAGAAATTACTTCTGTTAATGAAAATTATATGAAACAAGGAAAATTAAAAGTAGAAAAATTAGGAAGAGGAATGACATGGTTTGATACTGGTACACATGATGCTCTTTTAGAGACAGCAAGTTTCGTACAAACCATTCAAAAAAGGCAAGGGCTTCAAATTAGTTGCCCAGAAGAAATAGCTTATCAAAATAAATGGATTTCAAAAGAACAAGTCTTAGAACTTGCAAAACCTTTTATGAAAACCGAATATGGCATTTATTTACAAAATTTAGTAGAAAATAAATTAGGAGATTAGAATGATAATTCTTGGTGAACTATTTTTGTATATTATCATAATATCTATTAGCATTTTTTATGTAAGTCAATTTAATAAAAAAATAGAAAAAACAATATTTCTTAGTTTCATTACTATTGCTTTATTTATGTACCTATTTGGTATAATAGGTCAATTGCAATTAGGAGTAATTGTTATTTTTATTCTAAGTATTATTTTACTAATATATACTATTTACAAAAATAGAAAAAATGGAACATTAAAAGATTTAAAAGAAAAAATAATTACCACAGGTAGTATCTTTTTTACTATTATATTTTTTATATTTGTTATTACAACGCTTAACAGAGAATTAATAAATTGGGACCAATTTACTTATTGGAGTATTGAAGCAAAAGATATGTTTAATACTAACCAAATGTTAAATTCAATAAAAGATGTTACACAATATCCACCAGTTCCTATTATATTAGAATACTTTTCAATGAAAATAATAGGCCAATATTCGCAAGGAATTGAAATATTTACTACTTGGATACTTGGTATTTCTTTTTTCTTACCATTATTCGAAAAATCTAATGGAAAGAAATTAACTAACATTATGATTTCTATTTTAATTCTTTGTGTACCAGCGGTATTTAGATTACTGATTTTTTATGAAAGTTCTTATCCGGATGCTTTACTTGGAATTATAATAGGAGAACTTTCTTATATGTATTTCAAAGAAGAAAAAAGTAGGTATAAAACATTTTCTATATTATTAACATTAGCTTTCTTAACGTTAATAAAACCAACAGGAGTTGTTATTGCACTTATTTTATGGTTCACTTTTGCATTATTTGAAATTTTAACAAAAAGAAATTTGAAACAAACAATAAAAGAAATATTTATATCAAAAGAATTTAAAATATTGTTTGTTGCTTTAGCTATTATAATACTTACTTATGTTTCTTGGATGGGATATCGAAAAATAGCTGATACAAAAACACAACATATGTTTAATCAGGTTGTTCGGTGGTGGTAAAATAGAGAATGTACTAAAAAGCATTTTGCCTACTGTATTAGGAACATATACAGAGAATTTAGATATTGCAAATTCAAATGGAAAATTAATAGAAAAATTAGAACAAGTAATACAAATCAGTACACCAGTAAAAATTGATACAGAAGGCTTAATTATTATATATTTTATAATAGCACTATTATACTACCGAAAAAGCAAGCAAGAAGATAAAAGTTACATTAAATATGTTACAATTAGCATTTTTATAGGATTAGTATTATATATTATTAGCTTACAACTAGCTTATATTACTCAGTTTTCTGTAAAAGAAATGTTTAATCATGATGGTATGGAACGCTACATTGCAAGTTATTTATTAGGTATTTTATATATTATAGTAGCTTTTTCATTAACAGAAATACAAAAACACAATAAAACATTACCATATATAATTCTTACTAGCATTATTATTCTTATAACACCACTTACTTCTGTAGCTAATGCGACTATTACATCAGGTATTTTCAATATACATACTTCTTTGTATTGCAATAAAGAAAGAAATACAGCAGAAAAAAATACAAGAAGTAGTAGAAGAAAATGATAAAATATTAGCTATTTACCAAGATGAGGACACGCAGTTAATGAATCTAATGATTCGCTATTATATGTACCCAACTTCTTATGAATTAAATACTATTGATGAAGAAAACAAATTACAGCAAATATTAGAAACACAAGATTATGATTATATTTATCTTATGACAATAGACCAAAAATTAGTAGAAATATTAAAAAACGATTTTGACTTAACAGAAATAGAAGATGGAACTCTTCTAAAAGTAACAGGTCAAGAATTAGAAAAAGTTCTAATAGTTAAATAATAAAATATAAGTAAAAAAATATGAAAATAAATGAGAAAGGAAATGGTATAAAATGAAAAATATTTTAATAACAGGAGCAGCAGGTTTTATTGGAGCAAACTTTGCAGAATACTTTGTAGAAAAGTATCCTAACTATAACATTGTAGTTGTAGATAAATTAACATATGCAGGTAATTTAGAAAATTTAAAGAAGGTAAAAGATAAAATTACTTTTGTACAAGCAGATATTTGCGATTTTGAAAAAATGACAGAAATTTTTGAACAATATGATATTGATGGAGTAATTCATTTTGCTGCAGAATCTCATGTAGATAATAGTATTAAAACACCATTTGTTTTTACACAAACGAATGTATTAGGAACACATACTTTACTAGAAGTAGCAAGAAGAAAATGGCAAGAAGGTTCACCTAATAAATTTATGCATATTTCAACAGATGAAGTATATGGTAGTTTAGGAGAAGAAGGTTATTTTACAGAAACTTCTCCAATTAAGCCTAATAGTCCATATTCTGCTTCAAAAGCAAGTTCAGACTTGTTAGTAAAAGCATATCACGAAACTTTTAAAATGAATGTAAATATTACAAATTGTTCTAATAATTATGGACCATATCAACATCATGAAAAATTAATTCCACATATGATTAAACTTGCATTACAAAATGAGCCACTTCCTGTTTATGGTACAGGAAAAAACATTCGTGACTGGTTATATGTAGAAGACCATTGTGAAGCAATTGACTTAGTATTCCATAAAGGAAGAAGTGGAGAAAGATATAATATTGGTGGACACAACGAAAAACGCAACATTGAAATTGTTAAACTAATTTTAAAACAATTAAATAAACCAGAAAGTTTAATTACTTATGTGGAAGATAGAAAAGGACATGATTATCGTTATGCAATTGACCCAAGCAAAATTAGTAAAGAACTTGGATGGCTTCCAAAAACAAAATTTGAGGATGGTATTGTAAAAACAATAGACTGGTATGTTAACCATCCAGAATATTTAAAATAAAAATAAATAATAGTAAGTTTGTATCTTAGAAAGGAATTAAAAAATGAAAAAAATAAGTATCATTATTCCCGCATATAATGAAGAAGAAGCATTACCAATGCTATACGAAAGACTAAACAAATTAATGAATGAAGTAACTAATTATGAATTTGAAGTATTGTTTGTTAATGATGGAAGTAAAGATAAAACTATCCAAATAATAAAAGAACTAAGAGAAAAAGATGAGCGTATTTGCTATGTAGACTTTTCTAGAAACTTTGGAAAAGAAATTGCCATGATTGCAGGCTTAGACTACGCCAAAGGTGATTGCGTAATTTTCATGGATGCTGACTTACAAGACCCACCAGAGTTAATTCCAGAATTAATTAAATACTGGGAGGAGGGCTATGATGATGTATATGCAAGAAGAAGTAGCAGAAAAGGTGAAACATGGCTTAAAAAATTCACTTCTAAAATGTATTATCGTGTATTACAAAGTTTAACAAGAGTACCTATTCAAAAAGATACAGGAGATTTTAGATTATTAGATAAACGTTGTGTTAATGCGTTAAAAAAACTAAGAGAATCACAAAGATGTTCAAAAAGTATGTTTAGCTGGATTGGTTACAACAAAAAAGAAGTATTATATGAAAGAGATCCACGTATTGCAGGAAGTACTAAATGGAATTATCGCAAATTGATAGACTTAGCAATAGATGGAATTACATCTTTTACAACTTCACCACTTAGAATATCTACATACATAAGTATTCCAACCTTTTTAGCATTATTTGCATATTTAGTATATGTAATTGTAAAATGTGTAGTTACTTCTACTTTTGTACAAGCATATCAAGCAATTATTTTACTAATTTTATTCTTCTCAGGAATTCAAATATTGCTATTTGGAATTATAGGAGAGTATCTAGGAAGAATATTTAATGAAACGAAAAACAGACCATTATATTTTGTAAACGAATATAACGGAGAAAAAGAAATGAACGAGTAAAAGAAGGGAAAATTCAAAAATGGAACCAGATGAGAATAAAATTATTCGTCCAGAACTTGAAAATAGTGCAGAAGAAAGAATGGAAAATACCTTAAGACCTAAGGTATTAACAGAATACATTGGACAAGATAAAGTAAAAGAAAATATGAAAATATATATAGAGGCTGCTAAAAAAAGAAAGGAGCCTCTCGACCATGTTTTATTATATGGACCTCCAGGACTTGGTAAAACAACATTAGCCTCAATTATTGCCAATGAAATGAAATCTAATATAAAAATTACATCTGGACCAGCTATTGAGAAACCTGGAGATTTAGCAGCTATTTTAACAAACTTAAATCAATTTGATGTATTATTTATTGATGAAATTCATCGCTTAAGTAAAAGCATTGAAGAAATTTTATATCCTGCTTTAGAGGATTATACTTTAGATATTGTAATAGGAAAAGGTCCAAGTGCAAAATCTATTCGTATTGATTTACCAAAATTTACTTTAATTGGAGCTACTACAAAAGCAGGTTCTTTAACTACTCCATTAAGAGATAGATTTGGTATTATTCATCGTTTAGAATTGTATAATATAGACGATTTAACTACAATAATAAAGCGTTCAGCTCGTATTTTAGAAATTGCTATTGACGATATTTCTGCAGAAGAAATTGCAAGACGCTCTCGTGGAACACCTAGAATTGCAAACCGTTTACTAAAAAGAGTAAGAGACTATGCTATGGTATTAGGAGATGGAACAATTTCTCTAAAAATTACAAAACATGCGTTAAATAGTTTAGAAATTGACGAATTAGGACTAGATGAAATTGATAGAAAACTACTAGAAACTATGATTGTAACTTATAATGGAAAGCCAGTAGGAATAGAGACACTAGCAACTACCATTGGAGAAGAAATAGAAACAATAGAAGATGTATATGAACCATACTTAATACAAATTGGTTTTATTTCTAGAACTCCAAGGGGAAGAATACCACTTGAACCAGCCTATAAACATTTAGGCTTTACAAAAGAAGGAGAAAAATAATGTTATATATGATTTCTATTATTTTATTATTTCTTTTGCTTATATTAATGCCAAAAACAAAAGAAAAATTAAATATAATAAAAACAATGTTACTAACATTTCTTGAAATATTAGCTTATAATACGTTAATATGTTATTGTTTAACGTTTATAAACATTCCAATTACATTAATAAATCTTTCAATTATTAACTTTATTATAAGTATATTTATTATTGCATACATGATAAAGAAAAAACAAATACAAAAATACTATATTTGTAAAAAAGATATAATAATAACAATTGTCGTTTTATTTGTTGTTATTTTAATGGTAGGAATTAATTTTCGTATGCTTACAAGAATTCGTTATATTAGTATGGATGCATTTCAACATTATAAAGCAGCAAGAGAATTTTCGGAAAATACAGCATTATTCCATAAAGTAAAAGAAAATTCTACTACTGCAACTTCTCATATGCCAATGGGATATGTAAATGTAGGAATCTTATTTAAAATATTGAAACCATGGATAGGTGTAATTCCTTTATACAAAGTTTATATATTATGGGAATCATTTGTGTACTTTTTAGTAGGTATAGTATTTTATTTTTGCATAAAAGATAAATTAAACAAAATAAATGAATGGCTAATAGGCATTATATTTCTTATTTTTTATTTAATAGGATATCCATTAAATAGCCTTATATCTGGATTTCATTATTTATTAATAGGCATTTTATACTTTATGGCAATTTTTGAATTTTTTATACATATTATGCCAAATAAAGAAATAAAACAAATGCATAAAATACTTATACTAACACTTTTTAACCTAGGACTAATTTTTTCTTATTGCTTATTTTGCCCGTTTGTTTATTTAGCAGAATTTGTTTACATTATAAAACAGTATAAAGAAGATAAAAATAAAAAAATACTTTTCTTATATCTGTTTATTAGCCTTATTTTAACAGGACTTATGGGAAGCCATATAAGCATAATAGAAAGAATGAAAGACTCTAGCTATTTAGGCATTCAATTAGAAGGTTGGATTTATAAAAATAACTGGTCTAATATTATTTTGTTATTACCATTTACTATATATTATCTTGTAAAACTAGCAAGAGAAAAAGGAAATGTATGGGAAAAAGCAAATTACATATTTTTTATTCTTTTCTTTATATTATTAGGAATAGGAACAAAATTAAAAATGTGTTCTAGTTACTATTTTTATAAAAATTATTATATTCTATGGTTTTTAATATTTTATACTAGTTTAAAGGGAATGTTAAAGCTGTTAGAAGCAAATAACTGGGAAATGTATTTAGTAAATTGTTTTACTTGTTTCTATGTATTCTTATTTCTTCTATCTTGTATTTATATTAAAACTCACATTAACATAGGGGAAAAAGAAGCAGAAAATTTAAGCCAAATGATGGAAATCTATACATTTAATAAAACAAATATGATAACGAATGCATCATTCCTTTCAAAAGAAGAATTAGAGTTGCTTAATGCTCTAGATGTTAACTTAGAACATAAATGGAAAGAAAAGGATAATATTTTAATAATTGGAACTGATACTCATGAAAAATGGGTACAAGCTTTAACTGGTTATTATGACACAATTTTCCCACATGTATTAGAGAAAATAGAAGATTGGAATAATGGAAAAAAACAATATTTGCTAGTATTTAGAAAAGAAGTTCCAGAAGATATATTTAATTATAAAATAAAAACAGAGCAAGCAGAAATTATTGAACAAAATGATGGTGGTATGTTATTAAAATATAAACTAGAAAAAACGGAAAAATAGCTTTAAATTATCAAAGCTTTTAAATTTTTAAAATAAAGCCAAAAATTAAATTATTAAAAAGGAAGAAAACAAACATGAAATTATTAATGCATACTTGTTGCGCTCCATGTAGCGTATATTGTATAGATTCTTTAAGAAATGAAGGAATAGAACCAACTATTTATTGGTATAATCCAAATATTCACCCTTATATGGAATATAAAGCAAGAAGAGACTGCTTAAAAGAATATACCAAGCAAATAGGAGTAGAAGCCATTTTTGAAGAAAATTATGGATTAGACGAATTTTGTAAAAATGTAATATCTGATTTATCAAATCGTTGCCAAAATTATTGTTACAAAGTTCGTTTAGAGCAAACTGCAAAATATGCTAAAGAGCATGGATTTGATACTATTACTACAACGCTACTCGTAAGCCCTTATCAAAAGCATGAACTTTTAAAAGAAATGGGAGAAAAAATAGCAAAAGATTATGGTTTAACCTTTTTGTATCGTGATTTTCGTGTGGGTTTTCGTGAGGGACAAGCAAAGGCAAGAGAGCTTGGGTTATATATGCAAAAGTATTGTGGTTGTGTATTTTCAGAGGAGGATAGGTATCAAAAGCAAATTGAAAAAGATAAATTATAGAAAAATATATTAATCGTAATAAACCGTAAATAAAATAAGAAGGGAAGAAAAACTTTGAAAAGACTTGTTTTAGTAGATGGAAATAGTATTATGAATAGAGCTTTTTATGGCATTATGGGTTCCAAAATGCTAATGACAGAAGATGGAACCTATACTAATGCTGTATATGGTTTTTTAGCAATACTATTTAAAATTTTAGAGGATTTAGAACCAGAATATATAGCAGTTGCCTTTGACCTAAAAGCACCAACAGCAAGACATAAAATGTATGAAGGTTATAAAGCAAATCGTCATGGTATGCCAGATGAACTTGCTTCTCAAATGCCAATTATAAAAAAAGTATTGAAAGATATGAATATTACTATTATTGAAAAAGAAGGTTACGAAGCAGACGATGTACTAGGAACACTTTCAAAAAGAGGAGAAAAAGAAGGCTTAGAAGTTACTATTCTATCTGGAGATAGAGATACTTTCCAATTAACTTCAGACCATATTATAGTTCGTATTCCTAGAACAAAAGCAGGGAAAACAGAAGTAGAAAACTTTGACAAAAATAAAATAAAAGAAGTTTATGGCTTAGAACCTGTGCAACTTATTGAAGTAAAAGGCTTGCAAGGAGATACCTCCGACAATATTCCTGGTGTTCCAGGAGTAGGAGAAAAAACAGCACTTAGTTTAATTCAAACCTATGGAAGTATTGAAAAAATTTATGAAGAACTAGAACAAGGAAAAGCAGAAACCATTAAGGGGAAAACAAGAGAAAAAATGCTAGAAAATAAAGATTTAGCATTTCTTTCTAAAACACTAGGAACAATTAATTTAGAGGTTCCTATTGAGCAAACTATTGAAGATTTAAAAGTCAAAGAATGGGACAAGCCAAAAGTATATGAAGAATTTAAAAAATTAAGATTTCATAGATATATAGAACGTTTCTCATTAACTGGAGAAGAAAATAAAGAAACTACTAAAACTGAAGAAGAAACTCAAAATTTTGAAACAAAAGAAATAGCAATTACTTCACAAGAAATGAAAGAGATATTACAACAAGTAAAACAAGAAGGAAAATTGTTTTATTATCTAAATAAAGTAGATGAAAAAGAAAATGAAAAGAGAATTCATAAGAAAATAGTTTCTTTTAGTCTACTTCTAAAAAATATCGTATATGATAGTAATATAGAAAATGAAAATAATATTCAAATTCTAAAAGAAATAATGGAAGATGAGAAGGTTCAAAAAGTAGGTTATCACTTAAGAGAAGATTATGTACTATTAAAAGAACAAAATATTACGGAGCAAAATCTTTATTTTGACATAGAAATTGCAGCTTATCTTTTAAGTCCTACAACAAATCAATATCAATTAAAAAGCTTAATTAATCAATATTTAGGAATTGATATTGATGAAATATTAGCAAAAAAAGGTATTTCACAAGATGAAAATAAGCAAATAAACTTATTTGAAACTAATAATACTTTAACTACTGATGCAAGAAAAGAAGAAAGAAGTCTTCTTGTTTATCAAATGGAAAACTTAGAAAAAATATTAAAAGAAAAATTAGAAGAAGCAAATGCTTTAGCACTATTTAATGATATTGAAATGCCACTTGTAGAAGTACTTGCTAAAATGCAATATAATGGAATGTATTTAGATAAGGAAGAATTAATTTCATTTGGAGAAGAATTAAAAGCACAATTAGAAAAACTAACAACCGAGATTTATGAATTAGCAGGAGAAGAATTTAATATTAATTCTACTCAACAATTAGGAACAATTCTTTTTGAAAAGCTAAAATTAACAACTTCTAAAAAGACTAAAAAAGGCTATTCTACTGATGTAGACACTTTAGAAAAAATAAAAAGAGAGCATCCTATTGTAGAAAAAATATTAGAGTATCGTAGTTTAATGAAATTAAATTCTACTTATGTAGAAGGAATGCTTCCATATGTAAATAACAAAACTGGGCGTATTCATTCTTATTTTCATCAAACTGTTACAGCAACAGGAAGAATTAGTTCAACTGAGCCAAATTTACAAAACATTCCAACTCGTTTTGAATTAGGAAAAAGGTTAAGAAAAGTATTTAAACCAAAAGAAGGTTACATTTTTATAGATGCCGATTATTCGCAAATTGAGTTAAGAATTTTAGCTCATATTTCACAAGATGAGCACATGTTACAAGCATTTAAAAATGGAGAAGATATCCATAAACAAGCAGCATCCAAAGTTTTAGGTATTCCTATTGAAGAAGTAACAAAAGAACAAAGAAGTGCTGCAAAAGCAGTTAATTTTGGAATTGTATATGGTATTAGTGACTTTGGTTTAGCAGAGCAATTAGGAATTTCTAGAAAACAAGCAAAACAATATATAGACCAATACTTGGAAAAATATAGTGGAATTCAAGCTTTTATGAATGATATTGTAGAAAAAGCAAAAGAACAAGGCTATGTAGAGACTTTATTTCATAGAAGAAGATATTTACCAGAGCTAAAATCAAATAATTATATGGTTCGTCAATTTGGTGCAAGAGCAGCTATGAATACACCAATTCAAGGAACAGCAGCAGATATTATGAAACTTGCTATGGTAAATTTGAATAAAAAATTAAAAGAAACAAAATTAGATGCTAAAATTGTGCTACAAGTACATGATGAATTAATTTTAGAAGTAAAAATAGGGGAAAAAGAAAAAGCAAAAGAAATATTAAAAAACTGCATGGAAAATGCTATTCATTTATCGGTACCATTAGAGGTAGAAGTATCAGAAGCAAGTAATTGGTATGAGGCAAAATAGAATTTTTAATTATTATCATTTTATTAACTTACAACAAATATTATCTAATTTTTCATAAATCTTGTTGTCGCAACCTTTCCTTTTTTATTAAATAATATGAAAGGTTGCTCCAATCGCACTTCGCTTACGCTACGTTTGGTCGCTACGCGATTTATTCAAAATTAATAATATTTATTGTAAGTTAAAATTACGATACCTACTATCTAAATTTACAAAAGAAGAAAAAAATAAAAAGGAGAGAAATTAGTTTGAAGAAGAAAAAAGGCATAATTATAGCGATTCTGTTACTTTTCATTATTATTGTTATATTTATTTTCAAACCACAAGATTGGTTTATGAAAAAAATATATAAATTAGAATATAGTGAATATGTTTATACTTATGCAGAAGAAAATGCTCTTGATCCATATTTAGTTTTTGCTATTATAAAAGCGGAGAGCAATTTTGAACGTAATATTCAGTCAAAAAGTGGAGCAATAGGACTTATGCAACTTATGGAAGCAACTGCTATTGAAATGGCAAATGAAATAGGAGAGGAAGTAGTTGTAAAAGAGGCTTTATATAATCCAGAAAAAAATATTAAAATAGGAACTAAATATTATGCATTCCTTTTAAAACATTATGAGGGAAATTCATATTTGGCACTTGCAGCATATAATGCAGGAATGGGAAATGTAGATAAATGGTTAGCAGAAGGAACAATTAAAGAGGATGGTTCCAATATAGAAAATATTCCATATAAAGAAACAAACAATTATGTTAGAAAAATCATAAGAGATTATAAAATATACCAAAATCTATATAAAAAATAGACAAAGTTATTATAAAATAAATAAGGAGGAAACAAAAATGTCAATATTAGTAACAGGTGGTGCAGGTTATATAGGAAGCCACACAGTAATTGAATTATTAAATGCAAATGAGGATGTAATTATTATAGATAATTTTTCTAATAGTAAACCACAGGCATTAGAAGCAATAAGAACAATAACAGGAAAAGATTTTAAATTTTACGAAATGGATTATTTAGACAGAAACGCTTTAGAAAAAGTATTTGAAGAAAATCCAAGTATTGATAGTGTATTAAACTTTGCAGGATTCAAAGCAGTAGGAGAATCCGTAAAAAAGCCATTAGAATATTACACCAATAATATTTCAGGAGCACTTGTTTTATTAGAAACAATGCGTAAATATAATGTTAAAAAATTCGTATTTAGTTCTTCTGCAACTGTGTATGGAGAGCCAGAAAGAATACCTTTAACTGAAGATTGTAAAGTAGGTGGAACGACTAACCCTTATGGAACCACAAAATTATATATTGAACAAATATTAAAAGATTTGTATCAATCAGACCCAACATGGGATATAGCAATTTTACGCTATTTTAACCCAGTAGGAGCTCATGAAAGTGGATTAATTGGAGAAGAACCACAAGGAATTCCAAACAATTTAATGCCATATATTGTTAGAGTAGCAGCAGGAATATTGCCAGAATTATCTGTTTTTGGAAATGACTACCCAACACCAGACGGAACAGGAGTAAGAGATTATATTCACGTAGTAGATTTAGCAAAAGGTCATTTAAAAGCATTAGAAAAACTAAACAAAGAAAAACAAGGACTATTTATTTACAATTTAGGAACAGGAACAGGCTACAGCGTTTTAGATATGGTAAAAGCATTTGAAAAAGCAACAGGCAAAAAAGTTGCATACAAAATAGCACCAAGAAGAGATGGAGACATTGCAACTTGCTATTCTAACCCAGAAAAAGCAGAAAAAGAATTAGGTTGGAAGGCAGAAAAAACATTAGAAGATATGTGTAAAGATTCATGGAATTTTATTAATAATAAATAGAACAGGAGGGACGCCCCTTTTCGTTCCAAAATGGAACGCTGGGGACACCCCTTCTTATTTTTATGTAGTAAAAAAAGTCCTTCTTTTGTGCAATTACAAACATATTAGAGATATTTGATACAAATGATACAAAAGGAAACGTCCATAATGGAACATTCCTAATGAAGCGTTTATAGTAATCATAAAATTGGTAACAATAATTAAAGTTTTCATAAAGAATAGCATAAAAAAATAATTGTGTAAAAAGTATAAGCTGAAATGCTTGTTAATTGGTTATCAACAAAGTTATCCACAGTTTCCACAATTTTATGTGGAAAAGGAAAAAATAAAAATCAGTAACATAATGCAAAATAAATGAAATATTTTTGAAATAATTTTGAAATATTTGTAAGAAAATCACTAGTTTTTGTAACAAAACTGTAACATGAAAGCGTTTTAGTTATAAAAGTTTAGTCCATAAGTACTTATTCATTATAATATTTGTAATAAATTTGTAATATAGCGAACAATAGAATTATCCACAAAATAGTTTACTTTTTCACAATATTGCTATATAATAAGAATGCTTTTGAAAATATTAAAAAATAATTTAGCAAAACTAATAAAATTATAATAAAAAATTATAGAATAAATAAAAATCTATAAAACAAATTTTTTTGTAAAGAAAGAGGAAAATATGGAAGCAAAAATATTAGGGGATTCATTACCAGTAGTAACATGTAAATTGAAAAAAGGAGAAAGCATTGTAACTGAATCAGGTGGAATGAGTTGGATGGATGAAGGTATTAAAATGACGACATCAACCAATGGTGGTATTATGAAAGGGCTTGGCAGAGCTTTAGCAGGAGAATCTTTATTTATGAATATTTACACAGCAGAAAAAGATGATGTAGAAATTGCATTTTCATCTTCTTTTCCTGGAAAAGTATTAGAATTTGATTTAACAGGAGGAGAAACTATTATTGCTCAAAAGAGAGCTTTCTTATGCGCAGAAAACACAGTTGATATTGCTATGCATTTTAGAAAGAAATTAGGAGCAGGCTTCTTTGGTGGAGAAGGTTTCATTATGCAAAAAATTACAGGTCCAGGAAAAGTATATCTTGAGATAGATGGAGAAGTTATAAAGAAAGAATTAGAAGCAGGAGAAAAATTAAAAGTAGATAATGGCTATGTAGCTGCTATGACATCTTCTGTAAAATTAGACATTACAACAGTTCCAGGGCTTAAGAATATCATGTTTGGCGGAGAAGGTCTATTTTTAACAACAGTAGAAGGACCAGGAACAGTTTATCTACAATCTATGCCAATTTCAAAATTAGCTGGTATGCTATATGTTGGACCAAGAAGTTAAAATAAAAAATTACGAATATAAATTTAAAAATAGAGAATAAAAAATAAATAATTAAAAACAAAAATAAAACGAAGTAATTTTATTTAGAAACCAGAAAAAAGGAGAAAAGAAATATGTCAGAATTAACAATGGAAAAATTAGTTTCTTTATGTAAAAATAGAGGATTTGTATATCCAGGTTCCGAAATTTATGGAGGTTTAGCAAATTCTTGGGATTATGGACCACTAGGAGCAGAACTAAAAAAGAATATTAAAGATGCATGGTGGAAAAAATTTATTACCGAAAATAAATATAATGTAGGAATTGATGCCGCTATTATGATGAATCCACAAGTTTGGGTAACTACAGGTCACGTAGGAGGCTTTTCAGATCCTTTAATTGACTGTAAAGCATGTAAAACAAGACACAGAGCAGATAAACTAATAGAGGAATGGGGCTTCCAAAATGGAAAAGAAATTTCTGGTTTAGATGGTTGGAGCAATGAGCAACTAGTAGAATACATTAAAGAAAACAATATTCCTTGTCCAAATTGTGGAAAACAAGATTTTACAGAAATTAGAAAATTCAATTTAATGTTTAAAACTTTCATGGGAGTTACTGAAGATGCTAAATCAGAAGTATATTTAAGACCAGAAACAGCACAAGGAATGTTTGTAGATTTTAAAAACGTTCTTCGTACAACAAGAAGAAGAATGCCAATGGGAATTGGTCAAATGGGACGTTCTTTTAGAAATGAAATTACTCCAGGAAACTTTATCTTTAGAACTAGAGAATTTGAGCAAATGGAACTAGAATTCTTCTGCAAACCAGGAACAGATTTAGAATGGTATGAATATTGGAAAACTTTCTGCAAAAATTGGCTTATAAGTTTAGGTATCAAAGAAGAAAATCTAAGACTAAGAGAACATTCAAAAGAAGAACTTTCTTTCTATAGCAAAGGAACAACAGATATTGAATTTTTATTCCCATTTGGTTGGGGAGAATTATGGGGTATTGCAGATAGAACAGACTATGATTTATCAAGACATATGGAAGCTTCTAAAGAAGATTTAACCTATCTAGACCCAGAAACTAACGAAAGATATGTTCCATATTGTGTAGAGCCAGCAGTAGGAGTAGATAGAATCTTTCTAGCAATGCTTTGCAATGCTTACGAAGAACAAGAAATAGCAGAAGGAGATACAAGAATTGTATTACATTTACATCCAGCCTTAGCACCATATAAAGTAGCAGTTCTTCCACTATCTAAAAAATTAAGTGAAAAAGCAGACGAAGTTTATACAAAATTATCTAAGAAATTCATGTGTGATTATGACGAGGCAGGTTCTATTGGAAAACGTTATAGAAGAGAAGATGAAATCGGAACACCTTATTGTGTAACAATTGACTTTGACACATTAGAAGATGGAACAGTAACAATAAGAGATAGAGACACCATGGAACAAGTAAGAGTCAAAATAGAAGACTTAACTTCTTGGTTAGAAGAAAAAATGGAATTTTAGAAAAACTAAGAAAGATTTGGAAAATGTTCAAATCTTTCTTAATATTAAAATTAGGATTTTTAATTAAAATAATTTTTACCTTAACTTATAAAATACAATAAAAATGAAAAAAGTAAAAGAGGAAAAAACAAAATGATAAAAAAAGAAACAAAAGAAACAAAAGAAACAAAAAGTAGAAAAGAACTGAATAAATTAAAAAGAAAAAATGCAGAATTATATCCTATTTATAAAATGTTTTCATGGGATTTATTATGTTTTTATTCTATTGAATTTCTATTTTATACGATAACAAAACAAATTACACCTTCTCAAGTTTTAATGATTAGTGGTTTATATCAAATTTTTATTGTTATTATGTTTATACCGGCAGTAGCTCTAACCGATTTTTTAGGAAGAAGAAAGGGCATTATTGTAGGAAATTTATTTGAAATTTTATATATGCTAATACTTATTTCCTTGCCAGGAGTATGGAGTATTATTATAGCTAATTTAATCTTTTCTCTTGGCTACAATATGAAAACAATAGCAGAAACTAATCTTTTATATGATTCCGTATCTACAAAAGGAGGAGAAGGTCTATTTTCAAAACTTGATAGTAAAGGTGGGAAATATTATTACATTTTTGATGGAGTATGTTCTTTATTAGCAGGTTACTTATTTGTAATTAACAACTATATTCCAATGCTTGTCTGCTTAAGTTTTATTATTATTTCAACCTTAATTTCTTTCAAATTTAAAGATATTTATCAAGGTGGTGTAGAAATAGAGAGAAATGGTATGAAAGCAATATTACAAGAATATAAAGTAGATTTAAAACAAACTATTAAATTTATTTTGAAATCTAAACGAATGAAATCATTTATTATTTTTGGTGCTGTATTTACAGGATTAATTAAAATTGTCGAAACATGTCGAGGAGACTTGCTAACTGATTTGCAAATTACACCAGAACAATTTTCTATTATTTTTGCTATCATTACCTTTATAGGAGGCTTATCATTATCTTTAAAAGATAAAATAGAAAAGAAATTTAAAAACAGAACATTATCCTTTATTTCTCTAACCTATATTGCAAGTTGCTTAGTAGTTGGTATAATTTCAGTTTATTTTCAAGGAAGTTATATTATTCCTATTGTGCTACTAATGTACGCAATACAAAATATATGTACTTCAAATTGGTATATTTTTAAAACAAAATATACTAAAAATTTTACTTCTCCTGAAAAAAGAAATAAAGTTACATTTACCTACGAATTTTTTGGAGCTATTATTGCAAGTGTGCTTGCTATTTTAGGAGGAATTGTATTAGATTATAATAGTGCAGCTATTACTTTTCTATTAACTGGATTAAGTTTTCTTGCTATTATGGTTGTAGTATTAGATTATATGAGAACTAGATTTGGATTAAAACCAGAAGAATATAAAAAAGAAGATATTATGCTATAAAAGATTTGGACACGTCCCAAATCTTTCTTTTTTTTCATATAGTATAATAGGTGATAAAAATGAATGTATTAAAACAACTATATGAAGACGCTAAAAATATAAAGGAAAAGGACCCTGCATGCAGAAATATAATAGAAGTTGTATTTCTATATCCGGGTTTTCACGCTTTAGTATTGCATAAAATAGCACACTTTTTTTATAGGTGCCAATTATTTTTCTTAGCTAGACTTATTTCTCAATTAGCAAGGTTTTTAACAGGAATTGAAATTCACCCTGGAGCAAAAATTGGAAGAAAACTATTCATAGACCATGGAATGGGCATAGTAATAGGAGAAACTGCTACTATTGGAGATAATTGTACTATTTATCATAATGTTACTTTAGGAGGAACAGGAAAAGACAAAAATAAAAGACATCCAGATTTAGGAAATAATGTAATTGTAGGGTGTGGAGCAAAGGTGCTTCGGACCAATTAAAATAGGAGACAATGTAAAAATAGGAGCCAATTCAGTAGTATTGCAAAATGTGGAAACAAATTCTACTGTGGTAGGAATTCCAGGAAAAGTAAGTAAAAAATTATAATAAATTTAAATTTATAATTTTAATCAGTTTATAAATTTTCTTATATTGAAAGTATAAAAACTAAAAAGAGCAGAAATTATCTGCTCTTTTTGATATAAATTTTGTATTATTTTACTTACTTTGTTTTCGGCTTATTTTTCATCGACACAATCCAAAGCTTTTGTGCTAATGTATATTTGTCAGATTTTTCGTCTAAAGAAGAAACATCTTCACAATCTACTTTAGCATTCTTCCATGAAATATAGTGGAGTCTAGGAAAACTTCTTGAATCATTACAATCTGCTACTTGCAACCCATTTGTCCGAAGTTCGTTTGCCTTTGTTTTAGTAATTTTTTGATAGGCCAAAAATAAACCAAACTCTGCTTCTGAATACAATTTTTCTTCTACTGTTGTTACCATTGTATTATCCTCCTATAATAGAAAAATTAAATAAAGAATCAAATTTTAGATTCTTATGGTGTATAGTTAATATGGAAATATTATATCACAAATTTTGTACTATGTAAACAAAAATACAAAAAACAATTTTTACCAAACTCTTGTTTTTAATAAAAAAATATTGTATAATAGAAATGTCTCTTTAGGAAACGTCCCCAAAGAGACATAGGGGGAATTAAAGTGAATGATAAAATTATAATAAAAGGAGCAAAAGAGCATAACTTAAAAAATATAAACTTAGAAATTCCAAGAGATAAATTGGTTGTTTTAACTGGTCTTTCTGGCTCACGGAAAGTCTTCTCTTGCATTTGATACATTGTATGCAGAAGGTCAAAGAAGATATGTAGAAAGTTTATCTTCTTATGCAAGGCAATTTTTAGGACTTATGGAAAAACCAGAAGTAGAGTCTATTGATGGTTTATCACCAGCTATTTCAATTGACCAAAAAACCACTTCTAAAAATCCTCGTTCTACTGTAGGAACAGTTACAGAAATTTATGATTATTTGCGTTTACTATATGCAAGAATTGGGGTTCCATATTGCCCAAATTGTGGTAAGAAAATTGAAAAACAAACCATAGACCAAATGGTAGATGCCATTTTAGAGTTACCAGAAGGCACAAAAATTCAAGTTTTAGCACCTATTGTTCGTGGTAAAAAAGGAGAATTTGTAAAACAATTAGAAGCCTACCAAAAAGAAGGTTTTGTGCGTGCTAGAGTGGATGGTAATATGGTGGAACTTTCGGATGATTTAGATTTAGACAGGAAGAAAAAACACAATATAGAGCTTGTAGTAGATAGATTAGTAATTAAAGAGGATATTCGTTCTCGTTTAACTGAGAGTGTAGAAATTGCCTTAAAAAATGCAAATAATTTGGTGCTAATTGAAGATGCTACAAACCATAAAGAAATGTTATTTAGTGGAAATTATGCTTGTCCAGATTGCAACATTAGTTTTGAAGAATTATCACCAAGAATGTTTTCTTTTAACAATCCTTATGGTGCTTGTCCTAGTTGTACTGGGCTTGGTTTCTTAATGAAAATGGACGAAGATTTAATTGTTCCTGACAAAAATAAAACTTTATATGATGGAATAAAAGCCTTTGGCGCAAGCACTATGAAAAAAGGCGACACCATGGCAAAAATGTATTTTGAAAGCATTGCAAAACATTATGGTGTGAAAATTAAAGATGTTCCTATTAAAAAATTACCAAGAGAATTTTTAGAAAAGATTCTTTATGGAACAGGAAGCGAAGCAATTGATTTTGAATATGAATCATATGCCGGAATTCGTAAGTTTACTGCTCCATTTGAAGGTGTTATTCCTACGTTAGAGAGAAGACACAATGAAACTAAATCTCAAGGCATGCGTGATTTTTATGAAATGTATATGAGTGATAGTGATTGTCCAGAATGCCATGGTTCTAGATTAAATAAAAATAGTTTAGCAGTCAAAGTAGGAAGTAAGAATATTGTAGAACTAACCGATATGCAAATCGTACAAATTAAAGAATATTTAAATTCTTTAGTTTTAAACAAAAAAGATGCTATGATAGCAGACCAAATTTTAAAAGAATTAAATACAAGACTTCAATTTTTAATTGATGTTGGACTAGATTACTTAACCTTATCTAGAAGTGCAGGAAGTTTATCTGGTGGAGAGGCACAACGTATTCGTTTAGCAACTCAAATTGGTTCTGGTTTAACTGGTGTTTTATACATTCTAGATGAGCCTAGTATTGGGCTTCACCAAAGAGATAATGACAAACTTATTGCCACTTTGAAAAAGTTACGTGATTTAGGAAATAGCGTGCTAGTTGTAGAACATGACGAAGATACTATGTATGCTGCAGACCAAATTATTGATATTGGTCCTGGAGCTGGCGTGCATGGTGGTTATGTTATGGCACAGCGGTACTGCCGAAGAAGTAAAAAAAGTAGAAGGTTCTATTACAGGAGATTACTTAAGTGGCAGAAAACAAATTCATGTTCCAGAAAAAAGAAGAAAATCAAATGGAAAAGCAATTGAAGTAAAAGGAGCAACAGAGCATAACTTAAAAAATATCAATGTTAAATTCCCGCTTGGTCAATTTATTTGCGTAACAGGTGTTTCTGGTTCTGGAAAAAGCACATTAGTCAATGAAGTGTTATATAAAACATTGGAAAAAGAAATCAATGGTTCAAACGTAAAAGCAGGAAAATGTAAAGAAGTAAAAGGTATTGAAAATATAGATAAAATTATTAACATTGATCAATCTCCAATTGGAAGAACACCTCGTTCTAACCCAGCAACATATACTGGTGTGTTTGACTATATTCGAGATTTGTTTGCAGGCACTAATGAAGCAAAAATGCGTGGATATGATAAAGGTAGATTTAGTTTTAACGTACCAGGAGGAAGATGCGAAGCTTGCTCTGGAGATGGTGTGTTAAAAATAGAAATGCACTTTTTATCTGATATTTATGTACCTTGTGAAGTATGTAAAGGAAAACGTTACAATAAAGAAACTTTAGAGGTAAAATACAAAGGCAAAACTATTTCAGATGTATTAGATATGACAGTAGAAGAAGCACTTGATTTTTTCCAAAACTTACCTCGTATTAAAAGCAAAATTCAAACTTTATATGATGTAGGATTAGGCTACATTAAACTTCGGACAACCTTCTACTACCTTATCTGGTGGAGAAGCACAAAGAGTAAAATTGGCAACTGAACTTTCTAAAAAACCAACAGGTAAAACACTTTATATTTTAGATGAGCCAACAACTGGACTTCATATTGCAGATGTTCATCGTTTAGTAGATATCTTACAACGTTTGGTTGACACTGGAAATAGCATTATCGTTATTGAACACAATTTAGATTTAATAAAAACTTGCGATTACATTATTGATTTAGGTCCAGAAGGTGGAGATAAAGGTGGAGAAGTAATTGCTGTTGGAACACCAGAACAAGTAATAAGAAATGAACAAAGTTATACAGGAAAATTTTTAAAAAAATATTTGGAAAAATAATACAATACACGCATATGTATTTTTATATTAGTAAAATAACAAAAATTTTTTTAAGTAAAAAAGAAATAAACCCCACATAGCAATTAAATATTGTTATCTGGGGTTTATTTTATTAACTATCTGCAGTTATTGTTATTGTTTTCATTGTTGTTATTTCTGTTTTGATTGTTTTGATTATTTTTTTCATTGTTGTTATTGTTCTTTTGGTTGTTATTATTATTGTTGTTATTTCTTTCTGACATAAAAAAGCACCTTCCTTTCTTTTATCTAGTTTTATTGTGTACATTCTAAAACAAATTTATACATACAAAATATAACTATAGAAAAATAAAGAAATCTTATTAAAATATAAAAATGTCAAAAAAAGTCGAGCAAAAAAGTTTGACTTTTTATAGAAAATAACATAAAATAGTCGTAACAAAATTTCAAAAGGAGGTAAGTAATAATGGAATATATAAGTTATGAGGAATATGAGCAAAAAAAGATACAAGAAGCAAGTGAAATAGCAAAAAAAATATTAGATGGAGAAGAAAAAACAATTCCATTTAAAACAGTAATGAAACGATTGCACACACAAATAAAAAATGTAGAAAAATCACAAAAGAAAGCTAAAAATCAAACAGAAAAAGATTTTAAAGGAGGACTTCGCTATACATTATAAATTTAAAATAAAATTTAGTATAAACTTTGAACAAACATTAAAAAATATTATTGAAGAATTATCAAAAATTTCAATAGATTTTGCTAAGAATTTTGAAATTGAATTTTATTCAAAGATTTTTAATCTTGTAACATTTCCTAAAATGTATCAAACAGTAAAAATAATACATAATATACAAATTCGAAAAATGATTATTCAAAAATATGTTATTTTATATTTTAACCATAAACAAAATATTTATATAATCCATATATTTCCACAAAAAGTAAATTATATTAATCATATTGAAATAACAATATAATTTTTATTATTTAGCAATTTTATAAGTATAAAAACTATTCTTTACATTTTTGTAACATAGTTATACTATTCATATTTTCTTAAAATCCTATTTTACAAATGCAAAAAATATGTTATAATTTGTTTGTAAAAAGACGGAATTAAAAAAGGAATGATAAAAATGGAACATATAGTTATAGGAATTGAAGGACTAGTAGGAAGTGGAAAAACTTCCATTTGTAGAGAATTATTGAAAAAATTGCCAAATAGTATTGTGTTACATGGTGGAAACTTATATCGTGGAATTATCTATGCTTTTATGCAAGCACATGAAGAATTAGCACACAATATGAAAAATTTGCAATCAAACATAGAACAAATAGATATTAAAAAGATTATGGATTTATTA
>CANRLO010000011.1 GCA_947631495.1 uncultured Clostridia bacterium
CTTTCTGCTGTTGTTTTATACGTAACACAATATTTCGTAGCAGGATATACAATTTCTTGGATGGCTGCTATTATAGGTGCTATCATTTATGGTGTTGTTGACTACTTTTTACCTGGCGAACAACAAATGTAATGTTTTCTAAATAATTTTATGAAACAAAAAGAAAAGAAGAATTTTTGATTTCTTCTTTTCTTTTTTATATAGTAGGAAAGTTCTCATTAAAGTAGGACTTTCCGTACTAGATAAATATAGCGAGCCTAAAATTTTCTTAAAATTTCCATTTGTTAGAAAAATCTTAGGCTCGCTTTTTGTTCAATTCTTTTTATTTAATTCAATTGTTTTTCTAAGTAATCTAACTCATCTTAAAAAAAGCGCAAAATTATATTTTCCAATACTCCTCATACAACTTTCTTGCTGTTTCTGGGCTATCTTTTCCTTCTTTATTTTTTACTGGTGCAAAATCTTCTTCTCTCTTTCCACGAAGTAAAGTGATATTTTCAAAGAAAGGAAAACTGTCAAAAATAAATTGTTCAAATTTATAACAATTTGGCTCTTTTGCTTCTACTAAGTTTCCTTCTTTATAATAGTTAATTTTCTTTACTGCAATATGATATGGCAAGGTTTCTTCTGCTATTTTTTCTAAGGCAGAAATAGAAAATAAATTGCACATAATATGGGATTCTCCATAAACAAGTTCGCCATTTTCATCTCTTAATTCTGCAAGTTCTTTTGGAAGTTCTGTATATTCTATTACATATGGTTTACCATTTTTTTTACAAAATGCCCCTACTCTTTCTTCTGGACTTGCCTTTACAATGGTTTTAGAAGCTATTTGATTATTTTGTTTGATTGTTAGCCCAAGTAAAACAGGTTCTACCATTTTTAGTAAAACATTATCTACAGAACCAATAAAAATCCATTCAATATTTTTTTGTTTCATGTCTTCTAAAATGCCTTTTTCTTTCATAGAACGATAAATACTTCCATTGCCATCAGAAGCTAGCATAATGTTTCCTTCTTTATTAAATAGAAATTGTTTATTTTCCCCAAGTAAAGGCATTTCCCCTTGTTCAAAGAAAACAATTTTCTGTTTTGGATATTCAAAATAGTTATTTTTTTCAAAAAATTCAATGGTTTGAGTTCTATTTTCTTTACTTACCATTATGTACCAAGGAATAGTGGCTTGATATGTTTCATTTGCTCTTTTTAATGTATCTGCTAAAATTTCAAATAAAGATTTTGCTTTTGGCTTTACTTGCATCATGAATGTTCCTTTTGGTCCGATTGTGTCCAAGTCTTGTTCCGTTGCCCACCTGCCATAGTAACTACAGCATACTTTCCTTGTTTTATGATATCATCTCCTATTTGCTTATATTCTTCTTTTTCTTCCTTGCTTAGATGCTCTAAGTCCACATAAGGAATGCT
Organism: uncultured Clostridia bacterium; assembly: GCA_947631495.1. Lineage (GTDB taxonomy): Bacteria > Bacillota > Clostridia > TANB77 > CAG-508 > UMGS1663. Next base: position 1,426 of record CANRLO010000011.1, read on the forward strand.
TTCTATTTTTTCTTCCTTAAAATTTTCTTTTTCTTCTATTTTCCTTTTTGCTTTTTCTATTTTTTCAAAATCAAGCTTTAATACTTGCTCTATTAATTCTTCTTTTTTATTTTTTTCTAATTCTTTTAGCACTTCTTCTTGTTCATATTTTCTTAATAACCTTGTTGCTTCTTCATATTTGTTCATTTTATTTTTCTCCTTCCTGTCTCTTGTTTAAAACACTTAAGTAATTTTAATAGCATTGTCTAAAAATAAATATTACTTGTATATTCTTAGCCTAATTTCATTATAACCGTTACTATATCATATTACCATATTCCTTAAAATTGTTCAAATATTTTTATTCTTTTAGTCATAACTTTGGATTTGCTCAAATATACATTAATTAAAGTTTATTAGTACAAACATTTTAAGGAGGTATTTATTTTCATGGAAGAAAATTTATCAGTATATCAAGATATAGCAAAACGTACCGATGGCGATATTTATGTTGGAGTAGTAGGACCTGTTAGAACCGGTAAATCTACCTTTATTAAACGCTTCATGGATTTACTTGTCATTCCAAACATAGATAATGAATACAAAAGAGAAAGAGCTTTGGATGAACTGCCACAAAGTGCTTCTGGCAGAACCATTATGACGACAGAACCAAAATTCATTCCAAATGAAGCAGTAGAAATTACCTTAGGTGAAAACATTAAATTAAAAACTCGTATGGTAGATTGTGTAGGTTATTTGGTTGACAATGCCATTGGCTATTTAGAAGATGATGTTCCTCGTATGGTAAAGACTCCATGGAATGAAGATGAAATTCCTTTTGAGCAAGCAGCAGAAATGGGAACTAAAAAGGTAATTGAAGAACATTCTACAATTGGTATTTTAGTAACCACCGATGGTTCTATTACCGATATTCCAAGAGAAGATTATATTGAAGCAGAAGCACGTGTAGTAAGTGAATTAAAAGCGCTTCATAAACCATTTGTAATTGTTTTAAATTCTGCTAATAGCACATCAGACTATACTAGGTCTTTAGCAAAAAAATTAGAAGAAAAATATTCTGTTCCAGTTATTCCAACAGATTGTTCAACTTTGGATTTAGAAGATATCAATACTATTTTTAGCAAAATTTTATATGAATTTCCTGTAGAAACTATTGAACTAAACTTTCCTCGTTGGGTGGATGGTTTATCTTCTGAACACTGGCTAAAAAAAGAGTTACATTCTGAAATTAAAGAGGCATTTAGCAATGTTCGTTTATTAAAGCAAGTAGATGTAAGCGTTCAAAAAATTCAAAAGACAGAAATTATTCAGAAAACAATGGTAGATGAAATTTTACTTGGAACTGGCTCAGTACACATTTCTATTCAACTAATGGATGAGTTATTTTACCAAGTATTAACAGAAATTTCTGGCGTTAACATTTCTAACGAGGGTGACTTATTCTCAACTATTACTTCTTTTGCACAAACTAAAAAGGAATATGACAAAATTGCCTATGCTTTAGAAGAAGTAAAGACTAAAGGTTATGGAATTGTTACTCCTTCTATGGAAGAACTAATTTTAGATGAACCAGAAATGGTAAAACAAGGTTCTCGCTTTGGAGTTAAGTTAAAAGCAAAAGCACCTTCAATACATATGATAAGAGCTGACATTGAAACTGAAGTTTCCCCTATTGTTGGTAGTGAAAAACAATCCGAGGAATTAGTAAATTACTTACTTTCTGAATTTGAATCAGACCCAATTAAAATTTGGGAATCCAATATTTTTGGAAAGAGTTTGCATGAACTTGTAAATGAAGGATTGCAAAATAAACTTTGCAGAATGCCAGAAGATGCTCAAGCAAAATTACAAGAAACATTAGAAAGAATTGTCAACGAAGGCAGTGGCGGATTAATTTGTATTATTCTTTAAATAAATAATGTTCATAGGAAATTTGAATATTTCCATAAAATATGCTATAATTACTTTAAGTCACAACCAAGAAAGGATGTGTAAATATGCTGAAAATAAGAGGTTGGGAAATTGACGTATTGGGATTATGCAAGTCTATTGCAATCATTGTTCTTATTTTCTCTATCATCAAATTATTTTAGCAGCTCCCCACTAGGTAATTCTAGTGGGGTTTTTATTTATAATAAAATATAATAAAAAAGCCTCTTCTTAATTATTTTTTAAGAAATTTTATTTTGCTTTTTAAGAAATCTATAGTATAATATTCTTAGGAAATAAAAGGAGGTCACCAATGAAGATAGTAAAAAGATTGTTATTAGTTTTATTATTAGTTGTTGTTATCATTGGCTCTGTTATCTATTTTAATGGATATAAATTATATAAAACTACTTTAGAGCAAACCAATCTTTCTAGTAAAATTGCGGAAATTAAAAGTAATGATACTTACGTTGCATTAAATGAAGTTTCCCCCGATTACTTAAATGCTGTGGTCGCTGTAGAAGACCATCGTTTTAGAGACCATGGTGCTATTGATATAATTGCAATTGCTAGAGCAATTTTTTCTAATATTAGGGCAAAAGAATTTAATGAAGGTGGAAGTACAATTACACAACAGGTTGCAGAAAATTTATATTTTATGACTGAAGATGATGTTGTTTCTTCTAAAATTGCAGAAACTTTGGTAGCTATTGACTTAGAGAAAAATTATTCTAAAGATGAAGTTTTAGAATTTTATATAAATATTATTTATTTTGGAGAAGGCTATTATGGTATTCGTGAGGCTTCTAATGGCTATTATAAAAAAGAGCCAAAAGATTTGAATTTATATGAAGCAACGCTTCTTGCTGGCGTTCCTAATGCCCCTTCTGTTTATGCTCCAACCATCAACCCAGATTTAGCAGAAAAAAGACAGAAAAAAGTAATTTCCTCTATGGTAGAGTATGGATATTTAACTGAAGAGGAAGCAAAAAACATTCAAAAATAATTTTATTTTTGAATGTTTTTCTTTTATATTTTTATTTTATACTTTTAATAAATTACAATAAAGTTTCCAAAAATTTTAAAACAAAAGAGAATGTAGTGAAATACATAGTTCTTTCCGTAAATCAGTTTTATTAAATAAAAGAAACCCCTTTAAAAAAAGGGGAAAGAAAAAGTTTTCTTATTTGAATTTTTTAGGTAACAATTACATACAGATATCCTTTAAAAACTCCTGAATCGCATGAAATAAGTTGTGAATCACCAGCATTCATAGTGATCGTTTCTACGCTATCATCAGCAAAAGTAATAATAATTTCATAGCCTTCGCTTTTGATTTCCAATGGTTTTTTGATAGCAGCTTCCTTATCATTATAGCCACATCCTGAACAAAGAGCTCCGTATTCAGAAGTAGAAACAGTGTAGCTTCCTCTTGCAGTTCCCCATCCACAACTTGATTTTACTGTTACGCTAGGTTTTTTGACTCCTGCTTCGTAGTCATCTTGCGAATAGTGTTGGCTGTTGTATGTAGTCATACTATCACAACCTGCAAGTAAAAGCATTGTTAATGTTAGTACAAAAATGAAAATCCGTTTCATATTGTCCTCCTATAATTGCTCATTTGCCATTAATAAATAGCAAAAATCAACAATGGTACATTTATTATATTTCGCTGTACCTACGAATATTAATTATATTATACATCATTTTATATAAAATTGCAAATTTTATGTATAATATCAAATAATTTTCTATAATTTATTTTATATACATTTTACACATAAATCAATTCATTAAAAAAGAAAAAATCAACCATTTCTGATTGATTTTTGTTTCTATCTATTCTAATAGTTCGAACAGATACGTCGTTGGTGGGCAGGGATGGATTCGAACCATCGTACTCGTATGTTTAAAAGTTCATATAAAATATGGCATTTTGCTACATATATAACTTTTACAAGAATCAAATAAAAATATTTGTTTGTATTTTTCCCTTATGAATATTGATTATTTTTTTAATGCAATTTAAGGTTTTTTTTAAGGTTTTTTTTTTAATTTTTTTAGATTTTTGGGATTTATAAAGTAATTATTTTTATACTCTTACAAAGACTTGCAGTTTTACATTATATCATAAAATTGCAATGAATATTAAGTATTTTTTTAGATTAAATGTTCGACTAATATTTGCAATATTACAAAAATTAGTATATTATAATACAAAGTAGAAAATAGGTGGATTAAATGAGCAAAGAAAAATATTATTGTATAAAATGCTATATATGTATAAATGGCGAGTTTAAACCTTATGGTTATTTTTACGATTTTGATTGGATTTATTATGTCCCATTACATCCTAAAAAAGATATTGCTACAATATCAAAAATAGAATATGCTAAAAAATATAAAAGAAAAGTTTGGGCTGAAAAGTTGATAAAAAAGATTTATGATGAGACTAAAGACAATATATTTTTGTTTTCTGAGGACGGAATTTATAAATATAAGTTTGAAATTGTAGAAACTAATTAAATTTGATTGACAAACATAAAAAAAGATGTTATCATATAATTACATTAAACAATGTGCCTTCGGTCTGGTTGTGTATATTGTTTGCTCGTATGTGTACCTGTAATACACATACTTTTTTTATTTTTTAATAAAAAGCAGGAAAGCCCTGTAATTCTTTCCCACTTTCGACTATGTAATGACACGTTTAGTCTTTACCTTTTTTTGTTTCTTCTAATTGTAATTGAAGTCTGATATTCTTTTCTCTTTCTGTTAATAACTGTTCAATTAAATTTTGAATAAGGTCTGGTTGTGTCATCTCATTTGCCCCCTTTCCGTTTTTTAGTAAAAACTACCTTTTGACAAGAAAGGTTGGTATTATATTACATTATTTTATATAATAAAACAAGCGAACATTTTAAAAATTTTTAACTTTTACTTATAACAAATTTCACTTTTTAACTCTAAGACTCTTTCTACCCCATTCCATTTATTTTGCTAACTTATTAAAAATCCATTTTTGTATGCTATACAACAAATATTCTTTAAAAAGTGCTTTATGCTTCTAAAACAAAAAATAAGAATAAATGAACTATGTCATCTATTCTTTATAGTTTTTACCAAAAATAGAAATAGAAAGGTAGGAGCATACAAAAAATACAAAATATTATTTATTATTTATTTTGCAGTTATTATAATTGATTTCACAATTATAGTAAATAGTTATATCTTGTTTTTCACTTTCAAATGATTTTTGAATAGTAGTAATGTTTGCTAATATCTCTAATGCTATACTTACTATTGCTAAAAATTTCATTAACTTATCTTTCCTATTTTTCACCTCCTGTTATTATAACATTGTGAATATAGGATTTTTCAACTCGTATCTACTAACCTATTTTATTCCTCCTATTATAAATTAAATTATACATTATAATTATTATAACACCTTTCTGTTTATTTGCTGTTGCAAAAGCAACAAAATTAAAAAATAATAAAATTTGATTTTTATATATATTTAAAGCATTGATATTACTGCATTTGCGAAGATTGATTTTTTTATGATTTGTTTCGTAAAAAAATAATCTCCGAAAACTATTGACAAAATCAGGAAAATGTGCTATACTAATAAATAGTTGAATAAATCCTTATGGAGAGATGAAGATGTTAAGAGATGTGCTCAAAGCTTCACAGCAACCTATTAAGTTAGGTGCTAAATCACAATAGATGAGGTAACTATTAAATGTTCAAAGTTATCTTTGAACTTCTTTTTATTTTTAAGCTCTCTTTTTGGTATTTCAACTAGAAAGAGGTTTTTTTATGAAAAAAGAAAATTATATAACAAGAATGTACTTAAGAGAAGTTAAAGGCTGGACAAACAAAATGATAACTGTATTATTACAGAATGTTCCGTATAAGCGTTTGGGAAATATTTATGGAGGTGGAATAATTAAACTATATCGAGCTAAAGATATAGAGCAAATTGAAAAAACTAAACAATATCAAGACCTGAAGAAGAAAGTTGATAAAATACGAGAAAAAGTAAAAGAAGAGTTTGAAGAACATCAAAGACAAAAACTAATAGATTTAGCAAAATTATATGAACAAAATAATCATTTTAGCATTATACCAAATTCAAAAAAATTCAAAAAGGTTGAGTGGCAAAAGAACTGTCTAAAAAATATTAAAGACAAAAATAATGTTATACTTTCTTCTCCAACAAGTAGTGGAAAAACAGTAATATTTTTAGAATGGGCTTTAATGAAGAAAGAAAGACCTATTTTTATTACTTCTCCAACTAAAGCTTTATCAAACCAAAGATATGTGGAATTAAAAAAATTAAAATATACAGTCGGAATTGAAACAGGAGAAATGAAAAAAGTTTCAAGTAATTGTGATATTATATGTTGTACTCAAGAAATATATACAAAAAAGTACATAAATAAAAGAAATTCGACTTTAATTATAGATGAATTTCATTATATATTTGAAAATCAGGACAGAGCAAGAACTTATATAGATGCTTTAAATAAGTCGAAATCAAATAATATATTTATATGTTCAGCAACATTTGGCAATACAAACGAAGTAAAGAAATATATAGATAAAGTATCAAAGAGAAATTTCTATTTGTATAAAAATACTGAAAGATTATCAACTATTGTTTACAAAGATTCTATAAATCCTGATAGAATACAAAATTCTTTTGTAATAGCATTTTCTAAAGACAAATGTAATGATGTTGCTAATTATCTATTAAATAAACGAATAAAAATAATTCACGTAAGTGAAAAATGTAAAGATAGATATAACAATAATCTTAAAGAAATAAAAATGTTGGCAAATAAATATAAAATACAATTTGACCAGTTATATAACCAAAAGTATTTAGAATTAGGAATAGCTGTTTATTATAGTGTATTATTACCTAAAGAAAAATTTTTTATCGAGAGAATTTTTGAAAAAAGACTTATAGACACAATAATAGGAACAGATGCTCTTGCTTTAGGTGTTAATTTTCCAGTTGAAAATGTTATATTTACACAATTATCAAAGGACTATGTAAATTGTATAAGCAAAAATCTTTTCGAACAACTATCAGGAAGAGCTGGAAGAAAAGGATATTATGAAACAGGTTATATTTATTATTGTGATTATTTTGATGATTCTTATTTTTTCAATATTCAAGAATTATATGAAACATTACTATCAGAGGAAAATGAGGATATAAGCATAAGACTAACACCTATAATTAGTAATATTCTAAAAGGCTACTTTACTGTTGAAGAAGAAATCAATTATATTATTGAAAATTCTACTGATTATGACAAACAAGAATTATTAGACAATATAACTGAAAAACTTGAATTTATAAATAATTATAAGATTAAATCAGAAAAGCAAGATGAATTTAATCAAAATATAAAAAATGTATATTTTGATGAATTTGATGTTTATGATAATTGTTATATTTTTGAGTGTATATTACTTAACAAGAGTGTTAAAGAGATGATAGGATTAAATCTAAATAACTTTAATTATTTATTACAATTAAGAAAATATTTTAAAAGTTTACCAAAACCATATAGAAAAAAATCATATATTTTGGAAATTGAAAAAATAATAAATGATATAGATGATACAGCATTAAACATTACATTTTTAGAAAATCTTGTTTAATACTAAAAGAATAGACTTTTTCTAGTCTATTCTTTTTGCTAATGATTTATTTAAAAAATTTCTTTCTCTAGGAGCAAATTTAAGACATTTTATTTTTTGAGTAGTATAATTTCATTACTTTTAAAAAAATATTTGTCCACGTTTTATGTAGTGTGTCTGAGACGTATATTTTTACAAAGAAAAAGAGGATTGCTCCTCTTTAAATTTACGTATCTAATTCTTTATTAAATAAAGCCTTATACACTAATTTATATGCTTTGTCCCATTTATCTGATGAATTTTCATAATTATTTATAATTGTATCTACATTATCTGTTTTAGTAGTAGCCTTATCAAATTCTACTAAAAATTCATCTGTTTTAGTTATTATTTCTGCCATTTCATTATTTAATTTTTCATATTGAGAGATATTATTTTTAAATTTTTCATAATCTGCTTTAAAATTATTATAGTATGTCCTTAACTTTGTAAAATCAATAGAACTGGCTTGAAATGTGTATGTAAACAAGTCCATTGCATCAATATAGCCATTAGTATAATTGCTATTTAAACTATTTAATAGGGTATTGAGATTAGAAGTTTTAATATTTTGCATATTTTCATTTTCTATTGCTTCCTTTTTAGATTGATTTTCTTCTTCACTTAATACTTCTGTACTCAATACTATCGTTGCTCTAAAGCCTATCTTATATTCGCTATAATCATTTGTTTTATCTCCATTTGTTGTAGAATATGAGTATATACAATTAGAATAACTTGACTTTCCTCTTAAAAAAAATGGATAAGATATTGATAAGTCACTCTGTCCCTCATACCAACTACGTCTTGCAAAATTATCTTTTGATGTTTCATATATACAATCTCCATAATTATCTGTTCCATAACTATTATATATATCTACATACTTTTTATCAAATTTAATAGCATTTGTATATTTCTTTAAATCTTGATTGTCTGTTCCAAGATTATAATATGCACTTACAAATTCTGCATTTTGCCCTGCCATATCATAAATTCCTGTTTCATTTCCAGTTGTCGTAGATAGTATGCCACCTTTTCCACTTATCAAACTTGCATTTCCTTGTATTTCTTTATTTATTCCATATTTACTTTCTGCAAGATAACATACTGCTCCCCATTCAATATTTTTCATTAAATGGGTATCAAAATTATTTGAGTCATCTATAATATCTCCTGTACTTGCTATTTTATCTACTTGTTTAGTCCACCCAAATACATCTTGTCTTTCCATATCTCTACAATAATACATTGCACTATTTAAGTCATAGTTAGTTATGCTTAATTTATTTTCTTTAAAAGATAGTATTTCTTGATTACCTTGTATTGTATCTGTTGCATCTTGTCTACTTGCTTCATATTTTGAAACCCAAATACCTTGTAAATCCTCATTTCCAAATTTAAAAGCAGGATGTATCACATAATCACTTTTACTATTTGTATTTGTACTATCTATTTTTTTATTATCAAAGGTGTTATTGGTTATACCATTTAAAAAAACTATATCTACTATTCCTCCTTGTTTGGTTGAATCTGTTAATGCACTTTGTTTTTTATATTCTAAATCTTCTCCGTGATAACCTTTAGTTATCTTATAAGCATATCTAGGAATCCAAACAAACATACTTCCGTCTGCTAATTTCACATTTGCCCATTCTTTATTGTCGTAATTATACCATTCTTTATCATCTGTTGTAGTTTCAATCCATTGGCTACCATTCCACTTTACAGGTATCATTCCGTCAACTAATTGTGGAGCATTTACTGATATATTTGATTTTGATATAATTTTTATGCTAAATATTACTATTCCTAGAAAAATTATAATTGCTAATGTTCCAAAAATTATTTTGTTTTTTTTCTTTTCCATTTATTTTTGCATCTCCTTTTTAAGATTATTAAAATATCTACTCCTATCAATGGTATAACTACACAAAATACCCATACTAACTTATTAAATTCAAATGCACTTTTAAAATCTAATCTTAATAAACTCTTAACTGCCCTTGTCATTCCACATAACGGACAACCAACACATTGAAAATGGCTAAAATATACTAAATATATGTAAAAAATAAATAATATCAAATATATAATTAGTCGTGCATTTTGAAAATCTCTATCGCTAATTATTCGTAGTATTTTCATTTTGTTTTTCCTTTACATTTCCAACCAAAATCATTATACTGCCTATAAAAGAAATTATTGGTACTACACATAAGAAAATAGCACAACAATTTAACATTAGTATCATTGAAGGTAACATCATAATTGAATAAATTAGCATATTTATTCCATATAAAGTATATTTTTCTCTTTTTATTTTGTTTTTTAAATAATTTACTCCTTCTATTATTGTTGCAATGCTAACTACTATTGATATATAACAACACATTCTCATTAAAAAATAAGTCCAAAAATCTGTATTATTCTCAATAGGTAACTTACCTGCTTTTTCACTGAAGATAATTCCTAATAATAATAGTGCTATATATGCTAATTCTATTGAACTTGCCACTATACTCATTATTGTACCAGTTCTTGCAGTATTACCTTTTTTTATTATTACTTCTTGTGTTTGTTTTTTTATTTTATACCCACAATTAGGGCAACTTTCTGCTTGGTCAGATATTTCTTTTCCACATTCTTTACATCTAATTAGTGCCATATTTTTTACATCTCCCTTTCCATATTTTTTAAATATTACTTATATTACAACTTATTTTTTATGTCCTGCAATAAATTTAGCCCCTCTGCTATTGCCTCAAACAATAATGTAGAAAACCAAGTTGTAATTGCAATTGCTATACCACTTAAAAATCCTGTTAAAACCCATAAATCTCCTATACTCATAAACATTATTGCTATAATAACTGCTCCTACATACCCAATAATCTTTATTGTTTTTACAACTAATTTGAATTTCTTTGCAACTATGTTTGAACTATTACTTGAATCTATGTATTGAGTTTCTGATTTTTTTTCTTTATTAAACTCCTTTTTTTCACTTTCTATATCTTCTCTGTCTGCATAACAAATATTACAATAACCATTATTTTTTTCATAAACTTCTTTCGATATATCTCGGCAACATTCTTTACATTGCATTGTTTCCATTTTTTTCATTGTTTCTATTCTTCTCTTTGTTTCTGCTTTTTCCATACTTTTCTCCTTATTTCAAATATCATTTTTTAATTTTTAATACCAATCTTCCATATAAATATGTTTATCACAATATTCTCTAAAACTATAAGGGACTTTATTATAACACCCTTTATACTTACAATAAGGTAAAGAATCATCAGTATTATAATTATTTGTAGTGTTATATGAACTACTCTGTGTACTAAATACTCCCTCTTTAACTGGAGTTATATTAGTAAAAAACATTATTATACAAATAATACCTATAATGGTAGGTAACAAACTTGCTATTAAACAACCTTTTGCATACTTTGGTCTTGTAGAGATATTTACAGCAAATATTATTATTCCAATTAGTGGTATTAGAAAGCATATAACCTTTATTCCTATTGAGGCTGTTTCATTATTATTTTTATTTTTTGCTCCACAATGAGGGCAACTTACTGCATTTTGTGCAATTTCCTTGCCACATACCTCACATTTTGTAAGACTAACTCTGTTATTATTTGATATATTATCTTGATTGGTTATTCCCATTGCTTCTAATTCTTCTTTACTTGCCATTTTTGTTTTCCTCCTTTAATAAATTATAAAAATTATAAAAATATGGTATTATTAGTAAATAACCTAAGTTGTTAGTTAAAGATACTACGTTTATTGATATTGTTGTTCTATTGCTTAATAAAGCATTTATCATTGGAAGAAGTGAAAATATAATAACTAAAACTGCAAAAATCTTATTGTTCATAAATTTTAACTTATGAAACAAAATGTTAAAAAGATATAATATAGTTATAATTCTTAATAGGTCTTGTAGATTAAAGATTTCTCCTTCCAAGATTCCAACAAATATACTTACTACTAAACTTACTATATATGTTACTAATAATGTGTAATTAGCGATTTTTATATTACCTTTTTTTTTTAATATTCTTAATAGAATAATACTAAAATACGTTATTAACCCAATAATATTGGCATATAAAAGTAAATATACTATAATATTAAAACTGCTACTATGCAATTTAATATAAATTAACAATAAATAGGCTAAATTTAAAACACTACCAATCAACCCCAAAATAGCCGTTTTCTTAGGACTACTTAAAAAGTCTTTTAATTTTTCCATTCTTTTAGACTCTCCTTTCACATATTTTTTAATTAAATTTCACTATAAACGCAATAACTAAAGCAATCACACATATTACAAAACTGCATAATGCAGATTTTGCACAAGCATTTGCTAATTCTTTATTCGTGTTTATATTAACAGCATAAATTATAAGTCCTATAATTGGAAATAAAAAACTTATTATTAGTGCAACACTACTTATATTTTGTGTAGAAGTATCTTCTAAACTTTGTTTACAATTTAAACAAATTACTTGTTCCTCATTTACTTTTTTTCCACAATAATAGCAATACTTTTTATGTTCAACATTTTTAGGATTTACTCCACAATTAAAGCAAATATTAGTTGTTTCTTCTATTTCTTTTCCACAAGATGGACAATATCTTTTTCGTTGTTCTTTTTCTTCATTTTGTATCAACTGATAACATTGTTCACAATATCCATTATGCGATTGACTTCCTATTATTTCTTTCATACATCTTTTGCAATTCTTATTTTTATGACATTCTTCACATTCTCCGTTATAAGAATATTCACTCCAACTTATTTTTCTACCGCATTTTCTACATACTTTTTCCATATTTTCCACCTCCTAATTAAAATTTTTATTTTTTATTTAATAATAATAACTTAATAATTTGCATTACTTTTACAATTCAAATTTTTACAATATTTGCAATATGAATTATAAAAATGGTACTTTGTGTTTTTACATTTTTCTTCTGTAACTGCTTTCAAATTGTCAATTTCTAAATTTACTAATTCTTTTGCTACATCTACAGAATTTCTATTTAAACAAATTCTTATTTTTTCTAGTATTTCAAGCATTTTTTCATCATTCATTATTTCAAATCCTTTTTCGATTTTTTCTACTGAAATTTTACCACAATATATTGGCACGTGCAAGTGCTACTTTTATAGGTGTCAATATTATAAAATACTTTTAAATACACGAAAAAGAGGTTTTTGTATGATAAAATTAAATGTAGAAAGATTATTAAAACAGCAACATAAATCGAAAGAATGGCTATGTGATAAAATGGACATCTCTCACTATAACTTGAATAAAGCCTTAAAAGGCAATGCAAAATCTATATCTTACAAGTATTTGCAAGGGTTCTGCAAGGCTCTTAATTGCAGTTTCGATGAACTTTTATCAATTATAGATGATGATATAGATAAAGAAGCATAATCATTTATTGATTTTCCTTATCTCTTTATCAATTTTTTTATTGATTTTTGTAGTTTTTCTGCCATTTTCTCCGTATTTTTTTGCATATTCTTGTTGTTTACTTATCAATTTTCTTATTTTTTGATTTTCTGCAATTTCTAAATTTCTTTTGTAAATTTCAATTGTTTTTAGTGCTTGTTCTGTGTCATTATTCAAAGAATTTCGTATATCTTGTAGTATTTCCATTGCAACTTGTTTTTCCATTTTTTTACCCCATTCTCTTTCATAAAATTAGTATAGCATACTTTCACTATTTATGAAAGTATAATTTTAAAAATATAAGATAAAATTTGCTTAGGTGATATTTATGAACTTAAAACATAGTGAAAGATATAAGAATATTGGAATTAAAATAAGCAAATATAGAATTAAAAGAGGATTAACTCAAGAGCAACTTGCAAATAGTGTAGGAATAAGTTATAGTTATTTAACACAAATAGAGGCTCCTAATGTAGTAAAGAAAATGTCGTTAGAAGTCTTATTCGATATTGCTGATGTATTGAGAGTTGATATTAAAGACTTAATTTAAAAAGAACTAATCTACTTGTTTATAGTAAATTAGTTCTTTTTTTCTAATTATCTAATTGAATCTGCAAATCATTGCTCATTTCTAAGTATATTGTATTTTCAATAATTTTTGCGTCATCTAAATAAAATAAGTCGATTATAAAATCTTGCTCTTTTTCGTCTGAAATGATGAGTTTTTCATCACTTACGATTATTTTTGAATTATGTATTAAAGTATGAAATTGTATTGCCTCCTTGATTTCTATTAAAATGTCTTGTCCTTCAAAATCTGAAATTAGTTCTTTTAATTTGTTTATTTGTTCTTTATTCATTATATATTCGCCTCCATTTGTTTTTTATATTTGTAATATAATGTTTTTCTCATATTACAGATTTTCATTGCCTCTAAATTGTTTATTTCCTTATTTTTTACTCGTTTTAACGTTTCAATAAATAATTTTTTATTATCTAATACAAATTTTGGTCTGCCGACCTTATTTTTTGACTTTTCCATATTTTAATTTCTTCCTTTCTAAAATTCATTTATTTTTCTTAACATTTCTTTTGTACTTGGACTAACATATATTTCGGTTGTAGATGTGCTTGAATGACCTGCCATTGAGGCAATTTCGATAAGTGAAAAACCTTGCCCATTGTTATATAAATGAGTACAACCAAAATGTCTTAATTGATGCGGTGTTATTATGTCTGAATATTTATTGAAAATTTGATTTATACGACTTCTTGATATTTTTTCGCCTTGTCTACTACAAAATAGTTTATTTCCTCTGTTTTTTGGTCTAACTTTTAACCACTCTTTAATTGCATTTATTACTTTGTCGTTCATATAAGTTATTCGTTGCTTTTGTCCGCTTACCATTTCTTATAATAAGTTCTTTCGTTTTAAAATCAAAGTCTGTTATATCAATATTTAATGTCTCAGTAATTCGCGTTAGTGAATAAGCCATAATAGTAACTATTGCATAATTTCTAACACCCTCATTTTCTAAAATTTCTTGTCTAAATTTTTCTACATCTTCAACATCAATTTTTGTTGGATTTATTTTTTGCCTTTGTACTTTTACAAGTTCCTCGTCTGTTATAACAATTTCATCTTGTATTTTTGTTTTTACTAAAAACTCATTAAATTTGATTAGTGCTGATAAATTAGCATTGATTGTTTCTGCTTTTAGTGAATTGCCTTTCCTAGTTTTTTTCACATTTTTTAAAAATGATTTGTAATCTAAAATGTTAGAGCGATATAATTTATTAAATTCTTTCCCTGTTGTGTCTTCAAACCATTTTATGTATTGATTTACGTTTCGCACGTAGTTTTGTATTGTATTTTCTGTTTTTTCTTGTTGTAACATATAATTTTTAAATTTTTCTATCATTACTTACACCTCCAAAAATTATGTTTAACTGCTTTTTCATTGTTTT
Source organism: uncultured Clostridia bacterium (assembly GCA_947631495.1). Taxonomy (GTDB): domain Bacteria; phylum Bacillota; class Clostridia; order TANB77; family CAG-508; genus UMGS1663. Next base: position 16,509 of record CANRLO010000011.1, read on the forward strand.
GTGAATAATTATGTTTAACTGAGCAATCATTTCTTTATGCTTTCATATCTTCACTTAAACATAATCCACATTATGTTTAAGTTTTTTACTTTGACTAATTTACTTTATATGTAATATATAATTTTCAAAATGGACGATTTTACTTATAATGTTTTCGTCCATTTTGAATTTTTGAGATTTTACTTTTTAATCTTCTTTTCTAACAACTATAAATTTTAAAATGTCATCTTCAATTCTATAAAATCTTTCAAGTTCTAATACTTTTTGACTTGTTGCCTTAAACTCAATTATTATGTAATAACCTGTTTTGTTGTCTTGTACTTGATAAGCAAGTTTCCTCATTCCTTTTTCTTCGATTTTTTTGACTTCTACTAAATTTTTAATCTTTTCCATAATTTTATTTAATGATTTCGTATATTCTTCTTGTGTGAACGTTCCTTTTAATATTAAAACGTTTTCATATAAATTTTTATTTTCCATTTTAAATTCCTCCTAATTTTTCATTTTTAATACTCTCTAACTAAACCACCATTTTTGCCATTTATCTTTACCCCTCCAAATTCTGAAAAATACTTATCATCTAAATTACAAACATAAGCATTTATAATTCCGTCATCAATTAGTTGCTTTCTTTCATACTGCCAATATTCTTCATCACTTGAAACATATAGCATAGTTAATAAATCGCCAAATTCTGTATGATTTAAAATACAATGATAAACAAATATATTTTGTTTTTCTTCGATTTTTCTAACTTCATCTACAAATTCTTGTTTATTTGCTAACCAGTATAAAACACCGCAAAAGAACTTGTTAAGTGTTTCACTATAATAAATTGTTTCATTTGCTCTAAATTCTGTTAATACGTTTGGGTGTACTTTGTATTCTCTTTGTAATATTTTTAATCTTTCGATAGCCTCTTTCTTTTGTTTTTCTTTTAGTTCTTTATTTTCCATAATCTTTTAAACCTCCTATTTTCTTTTTAGAAATGTACCAATCATTTATTTACTAACTCATACAACTTATGAAACTATTGTCGCCTATTACAATATGGTCTAAAAATTGTACGTCCATAAGTTTTGATAATTCAAGCACTCTATTTGTGATGATATAATCTTCATTACTAGGCTGTGCATTACCGCTTGGGTGATTATGTACTAAGATGAACTTACTTGAATTACTTAGTAAAATCATTTTAAATACTGATTTCATATCTAAATTGCAACTACTTATTGAGCCTTTGGCTAGTTGTGTGTATGCTACAATTTGATTTTTAGTATTTAAACAAATCAAGAAAATGTTTTCTTCACTTGCTTTGTCTAGTTGTTCAATTTCATTGATATATTTTACAATGTCTTGTTGTGTTCTAATTATTTTGCTATTGTAGGTAAAGTCTTTATCTTTAACCATTTGAATTTTTACTCGACTAAATAACATAAAAAACCACCTTTCTTTAATTATTTTTTGAAATAACTATTGAAAAGTGGAGTTTTTTCATCTATAATAAATATAGAATGACTTTTCAATAAGTTATTCGCTGTTGTGATGTAGTGTGCAACCGACCAAAGTTAGCACTACATCGCTTTTTAATTTTCTTTTTTAGTTATAGTTATCTTTCCTTTTTGATATTTTACATCAAGTTCATCATCTCTTGTAAATCCTGTTTTTTCTATTCCTGTCTTTTTTAAAGATATTCTATAACCTTTTACAAATGATGTTTTATCCTTTTTATACTCTTTAATCTCTTGTAGTTTAGCCATTTTCCCTCCCTCCTTAACTCTATATGCATTATACCACGTAGCACACGTTGTGTCAATAGTTTTATTAAAAATTTTTAATCTTTTTATAAAAAAATAAGAGGATAGCCCTCTCCCCATATTTATCATATTGTAACTTTTTAACTTTTATATATTCTTATGAAGCTGGTTCACTCTGTCTCGCGAATAAAAACACTACTTTTTTTACAGTAATGAAAATTTAATTTTTCTAATTTTGAGGTAGGTACACTCCTAGAAGATGTCAATTTTAGAATTTTTGTGTTATGTAATATATATTCCGAGCATAACACTCTTCACTATTTTGTTGAATTTTTAGAATATCGTCATTTAAAGTGACGGTATTAGAATAAATTATAACTTAAAAGCTGATGTCACTTTAACTTACACCAGCTTTTTTTAAGTCTTTTGTATTTTTTAAAATAAAGCGCTAAACCATTGGGAGAGTAACATTACCACTTAACTGGACAAAATCAAATTTGATATGATATAATATAAATATAAGAATAAAAAAAGAGTAGTTGCAGCTACTCTTAAAAATTAGAACTGATGCTAAAAGCATACAAATTCATCTATTGATAAATTTATTATACTAAACATTTTATAAAAAGTCAATACTTAATTAAAACTTGAATTTGTACGGCGTAGCAGTTAATTGCTATGCTTTTTTGTATCAAATTACTAATTTTTTCTTTTTAATTTTCCAATATAGTTATAAGATAGTTTACCGAAAAATGTTTTCTTGCGTTCGCTCCGCTCACTTTTATCGTATTATTTTACTACAATGGCAATGCTGAAACTATAATTTGTAATCTATCAAAAAATGGAGGTGATAATGCTAATTTAATAATTTATTTTAGAAAAGGAGGTGAAACACGTTGATAGATAATATTACTGACACTATGACATTTCAATTTAAAGTAAAACCTTCAATGAAAGATGTTCTATTTAATGACTTTAAAACTGGTGTTGTTTATGGTGTTCGTGAAAAATGGAAACGTAAAAAATTAAGAAATCCTAAGACTAAAACAAAAATTCATTTTACAGGAAAAAATGCTTTATACTTCTATTATAAAGGCTTTGATATATTTAACAAAAAAAAATATCCATTTACTGGAGATTATGGATATTATAGTTTGGATTATTGTCATTATAAGTATAGAGATGAGTATGTTCTTATAACTTTTCAGCATAATGCTATAAAAAACAAAAGTAAAGATGAACTATACGAAGATTCCCTAGAATTGTTAGAAAGCATAGGAATTGATAGTAAATTGCTAGAAACAGAAAAAAAACTTAATAGAATAGATTACAAACACGATTTTGAATTTGAAAATAAAACATTCGCAGAATATCAAGCGCTTATGTGTATTTTAAAAAAAAGTAGAAATTCATTTAATGGTGTTAGTAAAGAAAAACTAAAAGAAGGTATTGGAATAAAGTATAAACCTCTAAGTTCTTATGCAGAAGTAATTGTATACGATAAAGAACAAGAACGTAAAAATAGACTAAAAACTAAAAAGAAAACATCACAAATTGAACTTGAACTAAAAGAATATAAAAATGTTTTCAGAACAGAGTTAAGACTTAAAAATAAACGTTTGTATTACAATACAAATCATACTTTAAAGGTTGATAAGACACTAGATAATTACTACAATGAAGAAATCTCTGATGAATGTTTTAGAAGATATGTAGAGCCTATATTTTATACAGAACCTTTTTATCGTTTAGATTATGCAATACTTGCAATTCAAAGTGATAGAAGATTGACTGAAAAAGAAGCGGAAAAGTTGTGTCAATTAGTAACAGACATAAATAAAAAAGGGTTCACAAGAGCCAAAGCAGAATATAACTATTCTGACGACACTTTTGAAAAACATATCAAACTATTAAGAAGTATTGATATTAACCCTTTAACATTTGACGAAGATATTGACATTCCATTTTTGCTTAATTTTACAACAAAAGAAGTTTGCAGAGATTTTACAATCTATGACGGAGAACACGAAGACTTAAAACTAAAACTTTATGATGAATTAGGTTTTTTTCATTAGGAAATGATTAGATTTAGATTTAGATTTAGATTTTGATTTAGATTTAGACTTTGATTTAGACTTAGACTTTGATTTGAGTTGATTAAACTTTATCATTACGAAAATATACAGTAATTGACTTAAATTAGAAAAAATGTTAAACTAATTTACAAAATAATTACTTTATATTTTCCCAAATTTATTTATTAAGGAGGTTATATCGTATGGCACGAAAAAGTGGGAAAAATAAAGGTTACTCTTACAGAGATACTTCAAGTGGTAAAAGAGAATGTAGAGCATATCGAAAATTTCCGAATGGAGAAGTAAAACAGATGTCAGCAACAGGAAAAACAGATGCTGAGGCAAGAGATAATTTAAACTCAAAATATGCTGAAATATGTAAACAAGGAAAACAAATAAAGCCTAAAGGTTACACAGTTAAAACCTGGTGTGAATATTGGCTAAAAGAAATTAAAGTAAATTTGAAAGGAAATACTAAAGATAGTTATTATTTTTCTTTCAAAAATTATATTTTTCCTTTCCTTGGAAAGTTAAAAATTAAAGACTTAACAGTAGACCAAATACAAAAAGCAGTAAATAAAGTAAAAGAAACTAAAATTATAAAAAATGGTATTGAACAGCAATTAAAAGGAAAAACAATAAAAGAAATCTTTGCACCTTTAAAGCAAGCATTGAAGTATGCAATGGCTGATAATAAAATGCCACACATAAGTTTAGAATTACTTGATATGCCTAAAGTAAAAAAAGGGACTCGTGAAATTCGTAATGAAGCAGAGCAACAAGTTGTTGCAGATTATTTTTGTAACAGAATCCCAGATAAACCATTTGAATTATATTATGCTCCTATTGCCGTTATGGACGCTAGGGGCTTACGACCTGAAGAAGTTGGTGGATTATTTTGGGAAGATATAGACTTTGAAGATGATAGTTTTTGGGCTGGCAGACATACTGTTGTAAAGAATGGTGTATATGACGAAAATGGCAAAAAAATTGGAGATATACTTGTAGTAGAAGATTCTGGAAAAACACCTCACGCAGAAAGAAAATTACCATTAGGAACATTTCTTTCTAACATATTTAAGAAAAAATATCAAGAATATCTTGATAAAGGAATTACACCTAAGCCAACAGACTTTGTTTTTTATACAAAAGCAGGAAATCCTTTCTATGAAGAATCTTTAAGGAAAATGTATAAATCTTTAGCAAAGAAGTTAGGTATAAGTGAGATTGGCTGTTATTCTTTAAGGCACGAACATTGTACCTATTTAGCACAAGAAACAGATACAGACCAAGAGACGATAAAACAACTTGAAGGCTGGGCTCAAATTATACCTACCTATTTTCATTCTGACAATAAGCATAAAAGGAAAGCAACCTCAGAAATTGATAAACAATATGAAAATGCTGACCAACTTAATGACTATGATGAACACTTAAAGAATGAAAAAATTATTCCATTTCCTATTGATAAAGTAGTAAATGAATAAAAAAAAGCAATTATCTAAAACAATAAAGATAATCACTCATTTAAGGATTTTTTAGAAATATTTAAGGATTTTTGAAATTGCAACCTCTGAAATCCTTGATATTTCTAATAGATTCTTGGTGGGCAGGGATGGATTCGAACCATCGTACTCGTATGAGAACAGATTTCTTACTACTATAGTTTTCACTACCATTTAAAATGTTTGTAGTCTGGACTTTCTCTTTATCTTTTTCAAGATACTAGGTATAAAGTCTCTACACTCGGAAATTGCTTTCCTAGCTCGGGATTGTCATCAGCCTAACTGCTAAGAGTTCCCCGAATTAGCCTAGTTTTCATCTTACTATTACTAGTAAGAGCTGCAAATTTAGGTTTTGAAAAACCAAAGACCACAGTCTGCCGCCTTTAGCCACTCGGCCACCTACCCATATATATGAAATTTTATGGTGCTCCATCAAGGATTCGAACCTTGGACCCACCGGTTATGAGCCGGTTGCTCTGACCAACTGAGCTAATGGAGCAAATGCTTAACGCAAGTTTGATTATACAAAATTTTTACTTGGTTGTCAATAGTTTATCCTAACTTTTTATCAATTCATTCAATTATTTTTGCTATATTATAGTATTTGTATTGCCACTTAACTAAAAGTAAAACACTATAAAAATATTTGATAATAACATAGAATAAGTTGGAAATAAAACTATTTCCAACTTATCTTGTTTTCTTAGTAAGTTATCTTTTAGTTTTGTTCTTTGCCACCCTCTGGTAATGCTGGTACATCTAACACAATTCTAATCTTAAATACATATCTAAGTGCTCTTGCAACTTTGCTTTCTTTAATTCTTTGCCATAGAGATGGTTTTACTTCAAATCTTGTTTCTTCAATATATGCATTCTTTTCTTCTACAACTTCATTAGTAACTGGCTCAGCAACTTCTTCTTTTACTTCTTGTGGAGTTGTAATTTCTTGTGGTGTTGGAATTAATTTTAATGCATCTGCAATTTCAATACCAATATAACTTAATGCTTTTGATCTATCTTCAATTCTTTCCATATCAATTTCAATATGTAAGTTTGATTCTAAGTTTACAATTCTTGCATTAACTAATTTTACTGCATCTTGGTAATTTTGTGAATTTGCACTTCTTGATTTTCCGATTAGTTCTAAGGTTTCTACAATATCTTCTGGTAAATCATTAGAAGCTTCCTTTAATTCTTGTTTCCATCCATCTTCTTTATTAGTTACTACTTCTAAAATGTGTTTCAATTCTCCTGCTAAAGAAATATTTGTTTCTCTTTGACGAATTAATTCTTCAATTTGTTTTGTATTTTCTTCAAATAAATTTGTTGCAAATTCTACTAAGCCATAAGCAGCTTTATATACACTTGCTGGAAAATTCTTTTTCTTAGGATATTCCACCAAGTAAGTTTTGATTGATTCAATTAAATCTTTGAAGTAAGTATCGTCATCTAATTGAACGATTTGTTTCTTACTTTTTGGATTAATTAATTTTTGTACTTTATCAATATTTGATAACATTTTTTCTTCTGTGATTACCATTCTCACATTTACTATGCCAGATTTAGACATTGTAAACTCCTCCCTTTTCCTATGTACATGCTTCTATGTCTCTTTTCTACAAAAAGTTACAATAGGATTCATAATATTTTAAAATTTGACTTCTATTTCATTTTAATAAAAAGTTTTTATTTTGTCAATACCCAAATCCTTATTTCCGTAAATATTTTTTTAATATTTTTTTATTTGTCTTTATTTATTTCTACATATCTTTTTATCTTCATAGTAGTAGTTTTTACAAACTCGTCATTCTTAATTTCTAGCTTTTTGATAGCTTTATAAGAAGTTAATTTGTGATTTACTTCTTTAATTTTCTCCCAAATAATATCATAAATTTCTTTTTCGCTTAAGTCTTTTCCATATTTTGCTTCTATTTCTTCTTTATTTGGAATTACTTTTACAGTAATGATTAATTCTTTTTCTCCTTCTACTTCTTTTCCATATACCATACATTCTTTAATCTCAGATATTTCTCCAAGCATCAATTCAATTTCTTCTGGATAAATATTCTTTCCATTTTGCGTTACAATAACATTTTTTATTCTTCCTGTAATATATAGAAAACCATCTTTATCTAAATATCCAACGTCTCCTGAATGGAACCAACGCTCTCCATGTTTATCTATTTCAATTACTCCTTCTGTTGCTTCTTCGTCTTCGTAATATCCTAGCATTAAAGTAGAACTTTTAATTAAGACTTCTCCTTCTCCATTTTCATTTGGATTATCTATTTTTAATTCTGCACATACTACTGCTTTTCCAGCTGAACCTACTCTTGGGTCATATTCTGGAGTTAGGGCAGCAATTGGTGCTGTTTCAGTTAATCCATAACCTTGTAAAAATCCAATTCCTAAATCTTGTAGCCATTTTCCTACTTTTGGATCAATTGGTGCTGCAGCAGAAACTACAAATCTTAGTTTTCCTCCTAAATTTTCATAAATTTCTGCAAATACCTTCTTTTTGATATCAACTCCTACATTTTTTAGTGCATTGGTAACGTGCATCATAGAATTAACTAATGCTGTTTTTCCACTTTTTTCAATAGTTTGATTGATTTTTTTGTATAAGCTTTCAATTAATAAAGGTACAGCAAGTAATGCTGTTGGATTAGTTTCTTTTAAGTCTGGCACAATATGTTTTAATCCTTGGCATACTGCAATAGAAGAACCTCTTGACATTGGAAGTAAAAATCCAATAGAAGATTCGTAAGTATGGTGAAGTGGTAAAACTGAGAAGAAACGGTCAGTTTCATATAACCTTACATAAGGATTTACAGCATTAATATTCTCTGCTAAGTTTCTATTACATAGCATAACTCCTTTTGAGTTTGAAGTTGTTCCAGATGTGAAGATAAGTACTTTAAATTCTTCTGGGTCTATTTCTATTTTTGAGAAAGAATCATCTCCGTTTTGTACCATTTCTTTTCCTTGTTTTAAAATAGTATTAAATCCAACTTCTCGTCCTTCCAAACTATCATCTGAATACATTGGAATAAAATATTTTACACTTGGTAATTTATCTTGTACTTTTTTAATTGCATCTTTTTTCTTAGGAGAATAGATAACAGCTGTTGCTCTAGAACGATTAATTACATTTTCTAATTCATTTGGTGGTAACTCTTTATCCACAGGAACAGCAATTCCTACACCACAAAGCATTGCCATATAAGATACATACCAATGGTAAGTATTTTCTCCAATAATGACAATTCTTTCTTCTGCTAAATTATATTTTTTTCTTAGAGCAGTACCTAATGCAATAACATCTTCACTAAACTCTTTGTATGTAATTTTTGTAAATTCTTCTTTTGGATTAAATTTTTCAAGCATAAAAATATTATTAGCATATTTTTCTTTTGCTCTATCAAATACTTCTTTTATAGTTTTATAATTAGTTGTTTCATATCCTCTTTGTTTTCTTTTTTCCTTGATAATTTGCTTTTTTTGCAATCTTTCATAGTCTACTTTTACTTCTTCAATATTTTCAATGTCTTTCATTTTAATTTTATCAAATTTAAAATTTGGTATTTTAAATTCTTTTAATATTCTCATTTTATATCATTCCTTTTCTATTTTTGCTTTTCTATTTTTTTAATTTTAAAATAAATGATTTTTCAATTTCTTTATATAGTTCTAATAATTCTATATTTTTCTCTCTTCTTAATTTATAAATTAAGCTAGAGCAAACAAAACCAAAAATACCAGAAGCAATAACATTTGGGTCTGCTTCTATAATTTCACCTTTTTTCATGCCTTCTTCTACAATTTCTTGTATCATTTGAATATACTCAAATACGTAATCTCGGCACATTTTGGAACGCGAGCCTGTTCCCCATATTTCGCTTAATATAATAGTCATGAAACTTTCGTATTTTACTAATACTTTCAATTCAATTAATACAATTGCTTTTATTTTATCTAGGGAGTTAGTTAATTTTGCTGTTTTAATTGCAATGCTATTGGTTAATAATTTAACTCCTTCTTCCACTAAGAATTGAAATATTTCCTCTTTACTAGAAAAATGATAGTATAACGTTCCCTTTGCTACTCCTACAGTTGCTGTTATTTCTTCAATACTGGTAGCGTCATAACCTTTTTCTGCAAAAAGTTTCATGGAGGTTTCAAATATTTTTCTTTTCGTTTTATTCATTGACTTCACCTTTACACGTAATAATCTATGTGTATTATATAATGTTATGCCCATTTTTGCAATATAATCTTAAGAATTTGACCACCTATTACAATAGATAAAAAATTTCAAAAACTATTGACACTGGGCTGGTTTAAAAAGCAAAACAACCAGATAATAATCTGATTGTTTTATTGACTCTTTGAAGTTCATTTTTTTAATTTAGCATATAGTTTTTCTAATTCATTTTTCTTGTTTTGGGAAAGTTTCTTCCGAATTCCTTTCGGTACATTTTTACAATCTTTTGCCTTATTACACTTTTCATAATAATAGCATACGATGTTAGTGCCCTTCATACATTTCATAATGTGTCCTCCCTTAGAGTCTTTTTATATTTTTTATTTTATTTTTTAACTTTTCCATCTAAAGAATCTAGGTTATCTAATGCTTTTCCTGTTCCTAATGCTACGCAAGATACTGCATCTTGTGCTATCATAACATTGATTCCTGTTTTTTCTTGTAATAGTTTGTCTAGGCCATTTAGTAAACATCCTCCACCTGTCATATAAATTCCTTTATCACTAATATCAGCTGCTAATTCTGGTGGCGTTTTTTCTAATACAGAATGCACACTATCTACAATCATCATAGCTGGTTCCATAAGTGCTTCTAACATTTCACTAGAACGAATTGTAATGGTTTTTGGAAGTCCTGTAATTAAGTCTCGCCCTCTAATTTCCATTTCATTGTCTTGGATTTTTGGATATACGCAACCTATATTGATTTTTAAATCTTCTGCTGTTCTTTCTCCTATCATCATGTTATGTTTTTTCTTAATATATTTTACAATGTATTCATCAAATTTATCTCCTGCTACTTTTAAAGATGTACTAACGACACTTCCTCCTAAAGAGATAACAGCAATATCGGTAGTTCCTCCACCAATATCTACTACCATGTTTCCACAAGGCTTTGAAATATCTATTCCTGCTCCAATTGCTGCTGCAATTGGTTCTTCAATTAAATATACCTTTCTTGCTCCTGCTTGGGAAGCAGCATCAATAACTGCTTTTTTCTCTACTTCTGTTACTTGTGATGGGATGCAAATCATAATTCTTGGAGCAAAGATAAATTTTCCACATACTTTGTTAATAAAGTATTTTAACATTTTTTCTGTTACAGTATAGTTGGAAATAACTCCTTCTCTTAATGGTCTTGTGGCAACAATATTTCCTGGTGTTCTTCCAAGCATTCTTCTTGCTTCTTTTCCTACAGCAAGCACATTTCCTGTATTATTATCTACTGCTACAACTGATGGTTCACGAAGTACTATTCCTTTTCCTTTTACATACGCAATAACAGTTGCAGTTCCTAAATCAATTCCTATATCTTGTCCAAAGCCAAACATTTGCATCTTCCTTTCAGTATTTTATTGTTCTCATTTATTTCGTTTTTATTACAATTCTGTTACGATTATATTACATTTTGTGTTAATTGGCAATGGTTTTTTATAAATTTATCATGAAATCACTGAAAGTTTTGGAAGACCTTTAAATCTTTCTGTGATTCTATTTTTTACCTAATGTAAAATACGGGACGGAAACCACGACTTGTGGTAGCATAACTTACAGTGCCAGGTTCATAATAACACGCAGAGTTATCAAAATAAGTTCCGTTTCTCTTATATTTTATTAATTAAATATTTTTTTATTTTGCTTCTGCTAATTCTTTTTTTATTTTTTCTATTTCTTTTTGTTTTACTCCTGTTACTTCTTGTATTATTTTATCATCTAATTTTAAACCTAACATTCTTCTTATTGTTACGTTTATTGTTTCTAGTTTTCCTTTCATTTCACCTCGTTTTTCTCCTCTTTTTTCACCTCGTTTTTCGCCATTTATTTCGCCTTCTCGCATTGCTTGTAATCGTATTTCTAGTCTTTCTTTTCTTTCGTTTTCATGTATCCTTTCTGCTAATGTCATTGTTTTTTCCTCCTTCTCTATTTTAACTTTTTTTAATACTGTCTCTAGTTGTTCTTGCTCAATTATCCCTTCTGCTTTATATCTTATTATGTCTTTTATTTTTTCTAAATTTTTATTATTACTTGTCTTTAATATTTCTTCTACGTTTTTGATAAATTCTACTGTATTTTTACTTTTCTCTAGTAACATTACTTTTGATAGTATATTATTTTCTTTTAGTAATTCTTCTTTACTATATTTATTAACATCTACTAAACTTATTTCTTCTTTTTCTTCATACCATTCTATTTGTTCTTTTAATTCTTTCATACTTAGTTTTGCATCCCACTTAGCTTCTCCTGTATAAATAATTAT
>CANRLO010000012.1 GCA_947631495.1 uncultured Clostridia bacterium
GCTACTGTAGCTCAGTTGGTAGAGCAACAGATTCGTAACCTGTAGGTCGGCAGTTCGATTCTGCCCAGTAGCTCCAACGACGTTTTTGTTCGAACTTCATAGAACAGATAGATTAAATATCATTCTGAAAACGAATGGTATTTTTTATTTTCTTTTATTTTTAGCATGTACTACATTTTTTTCCCGAGTTTTGTACCATTGGTAAAAACTCATAGATTATCTGTTTACCCATGATGCAGGAATATCTAAAATCGTTTTTACAGAGATTTCTATGTATGAATCCACGGTAGCAGATATTACTTCCAAAATTGAAGCATTCAAAGAGGAAATGGACTCTTTTTCAGAGGAATTATATGATTCCCTTATTGAGAACATGAGCCTTACCGTTGAAGACTTCATTCACAACATGGAAGCAGACAAGGACAACATCGAAAGAGTGATTGGCAGTACTCTCAAAAAACTTGAACTCTGAACAACAATTAATAAATCCTGACATCAAAAGAAGCTGAATTTAACAATTCAGCTTCTTTTGATATAAAATTACAATTAATCATCTTTTATGGAAATGTCGAAAATTTTATTGCAAAAAATTCAAATTTGCAATATTATGTAAAATATGTTATAATAAAGTATAGGACTTTTTATATAAGTAGCCCTACAAAAATTTGGAGGGCACTATGTCCTCCAAATCATGTAATTTCATGTAAACATTAAAAAATAAATAAGGAGGACAAAAACATGGAAATCACAGAATTACAGGCTTATAAGAGACTCGAGGAAATGTTCGAGCGGAAAGGTTATTCACAGGGCATCGAAGATGATATGCCGATTTATTGCTGGGATAATGTTCAATGCATTCCTTACAATTTAACACCTGGTCACTATGTATATGCCAACAACTATGGAAAAATTAAATTCAGAGATATTCCTGAGGAATATCGTACAAGAGAATTTTTCTTACACGCATTATCAGGTGTATACGAGGATATTGTTGAATATGTCAAAGCACATCCAGCAAAGTTTGACAAGCAGTTCTTTAAAGACCATATTGCAACAGATTATTATGGACTGGAGTTCGCACTTAATGATTTTGAGTATATGCCACTTGAGTTCATCGATGAGGAGATGGTAGCATGTGCTATGTTCAGATCTGTTAATATGCGCTATGTAGACAGACGTGGCGATTGTGACGACTGGTTTTATTCTGTATATAGAAGAAAACCTGAAGTTTTGACACAGGAGCTTTATACTCTCGGCGCTAGATGCTTTGCTGAAAAGAGACATGGAGAAAACAAATTCTTAGATATTACACCTGAAGAATATCGGACACCAGAATTTTACTTTGCTCTTTGTCTTAAAAATGATACACCGGTAATGGAAGATATTCCTGAAAGTATCTTAACAACCAACTTCCTTGTTGAATTATTGAATGATAATACTGAAAATATTCAATGTTTCAGTGAGGCTGCTCTTGAAAGAGAAGCACCTATGACAGGAAGAGGCAATGTGAAATTTTGGCAAGCTGCTGTAATCAACGATGGGTATCTAATTAGAGATATTCCCCTCAATGATGAAAGAGTTGAATTCTTTTTATCTATGTATGATAAAGATTCTTCTGAATATGAATATGGTTTCAAAGATCATTATAAGAGATATCTTCGTGAAAAGAATTCTACTCCTGAACTCAAGAATGATGCAACTGAGTTAGCTGGTATGATGACCTTAGCAGGAGCATTGTTCGGTATGGAAAATGATTCCGCAATTGACTTTGGCACTGATGTTATGAATATGGCAACAGACCGTCAGTCCATGCTTCCTATTCATTATGCTCGTAGAGTACCTATTGAATATTCTAAAAAGTATGATAAGGAAGAATATCTGCTTGAAATCTATAAAAAGATAGGTATTAAGGTATTACAGGAAGCAGACAACTATTATTACAGCGTTATTCTGCCTGAGAACATCTCTATCGTTCGGGATGATTATGGTTACTGCATAAAATGTTCTAACGGAGAGACTCTTATTCATTATTATGATAGAGGACCTTTCTACGATAGAACAGTTACAGTTGACCAAATCTATGCAACTCTGTAATACGTAAAACTGTATTTCCAAAAATAAAACACGAGCTCTGCTATTGTTGGACTCGTGTTTTATTTTTGAAAAATAACTATTGTAATTCATATAAATTATGATATATTTTGCTAAATTATACAACTTTATTATAAAAACAAATAAAATTATCGAAAAACAATAAAAATATATTGACAAACAAAAATAAAAGAAATATAATGATGCAAAATAAAAAATGTACCATTAGGAAACGTCCCTAAAGGGACACAATGTCTTATAAAAAACAGAATAAAAAAGAAAACAAAAAATAGGAGGAAAAAAGAATGAAAATTTTAGGAAAGAATAGTTTATCATCCAAAGTCTTAGTAGGACTTTATGTGCTATTTGCTATCATAACGCTAATTGATATTGGAGTATTTGGGATTATTTTTAAAACAGTAAGAGATATCTTAAATACTAATGAAATTGAAGCTTGGTTTGATTTCATTTTATTTACAATTGTCATTTTTACAGGATTAATGGCACTTTTTATAATTGTTCAATTTATGAAAATATTTCAAAATTTAAAAAGCAATGTACTATTTTGTAAAGAAAATATCAAAAGTTTAAGTAATATAAGTTATAGCTCTTTATTTATGGCAGTTTTATACTTTATAATAAGCATTTTAATTTTGTTCATATTACAAAAGCTAACAGAAGAATTTGTATTTTATATTCTTACTTTTTCTATTACATTCACTATTTTATTTTTTGTATTTGGAATTGGAATTAAAATACTAAATGAAATATATAAAAAGGCAATAGAGTATAAAGAAGAAAATGATTATACCATTTAAAAAATGAATTAAAAAGAATGATATAGACTTATTTATTATACAGAAAGGAAGAAAAGTTATGCCAATTATTGTAAATGTAGATGTAATGCTTGCAAAAAGAAAAATGTCGTCTGGAGAACTGGCTGAAAAAGTAGGAATTACCCCTGCCAATCTTTCTATTTTAAAAACGAATAAAGCAAAAGCAATTCGATTTTCCACATTAGACAAAATTTGTGAAGTATTGGATTGCAAGCCGGGGGATATTTTAGATTATCAAAAATAGAAAATGACTAGGAAAGGATATTTATTATGGAAGTAGTAGGAAGTATTTTATTATCTATTGTTCAATCAATTTTATTTTATGGAAAAGAATTAGGAATTTCTATAATCTTATTTCTAATTTTAACAAATGGAATTTTATATTACATTCTTTATAAAAAGAATAAAATATACAACAAAAAAGGATTTTTTCTTTTAATTCCTATTTTGTTATTAGGAAGTACATATTTCATTTTTGCAAATAGAGTATTTTATACCATGAACCTATTTGTATTAGCACTATTACATATTTTAATGTATGCTATTGTAACAAATAATTTTATTCATATAGGAAATATTGCATTAGATACTGCAATAGATTTAGAAGATGCTATTACTATTACAAAAGAAAAAACTAACAAAATGATAGGAAAACAGAAAATAGTTGAAAAAGAAAGAATGAAAAAATTAGCAATTTCTTTATTATTTGTATTTGCAATTGTAGGAATAATCCTTATTTTACTTGCATCTGCAGATAGCATTTTTGCAAGTTTATTTTCTGGTGTAAGAATCTTCTTTAGAAATATGAATATGACAACAATATGGAGCTTAATGCTAAGAATTATAATAATAGCAGTTGTTTATCTTTTTTTCTTAAATTATACTTTGAAATTACAAAAAGAATATAACCAAAAAGAAAAGAAAACAAAAAATGTAAAAAATGAATATGAATTTACTATAAAATTACTTTTAATTGCACTAAACATCATCTATTTAGTATTTTGTTTTATTCAAATTGAATCTTTATTTGCTAAAATCAATATGCAAGAAACATTTAATTATGCAAATTATGCAAGAACAGGATTTTTCCAATTGATGTTTGTCTCTATAATTAACTTTGCTATTATTTTAGTATCGAATCGATATGATAAGAAATTGATTAAAATTTTAAATTTGTTGTTAGTAATATTTACTGTTGTAATAGCAATATCTTCTATGTATCGTATGTATATGTACGAAATGGAATATGGATTAACATATTTAAGAATGTTTGTATACATTATTTTAATAACTGAAATTGCTTGTTTTATTCCAATTCTTATTTCACTATTTAATAAGAAACTTCATTTTATAAAAGCTTGTTTTGTTATTGTACTATGTGTTTATTGTGGTATTAATTATATGAATTTAGAAAACATGATTATTAAGAAAAATATGGATAGACAAATAAGCAGTGTGCCAGTTGATTACGAGTATATTGCGAGCATTGCAAGTGAAGACAGCTTCAATATTTTAGAGGAGAAATTGCAAGAAGAAAATAGAACAACAAAGGAAAAATTAGAAATAGTTGATATTTTATTAAGACTAGCAAACAATTCTAAGAACTTAAGTCTACAAGAATGGAATATAGCAAAGGCAAAAATGAAAAATGTTGATATAAAAAATTTACAAGAACAAAGAAACACATTAGAAGAATTTTATGATGAAGAAAGAAAAATAGAAGAAACGATAACAACAAAGTCTAGAACTTATTTGTACCATGAAATGATTAACGAAAATGAAGAATATTTTGTAGAACAAATAGATAGTGTTATGGGAACAGCTGTATGGAAAATTGAAAAAGCAACAAATAATAAAAAAGATTATCAAATTGTAAATGAGAGATTAGTAGTAAGCACACCTAGCAAAATAAAATTTTTTGAAAATGGATTAGGATTTTTAGAAAGACCAACAAGCATTTATTGTGAAAAATCAGAATTATTAGTAACACATGATTCTGGTAAAACATTTGAAACAATTCAATTTCCTAATCGGTGAATTTTCACTATCAGACCCAAATGGAGAAGAATGGCAAAACTGTTATGATTATTTTTATTTACCAACACAAGACGAAAATGGCATTTTAACAGTACTTGTTTCAGGTGGTTATGAAGGAGGTTATAATCAAGGCAAAACAAGAGCTAAATATATTTCTTTCGATAATGGCTATACATGGCAGTTTGTAGAAGAAGTTTGGAAAGAGGTGTAATTTTGAAAACAACAGATAATTTTATATATTCTATTATTCTAATCATGGGAGTAATAGGAATAATATCTATATCTTACTTTATTTTGCTTTTTACTATGAATTTATTAAATACAACAGAATTTTCAAAATTGTTAATTAACATGAATATATATCAATATTTTTATCAACTTTTAAATAATATGAGATATATGGCTATTTCTATATTGATTGTTACTTTTATTATAATCATACCATATTTCATAATTTCAATTATTTTAGGGATTGTATTTATCATAAAATATGTAAAGTATAAAGGAAAAAAGAAAAAGCAAATCATCAAAACAATCATATTAGGAATTTTGACTGTTTATATTATAATAAAAGGAATTTTTATTGTGCCACTTACTTCTAAATATGAAATCAAAGTTGGTACAAATGTAAATAGTGTATCAGATTTAGGCATAAAAAATATATTAAAAGAAAGATTAAAAGGAAATCCTTATGTATATAAAATAGAAATTACAAGAAGTTTTCCAAATGAGTATAATGCGGAAATATATTATCAAGATGTTATAAACAAAGTATACCATACTTTGTTATCGGATAGTTATAAAGATTTAATAAATAGTAATGCAAAAGATGTTACAAATATTTTGACAATTAAGTTTATTCTTACTACTACTTTAGGAAATATGCTGTATATTTATTTTATCGTGCATGTTTTAAAAGAATTTAAAAGGATAACAAGTTAATAACACAAATAATTATTGCAATTTATAAAAAGTATGTGATATACTTTTTATAGTAACATTTATAAAAAAGAGGTGTAAAAATTGCAAGATAAATATAATATGACGTTAGAACAAAATTTATTTCTAGCAAAGAAGAATTTAATAGAAAATATATATGCAAATGCCAGAATGGAAGGTTTAAATATAACATTTCCACAAACCAAAACAATACTAGAAGGCGTTAATATTCCAAATTTGAAAATAGATGAAATTCAATGTATATTAAATTTAAGGGACGCTTGGAAATTTGTTATTTCTAATATAGAAGATGAATTTAATTTAAAATTTATATGTAAAGTAAATGAATATGTTTCAAGAAATGAAAGCTTAGAATGGGGAAAATTAAGAACACGGCAAAGTTGAAATTACAGGAACTAACTATATACCAGAAATTCCTAATGAGGAAGAAGTAAATAAAGAAATAGAAGATATCTTAAAAATAGATAATATTACGAATAAAGCAATAACATATATGTTATATGGTATGAGAAAACAATTATTCTGGGATGGAAATAAAAGAACAAGTACAATAGTTGCAAATAAAATTATGATACAAAATGGAAAAGGTATTATTAAAGTACCAGATAATAAACTAGAACAGTTTAATGAGTTATTGTCTGATTACTATACTACAAATAATATGGATACTATAAAACAATTTATATATGAAAATTGTATAGATGGAATAACAATGTAGATTTATTTTAAAAGAATAATTTTATAAAAAATATAATATAATAATATTGTCATTTATTTGACAAGTTAAATACTATATGTTAAAATATATTTAACTTAACCCTCTACTACTTTTGTAGTAAGACGGGAGCCTAAAAGACTTAGAAGAGTTATTACAACTCTTCTATCTTTATTTTGTAAAATATTTAAGTATTTGTTTATCAATCAAATCAAGAGATTCTTTTGATAGTTTTACATTTCTTCTTATTATATCTTTTAAGATTCTTTGCTTACTTATAGTTGTAATTTGACTAATCAAGGCAATGCTATCTTGCTTCATTTTTGAAACTTCATTATCCATTTTTTCAATATATTTCTTTTTTTCTTCAATCATAGTTTTAATATTTATAGGAATATCTTTTATTTCTTGTAAATGCTTTAAAGTTTCTTGCAAATTTTGTTTTTCTTTTTGAATTTTTTCTTGAAAAATATTGTATAGTTCATTTCCTAAATTGATACAAGATGAACTATATTTTTTATTTTCTTTTTTAGAAGTTAATGGGATAACATTTAATGTACCATTCCTTATATTATCATATTTTGTTAATACAACACAATAATGTAAGCCGCCTAATTCATTTCCTATGTTAAAACCTAAATTAACTTTTATAATGTCTCCACGAGAAAATACACCAGATTTAGAAATATCAAAAGTTCGTTCTTCATCATGATATACAGAATAATCATAAATCCAATATGCTAATAATTCACTTTTTTTAAACTCACTTAATTCTATATGCTTCATAAAAGATAAGTCTAATCTGTTCAAAGAATTATTTTTATGAAGTATAGAATTATTTTTTAATTGTTCTTCATTTATATCCATAATATCATCTCCTTATGAAATTTATAGGAAAATTATATCAAACATATGTTTCGAAATCAATACCTATTGAAAAATATCCCAATTATTGATATAATAAAGGCGTTAAAACAAAAGAGAGGAAAAAAGCATGGAATACATTGGAATTGATTTAGGTGGAACAAATATTAGAGTAGGCGGAATGGACGAAAATGAAAATATTACATTTGAATATAAAGAGCCAACTTTTCAAAATGTTACTACCAGTGAAGATTTATATAATAAAATAAAAAACTTGATAAAAAAAGTTCCAAACTATGAAGAAGCAAAAACAATTGGAATGGCAGTGGCAGGCTCTGTAAACCACGATACAAAGCAAATTGTAACAGCAAGAAACATTAGTATTTTAAAAGAATATCCATTAGTAGAAAAGTTAACTAAAGAATTTCAAAAGCCAGTTTTTATGGAAAATGATGCAAGAGTAGCAGCTTTAGCAGAAGCGGTAAGCGGTAGAGGAAAAGGAAAAAATATTGTTTGCTATATTACTATTAGCACAGGACTTGGCGGAGGAATCATTAGTAACCAAAAAATATATCATGGTAGTCATTTTTTAGGAGGCTATCTTTCTAGAATGATTTTAGATGGAACAAACACAAGCGATTCATTAATTAGTGGAACAGCCTTATGCCGCTTCGCAAAAGAAAAAATAGATAGCAATATTAAAACTACCAAAGAACTATTTGAACTATACAAAAATGAAAATAAAATAGCAATAGAAATAATAGAAGACTTTAAGAAAAACTTAGTAGCCTTACTTTTAAATGTATCTTGCACCTTCAATCCAGATATTATTGTACTAGGCGGAGGAGTGCTAGAGTCGAAAGAATATTTCTTAGAAGAAGTAAAAGAGCAGTTTAAAGAAAAAGCACATCCATTAGCGCAAAATACTATTATAGATATAGCACAATACAAAGAACCAGGTATTATGGGAGCATGCTTACTTGCAAAAATGCAACAATAAGAAATAAAACTAAAATGCAACAATAATTGCATAATTGACTATTTTAGAAGAAGTAATCTTATTTTCTTAATATAAAAAATAAAAAAATAAAAACGAACAGGAGAAAAATATGGGATTTTTTGATAAATTAAAAAATGGTTTAAACAAAACCAAAACTTCATTTGATGAAAAAATGAACCAAGTATTTAGTGGGTTTCGCAAAGTAGATGAAGAACTATTAGAAGAATTAGAAGAAATTTTAATTATGTCAGATGTAGGAACAGAAACTTCATTAAAAATTATAGATAATTTAAGAAAGAAAATTAAACTAAATAATTTAAAAGATGAACAAGAAGTAAAAGAAGCGTTAAAAGAAGAAATGCAAACTATTTTGGAACAAACCGATAGCAGTTTAGCGTTAAATACAACACCTTCTGTTATTTTAGTAGTAGGAGTAAATGGAGTAGGAAAAACAACATCTATTGGAAAAATAGCAAATCGATTAAAACAAGAAGGTAAAAAAGTAGTAGTAGCAGCGGCAGATACTTTCCGTGCTGCAGCAGTAGAACAACTAGAAATTTGGGCAAATAGAGCAGGTGTAGGAATAGTAAAAAAAGAAGAAGGCGCAGATCCCGCTTCTGTTGTATATGATGCTATAAAACAAGCAAAAGAAACTAATGCTGATGTTTTAATTTGCGATACAGCAGGAAGACTTCATAATAAAAAATATTTAATGGACGAACTAGAAAAAATCAAAAAAGTAATTGATAAAGAACTACCAGAAGCTTCAAAAGAAATTTTATTAGTGCTAGATGCTACAACTGGTCAAAATGCAATTATGCAAGTAAAAGCTTTTAAAGAAACAGTAGATATTACAGGACTTGTGCTAACAAAATTAGACGGTACAGCTAAAGGTGGAGTAGTTATTGGAATTGTAGATGAAAACAAATTACCAATAAAATTTATTGGTGTAGGTGAGCAAATAGACGATATGGAAATATTTAATGCAAAAGATTTTGTAAACGCATTTTTTGCAGAGTAAATAGTCTATTAAAAGGAGGTCAAGAAAAGTTGCAAATAAAAAAAGAAACCAAAAACACACAAGAAAAACAAAGCAAAATAAACATCAAAACTCGTTTTTTTATTGTACTTACAGTTGCAATTATTACAGTTATAATAGGTTATATTGCCTTTCGTGGGACCTATTTAGAAATGCTTGAAATAGGGGAAAACTACCGCAGTGTATTTTGGCAAAATATAAGCTATATGGCAATCACATTATTTGTTAATTTTATTGTTATTTATACTATGCTTTATGCAACTAACATAGCAATTAAAAAAGGTTTAAAAGAATTTTTTGACCGAGAAGAAAAGCCAATGCCAAAATTACTAAATAAATCTATTGCTTTTATTAGTGCTATTGTTGTTAGTGTTGCTACTTCTAACTATATTTTAGAAAAAGCTATGCTATGTTTTCATAGTGCACAATTTGGTGTACAAGACCCAATTTTTGGATTAGATATAGGGTATTTTGTATTTCAAAAACCATTTATTGAACTTATAATTTGGTACTTTTTAATTGCCACTGTAGCACTATTAATATATATGGCAGCATACTATATCACTTCATTTAATTTATTTTTTGATGGAGTTGAACAAAAAATATTAAAGAAAAGTAAATTAATTAAACAGGTTACTACTATAGTAATGATTATTGCCATTTTACTTGCTGTTCTTATTTTATTTAAAACACAAGATGTTGGAAATGATAAATTTTTAACCTTGGAAAATGGACAAACATCCTATTCACTATATGGAGCAGGTTTTAATGATGTAACAGTCAAATTATGGGGATATCGTATTTTAGCTTTTATTATTGTTGTGTCTACTTATTTAGGTATAAAACAGTTTAAACAAGAAAAAACAAAAAAATTAGTGCTATGCGTTGCTATTGTTCCTATATATCTTGTTGGAATGTTTTTTGTAATGCTTGTATCTGAAACATTATTCATTACAAATAATGAACTAGATACCCAAAAGCAATATATTGAAGCTAATATTCAATATACGAAAAATGCTTATGGTGTTGATATAGAAGAAATTAGTTTAGATAGCACAATAGAAAATATAACAACTGAACAATTAAGTAAATATCAAAAAGTAATAAACAATATTGCTATAGTAAGCAAGGATATTGTACTAAAAGACATACAAAATGGGCAAACTGCCAAAGGTTACTATTCTTTCCGCAATACACAAATTGGAAAATATTATATTGATGGAAAGGAACAACTTATTTATTTGTCACCAAGAGAAATGGCAAATAGTAATGGAACCTATAATAATAAAACTTATGAATATACTCATGGTTATGGCGCTATTCTTACTTCTGCTAATTCTACAAAAGAAAGTGGAAATTTAGAACATATTCAAAAAGGTTTTAATGAAGCAGAGCAAGCAGTTACTATTACAGAACCAAGAATTTATTTTGGACTTCAAACAGAAAATACAGTAGTTACAAATAGCAAAGATAAAAAAGAATTCGATTATCCAATTTTAGATTCTGCTTTAGCAGAAAATGCAGAAAACATGTATCAAGGGGAAGCGGGCTTAAGCCTAAACTTTTTAGATAGAATAATTCTTGCTATTAAAGAAGGAGATGCAAAATTAGTTTTCTCAGGTAGCGTTACAAAGGATAGTAAAATTCTAACTAATAGAAATATTATTAAAAGAGCAAAGACTATAATGCCATATTTAATTTATGACGAAAATGCTTATTTAGTAGTAACAGAAGAAGGAAAATTAGTATGGGTATTAGATGCTTACACCATTTCAAATAATTATCCATATTCACAAAAAACCACTATTCGCGAAAGTTCAACAAGTAGATTAGAGCTAAACTATATTAGAAATTCAGTAAAAGTTTTGGTAGATAGTTATGATGGTACTATTTCTTTCTACATTACAGATAGAACAGACCCAATTGCTATGGCATATCACAACATTTATCCAGATTTATTTATGGATTTAGAAGAAGAAATCCCAATAGATATTAGAGAACATTTTGTATATCCAGAATATTTATATAACATTCAAGCTGATATTATTGCAAGATATCATAATATTCAACCAGATGTACTATATCGTAGTGATGATATTTGGAAAGTAGCAACACATAATACAGGAAGAACAATAACAAAAACAGGAAGTGAAATAGAACCATATTATACTATGGTAAAACTTAAAAATGAAGAAGAAGCAAGTTTAGGATTAGTACTTCCTTATACACCAGATGGAAGACAAAATGTAATTGCTTATTTAGTAGGAACTTATGATACCAATGCTAATAGTAAATTAACTATTTACAAATATTCAGCAGATAGCAATATTTTAGGACCAATGCAATTAGACACACAAATAGCGCAAGATGAAACCATCATGAAGGAAATGGAAAGTTTGAATGTTAATGGAAAAACAGTAACAAGAAATATGCTTTTAGTTCCATTAGACAATGATTTACTATATGTAGAGCCAATTTATACAAAATATCTTAATGAAAAAGATGCGCTTCCAACCTTAAAAAAAGTAGTGGTAGCTGCTGGAAATAAAGTTGCAATTGGTAACAATTTAAAAGAAGCATTAATAAATTTAGTTTCTAAAAATGCCGTAGATATTGAAATAGAAAATACAGATACAATAGAAGATTTAATTAATGCCATAATTAAAGCAAATCATAATTTAAATGATTCTAACACAAGCAACAACTGGGAAATGATGGGAAAAGATGTTAAACGTTTACAGGACCTTGTTGAAAAGTTAGAAGTATTGGTGGAAGAACAAAACAAAGTACAAAATGAAATAGAAGAAGATAATAGCATAATAACAAATGAATTAGATGTATAAAATTATATAAAAAACACACCCTATTAAAAAGGTGTGTTTTTTATATAATTTTTGATTTTTAAAAGTAACAAAAATTACTTTGATTTTATAAAATAAGAAAAAGAATAAATTAAAATTCGAGGGTTAAAAGTGTTTCAAAAAAAAGAAAAAGAGAGTTTACTAATAAAACAAATTGATAATTTAAATAAAAATTTATTAGAAAGCAATTTATTAGAAATTGCTCAATTACTAGGAGATAGAAAAAAGTTATTATGGACAAATTTAATTGCAGGAATTTCAAGAGGCATTGGTATTGGAATAGGTGTAACTATTATTACAGCACTTTTAGTTATGCTACTTCAAAAAATTGTAACACTTAATATACCAGTTCTTGGCGAATATATTTCTGATATTGTAGAAATTGTGCAAAAAAGTAGGTAAATCTATGATTTTACTTGCTTTTTTTTTTATTGTTTTATATAATAAAGACGTATTATTAGGAGGAGTAATAGAAATTATGAAAAAAGCATTAATTGTAGGGGCAAATGGTTTTGTAGGAAATTATCTAATACAAGAATTTTTAAGCAATGGAGATAATGTTCTTGCTTCAGATATTCAAAAACAAAAAGCATTTAATAGTAATGTTCCATATATAGATATAGATATTTTAGATAAAAAAAGAGTAGAGGAAGTAATACAAAAGTATCAACCAGATTATCTTGTTAATCTTGCTGCTATTAGTTCTGTTGGACTTTCATGGACTATTCCAGAAAAAACTATGCAAATAAATGTAGAAGGGAGCTTGAATTTATTAGAATCAGTTAAAAAATTCTGCCCAAAATGCAAAATTCTTCTTATTGGTTCTGCAGAAGAATATGAAAGCAAAAATAGACCGTTAAAAGAGGAAGATTCAATTAATGCAAATAATCCTTATGCAATATCAAAAATAGCACAAGAAAATTTTGCAAAATTGTATAAAGAAAAGTATGGATTAAATATTGTATGTACACGTTCTTTTAATCATACTGGAATAGGCCAATCAGACCAATTTGTTATTCCAAGTTTTTGCAAGCAAGTAGCTGAAATAGATAAATCTGGAAGACCAGGTAAAATTTATGTAGGAAATCTTTCAGCATATAGAGATTTTTCAGATGTAAGAGATATTGTAAAAGTTTATAGAGCATTATTAGAAAATGATACACCAGAATTAATATATAATGTAGGTTCAGGAAAAGCATACAAAATAGAACAATTATTAAATTATATTATTTCTTTATCTTCACAAAAAATAGAAGTTGTAGTAGATAAAGAAAAATTTAGACCAATAGACATACCTTATACCTGTTGTGATAATTCAAAAACAATACAATATTTTAATAACACAGATATTAAAGAAACTATTAAAGGAATATATGAAAATTTTAGAAATAGAAATATTAAACGTGAATTAGAAGATGATGAAAGATAATAAAGAAGAATTGGGAGGGAAAGATGAATTTAGCCAATAAATTAACCATATTTCGTATTATATTAGTACCTATTATGATTCTTATTACATTTTTTAATTGGCAAGGAGAATTTTTAGGTATTCCTACAATGGCTTGGGTGCTAAATATTATATTTATTATAGCCTCAATTACAGATAAGTTAGACGGTTATATTGCACGTTCAAGAAATCAAATTACTACATTTGGAAAATTTTTAGACCCAATAGCAGATAAGGTATTAGTAATTACTGCATTAATTATTTTAGTAGAATTAGGAAAACTTCCAGCATGGATTCCAACTATTATAGTATTTCGTGAATTTATTGTTTCGGGCTATCGTTTAATTGCAGTAGAAAATGGTGGAAAAGTTATAGCAGCAAGTATTTGGGGAAAACTAAAAACAGTTACTCAAATGTTAGCTATTATTGTTGCTTTTATGGATAATAATGCTTTTGGTACAATATTTTTAGGAAATTTAACAGGATATGCTTTTGCTATTAACTTTACTACAACTATACTTATGTTCACTTGTGTTATTGCAACTATTTTTTCAGGATGGAATTACATAAAAAATGGAAAGGAATTATTAAAGGACAAATAAATGGAATTTATTAAATCAATCATTAAAAATAAAAAATTAATTTGGCAATTAGGAAGGAATGATTTTAAAAATCGTTTTGCTAGTACAAGCCTTGGAAGTATATGGGGGTTTTTACAACCCTTTGTTTTCATGTTTACCTATGTTATTGTATTTCAATGGATTTTAAATACAAATAGCAGTGGAGAAATTACATATGTAGCTTGGTTTTTACCTGGTATGGCTATATGGCAATGGCTAAACGATAGTATTATGTCAGCTAGTAATTCTATTCGTACATATAGTTATTTAGTTAAAAAAATAGTATTTCCAGTAGATATTATTCCTATGATATCTATTGTAGCATCTAGTTTTGTAGGCTTATTTTTAATATTAGTTGCTACAGTTGTATGTATAGTATTTGGATATTTTCCTAATTTATTAGAATTAGTATATGTACTATTTGCATTTTTTGCATTTGTTATTGCTTTTACAAGATTTACTTCAGCTATTACTACTATTGTACCAGATTTTTCAAATTTACTTGGAATTGCAATGCAATTATTTTTCTGGTTCACACCAATTATTTGGAATTTAAATATGCTAGAAGAACATCATACTATATTAACCATTATAAAATGTACACCTTTTACATACTTAGTAACTACTTTTAGAGAAGTATTTATACCGGGTAGCATGCTAACAGATAATCATTTTCTATTTACTATTGTATTTTGGATTATTACTATTTTTATGTATATATGGGGAAATAGTGTATTTAAGAGAAATAAAAAAGATTTTGCAGATGTGCTATAAAAAATAGGAGGAATATCATGAAGATATTACAATATGGTCTTTCAATATTATTTTTAGTAGTATTATTCTATCAGGTAGGTATATTAATAAAGATATTATTAAACAGAAAAAAAGACGATATATTTAATATTATGGTAAATGGTTTTGTAGGAACATTTGCAATATTTGAAATAATTGCATTACCATTTAATATATTTAATTTAAATGTTTCAGTATTATATTATTTAGAAATTGTAGTATTTTCTTTAATTATTCTTTTATCATTTATCTTAAATTGGAAAAAGAATATCTATACAGTAAAAATTAAGAAAAATATGAAGAATATCATCATAGTACCATTATTTTTAATTATTATAATGCAAATATTCTTATCATCTTATTTATATACTAGCAATGCAGATGATTCTTTTTATATTAGCTGGGCGCAACAAGCAAAACAATTAGAACAATATGAAAGTACAAATCCTTCATTAGGACAAGAAAATTCTATTTTTCCAAAAGCATATATATTCGACTCATGGGAAATCTTTCTTGGTTTTATAGCAAGATTATTTGATATACATGTTGCAACTTTAGCACACACAATATGTCCAATTATTTTAATTGCTATTTCTTATATGTGCTATTATTTATTATTTAGAAGAATTAATAGAAAGAATGCAACATTAATGTTAATGATTTTATCTGTCTTATTTTTATTTAGTGGTGTTTCTCAAAGATTTAGAGGATATACTTTGCTAATAAGAATATGGCAAGGAAAAACAATTCTAACAAATATATTTATACCATATATACTATATCATATGTGTAACTTACAATTAAACGGAAGAAAAATAGGATTATTAATAATAACTAATATTGCTACTATGGCTTTTAATCCAATTGCTATATGGATATTTCCTTTATTATATTTCTTTTTTACAATTGTTATGTTGTTTAAAAAGAAAATCAAAAATGTGTTTAAAATGATAATTGTAATAATTCCTAATTTAGTACTTTTACCAATTTATCTAAAAATAGCGGTTTTGGGTGGAGGAGAAGGAACAATTCAAGCAGTAGAGTATATAAGTTATATTGAATGTTTAAAAGACTTTATTAGGAATGGAAAATTATTTGTAATATTGTATTTATTAAGCTTTGTATATATTATTTTCAAAGGAAACAAAAAATCAAAAAGAATATTTATTATAATACCAATATTAGCTTTTTTAACAATATTAAATCCATTTCTATTAAAAATAGTTCAAAAATATGTTACAACACCAACTGTATATTGGAGATTATTTTGGCTAATTCCTTTAGAAATAACAATAGCTTATGCAGCTAGCCAAATTGTTTTAAAAATAAAAAATAATATTTTAAAAATAATAGTTACAATATTTATTTTACTATGTATTAGTATAGTAGGAAAATTCATGTATTCTTTTAACGGAGAATTCAAAAGTCATACTAATGTAGCTAAAATACCTCAATATATTATAAATGAAACAAATTTCATTTTAAACAATATAAAAGAAAAAGTTTTAGTAATCGCACCACCAGAACCATTACATTCAGCTACTATGAGACAATTATCTAGCAATATTATATTATTAGATTCAAGAGTAGCTTACAGAGACTATATGGAAAATAAAGAAGAAAAAGTACAATTATATAATAAAATACAAGACGGATTAGAAACAGAAGAAGTATATGAAGCTTTTAACCAATATAAAGTTGATTTTATTATTGTAGATAAAAGCAATAAAGAAAATTTAGAAAACTTACATGATGATGTTGCAAAAATAGTATATGAAGATGAAGGATATATTATCATAAGAAATGAGCAAAGTAGTCATATCATATTTTAGTAAATTGATAAAAAGAGGGTCACAAAATGAAAGAAAATAATATCATAGAAATACAAAATTTAACAAAAAGTTATAAGTTATATCCAAACAAAAAAACAAGACTTATAGAAGCAATAGTGCCTCATTATAATAAGCATACAGAATTTAAAGCATTGGATGACTTAAATTTAAATGTAAAACAAGGAGAAATTTTAGGAATACTTGGAAAAAATGGAGCAGGAAAATCTACTTTATTAAAAATTATTACTGGTGTTGCAGTGCAAACTTCAGGAAGTATCAAAGTAAAAGGAAAAATCAGTTCTCTTTTAGAATTAGGAACAGCTTTTAATATGGAACTAACAGGAATAGAAAATATATATCAACATGGACAAGTTATGGGACTTACAAAAAATGAAATTGAAGAAAAAAAACAAGAAATTATTGATTTTGCAGATATTGGAGAACATTTATACCAACCAGTAAAAACGTATTCTTCAGGTATGTTTGCTCGTCTTGCTTTTGCTTGTGCTATCAATGTAGACCCAGATATTTTAATTGTAGATGAAGTATTATCAGTAGGAGATATGGCATTTCAATTAAAATGTTTTAAGAAATTTCAAGAATTTAAAGATAAAGGAAAAACTATTCTTTTTGTTACCCATAATGTATCAGATGTACTAAAAAATTGTACAAAAACCATTATTTTAGAAAATGGAAGGAAAACTTTTGATGGGGATGTGAAAGAAGGAGTAGAATTATATAAAAAAATTATTACTGGAAATGCTACAAAAACTGAGAAAATACAAAATAATATAGAAAAAAGTGTGAAAGAGAACAAAGAATATGATAAAGATAGTTGGAAAATACATTTTAACCAAAATCCAAATGTTATAGAATATGGTAATTTAAATGCAGAAGTAATTGATTATGGAATTTTCGATGAATCAGGAAATTACTTAAATGCTATAGATAATGAAAAAATGATTATATTAAAGTCAAAAATAAAATTTAATAAAGATGTAGATAATCCAATTTTTACAATGACAATTAAGAATTTTAATGGAATTGAAATTGCAGGAACTAATAGTATGATAGAAAAAATATATCCTGGAAAATTAAAAAAAGGGGACATTGTAATAGTTGAATTTAAACAACAATTGCCTATTGCTCCCGGTCCATATACATTATCTTTTAGTTGTACACATATAAATTCGAAAGGAGAATTAGAGGTGTTAAATCGAAAATATGAAGCACTTCTAATAGAAATTATATCTACAAAGGATTGTGTAGGAATTGTAAAATTAGATACAAAAATTAATATATATAAAGAAATTTAAAAAAGGAGATAACTTATGGATAGAGGGATTGATATTTTAAAGTGGTATCCATTTGAAAAAGGAGCGACAATACTTGAAATTTATGAAGATAATAGTATTTTAAAAAAATTAGATAAAAAAATAAATTTAACGAGTTGCCCAATTCAAGAGTTACAGTTAGAAGGTGAATATGATTATATTACCTTATTAGGGACATATGAATATGCACCAATAATCTATCAAGGAAAAATGCCATATATAGAATTCCTACAAGATTTAAAGAAACATTTGAAATCAAATGGAAAAATTTTATTAGCTATTGATAATCGATTAGGTATCAAATATTTAGCGGGTGCAAAAAGTAAACATTACAATAAAATTTTTGAGGGAATTGGAAGTGAAATAAGGAAAAATAAACCTAATTTATTACTAAAAAAAGAATTAGAATATTTTATAAAAGAAACAGGTTTTCAAAATTACAAATTTTATTATCCATTACCAGATTATAAAAATACTAGTTGTATTTTTACAGATGATTTTTTACCAAAGTCTAGTCATAGTAAAATATTATATCCAACTTACTATGAAGAAGGAAGCATGATTATTTATAATGAAATAGATGCTATGAGGCAAATATGCGATAATGGTACATTCGTTGAATTTACAAATTCATATTTAATAGAAATTTCAAATGAAAAAATCAAAAATGATATAAAATTTGTAAATTATAATATTTTTAGAAAAGAAAAATACAAATTAATGCTCACAATTAATCAAAATTCTGTAGTAAAATTAACCGAGAATGATAAAGCAAAAGAACATATAAAACAAATAGAACAATATATTAGTCGTTTGAGAAAATTAGGATTTGAAATTATAGAGAAAGTTGAAAATGAAAAAATTCTAAGCAATTTTATGACAGCAGATGAATTAGATAAAAAAATTGTTCAACAAATAAAACAAGGAAATTTAGAGCAAGCTTATCAAGAAATTGAAAAATGGTATCAATATATAAAAGAAAGATTAGAAAAAGAAGAAGTTATAGGAGAAAATGTTTTTGAAAAATACAAAATTCAAATACCACAAGAAATACAAGACAAAATGCATTTCATAAAAAGTGGTTTTATAGATTTATTATTTGAAAATATTTTTTATGAGAATGATAAGTATTACTTCTATGATCAAGAATGGTGTATTGAAAATATACCATTAGAGTTTATATTATATCGTGCTATTAATAATTTATACACATATAATGTCAATCGTTTAAGTCAAGTTATAGAAAGAAAAGAATTATTAAAAAAGTTTGATTTAAATGAATTCGAAGACTATTTTATAGAATTAGAAAAAATAATACAAGAGCAAATATTAGAAAAAGAAATAATTGAAAGATATAAGGAACAAATGAAACAATATAGCATAAATTTGGAAGAACTAAATCATGCTAGTATGAAAAATAATATAGAATCTGTACCAATACAGGATTATAAAAACTTAGAGGAAGAAAAAGTAAAGATAGAAACTAATTATCAAAAACTATTACAAGAATATAATACATCTCGCGGTTGGAAATTAATAAAACTTGGTAGAAAATTATTAGGAAAAAATCATGATGTATTATCATAATAAATAATTTATTATATTTAGGAGACGAACTATGAGAAATAAAAAAACAATACTACTATTATCATTTTTTATTGTAATTACAATTATATTTTTTACTTATCAAACCATTATAACGTATGATTCATCACATTACTTATGGCTTACTAGTCTTATGACAAAAGATGGAGATTTTTCTACATGGGATGTAGCAAGAGGTCCAATTTTTCCACTTTTCATTAGAATTAGTCAAATTATATTTGGAACATATAATAAATCACTATTAGTTGGAATGTTCATATTTTACCTTATTATGCTATTTTTTAGTTATCGCATTTATAAAGAGATAATAGAAAAAGACAAAAATGGCAGTGCTAAGATAAAAAATGCAATAATTATTTTATTTATTTTGCTTGTTGCTATTAATCCAATGATAATAGGTTATTATCATACACTACTAACAGAATTTATAGCTATTACTTTTTCTGTAATAGGCTGTTATCTATCTTGGAAATGGATGCAAATAAATTTTGAGGAAAACAAAAAAATATATATTATTTATACTATCATTTTAGCAGTTTTAACTGCTGTTGCGTGGCAATTAAAACAACCATATGTGGGAACTATATTATTTCCAATTATAATTGCAGGAATAATATCTTTTATAAGAAAAATCAGCATAAAAAATTTAGTACAAAGAGGAATTACTATATTAGTTTGTATTATAATACTAATAATTAGTATGAAAAGTTGGAGTGCAATACTAGAAATAAACAATGTACAAATAGAACAAGAGAGAACGTCTGCTGGCTTTTTTGCTTCTGGTATCTTAGGTGGACTAAAACAATATGAAGTAAAAAATGAATTTGATACTATTGAAAAAATACAACTAAGTACCAAAATTAAAGAAGAAGATAAAGAAAAAATGAAACAAATACTAGAAAATAATTCGGAGTATGAATCATTTATGGTAATTGATAAACATCAAGAAAAATATGAAATAATATACTTGAAAGGACAAGTAATTTCCACTGCAGAGGCAACTAAATTTCTATTAAGTTCACTTCTAAATGATTATAAGAGTGTATTAGGAGGATACATAAGAAATTATTTTGCAACAATTAGTATAAGCCCATATGATTTTAATAATAACGGTGATACTCAGCTAAAAGTAGATTTTAAAAATACTCAAGAGATATCAGCTATTGGATTTAGGATTTATGAGTATGAGATTAGTACAACATTCCCATTAGATGAAAAATATCAAATATATGCAAATTCTTATAGCGAAACAACTATGCCACTAAAAATGATTAATGGAGTATTGAGAAAATTAAGATTACCTTCTAGTTTTATAATGAAAATAAGCTATACAGCATTACCAATTTTAACAATTTGTAGTATAATAGCAGTATTTAAAACAAAAAAGAAATATGATGAAAAATATGTAAAAATGATAGATATGATAACAATTTTATACAGCTTTAGTTTTGCACATATTTTAATGCATGCATTATTAGGAGCAACAATAGATAGATATACTATGCCTGCTCTTGTTACTACATTTATAGCTATCTTACTTAGTATATATGCAGTTATATATAGAAAAAAATATAAAACAGAGAAATAATATACATAATAAAAGGAGAACATATAAAATGAAAAAATGTGATATTATCATACCAATTTATAATTCGCCAGAATGGGTGAAATTATGTGTATATGCATTATATCAAAATACACCAAAAGAATATATAGGAAAAGTTATTTTAATGGATGATAACTCAGATGAACTTACATGTAATTGCATTGCTAACTTAAAGGAAAAATATGATAAAATAGAAGTCTACAGAAACGAAGAAAATTTAGGATTTATAAAAAATGTAAATAAAGGAATGGATAAAACAACAGCAGATTATATTTTATTACTAAATACTGATTGCTTAGTATCTAAAAATACAATTCCAAAATTAATAGAGCACATGGAGCAAAACCCAAAAATAGGACTCATATGTCCTATTTCAAGTAATGCAGCTAATTTATCTTATGATATTCCAGAAAACTATAGTTATATGCAAGTAGATGAAATTTTTTATAAAAATTTTAAAGGAATGAATTTTGATGCTTGTACAGTCGTAGGAAACTGCCTTATGATTTCTAGAGATTGTATGGAAAAAACAGGATATTTAGATGAAATTTATGGAATGGGTTATGGAGATGAAACAGATTATCAATTTAAAGCACATAGCAAAGGGTTTGAAGCTAAAGTTGCTATAGATACATATGTTTATCATAAATCTGAAGTTTCCTTTGGAACTAGTCCTGAAAAGAAAAAAAGATTAGAAAATAATCGAAAAATATTTTTTGATCGTTGGGGCAAAGAATATAATAAAAAAATGGAACAGTATGTAAAAAATGATCCTATTGTTTATATTAATAAACATTTAAAAATAGAAGAGAAACCTTCTCCAGAAGTATTATTCTTTTTACCAGATATTCACCAAAATGCAGGAGGTGTTCACATGGTAGTAGATATTGTTAATTATTTAAATATTAATGGGTGTTTCTCAAATATATTAACAGAAAGAATCCATGAATATAAAGAAATAATGATATTTACTCCAACTTATATGAAAAATATAAAAACAATTTCACCAAAGTGCATTGTAGGAACAATTTACCCAACAATATTTTTCTGTGAGTCTATTGCTAAACATTATGATATTCCATGTGTTAACTTTATGCAAGGGTATGAACCTTGTTTTGACAATGGAGAAGTTTATAGATGGGCAGAACTTGCTTGTAAAAATAGCCAAAATATATTAGCGATTTCTCAATTTTTAAAAGAAAAATGCAAAGATAACTTTCAAATGGAAGCAACTGTTATTCCTAATTCTATAAATACAGATTTATTATACAATGTAAACAAAAAAAGAGAAAAGAAAAAGCAAATTACGATGGTTTTCCGTGATAATTATGCTAAAGGTGATTTTTTACTAAATGAAATATTGAAAAAATTAACATTGAAAGACTATAATATTGAAGTTAATGTTATTTATATGAGAGAGACTTTATTTCCAATTAACAATAATGAAAATATAAAAATCAATTTTTATCACGGACCATTAAATAGAAAACAAATGACCGAAATTCTTTTTAAAACAGATATTTTAATTGATACCTCTTTAATGGAAGGATTTGGACTTATAGCACTAGAAGCAATGGCTGCAGGAGTTGTTCCTGTTATTTCTCAATCGTTTGGTGTTAATGAATATGCAGTAGATGGAGAAAATTCGTTTGTAATAAAAGAAATTAATAATGCAGATAAATATATAGAAAAAGTAGAATATTTATTAGAACACGAAGATGTGCTCAATAGTATGAGCTGTAAAGCACAAACTAAAGCATTAGAATTTGATATAGATAAAAGAACAAAGCAATATATAAAGTATTTTAGAAATGTAAAAAAACAAGAAATAAAACTAACAAAAATAGAAAAAGAAGAATCAAAACGTTGGAACGTATCGGAAGAAATGCTTTTCAATGGAAAGGAAGTAAATACAAAATATTTAAGCAAAAAGAGAAAAATTTATTATAAAATTTTAAAATTAGTTCCAAAATCTTTAAAGGAAAAAGTAAAAAGATTTTTAATAAAGTTAGTACAAGATTAAAACATTAAGGAAGGGGTAAAAATGAAAAAGGTTGATATTATTATACCAGTTTATAATGCATATAAATATACTGAAGAATGTATAAAAAGTGTTCTAAAATATACCAATCTAAAAGAACATAGATTACTTTTAATAAATGATAAAAGTCCAGATGAAAATATCCTTCCTATGCTTAAAAAATACCAAAAGGAAAATGAAGAAAAAAACATAATATTATTAGAAAATAAAGAAAATGAAGGCTTTGTAAAAACCGTAAATAAAGGAATGAAATATTCTAATAATGATGTTGTATTATTAAATAGTGATACAGAAGTAACTAGCAATTGGCTTGAAAAAATAATAAAATGTGCCTATTCTAATGATGCAATTGCAACAGTAACGCCTCTTACTAACAATGGAACTATTGCTTCTGTACCTAATTTTTGTGTAGATAATGAACTGCCAAAAAATATAAATTTAGAAGAATATGCAAAAATAATTGAAGAATCTTCTTATAAAAGGTATCCTGAAGTAACAACTGGAATTGGTTTTTGTATGTATATTAAAAGAAATGTAATCGAGGAAATAGGATTTTTTGACGATGTTACTTTTGAAAAAGGCTATGGAGAAGAAAATGATTTTTGCTATAGAGCATTAGATTATGGGTATATAAATGTTATATGTGATGATACATTCATTTATCATAAAGGAACACAATCTTTTAAAAAAGAAAACTTAAGCAAAAGTAGAGCAGAAGTTATTGATAATCATACAAAAAAATTAAGAAAGAAATACCCTATTTATACAAATAAAACGGATAACTTTTTAGCTTTAAATCCAATAAAAGATATAGGAGAAAATATATTAATTAATACTTTACTTTATAATAAAAAAAGAATTCTATTTTTAGTGAATGAATGGCAAGAAAATATGGAAATGACTGGTGGTACATCACTTCACTTAAAAGATATTATACTAGGAATACGTGATAATACAGCTTGTTTTGTATTGGCACCCAAAAAAGAAGATAGTAGCATATTTAAATTATATTTATATACAGAACATTTTGGAAAAGAAATTTTTTCTTTTCAAACAGAAATGAATTTATATGGACAAATTACATACACGAATCATTCTTATTTAGAAATGATAGAAACTATTTTTGATACATTTCAAATTGATATACTTCATGTTCATCATTTTTTATTTCATAGTTTTGATGCTATAGAGGTAGCAAAGAAAAGAAATGTAGAAAGTATTATTACACTTCATGATTTATATATGAGTTGTCCAACTATTAATATGATTTATAAAAATGAGTATTATTGTTTAGCAAATAAACAAAAAGACTGTAGCCAATGTTTAAAATATCGATTTGGAATAGAAAATAATATATTATCAAGTTGGAGAAATACCTGTAAAAAAGTATTAGAAAAATTTGATAAAATAATTGTTCCTTCAAAAAATACCAAAGAGCAATTTCAAAACATATATCCAGAATTAAAAATAGATGTTATAGAACATGGAATAAACTTAATTCCAATTGAAAATAAGCTTAAAAAGAGAAAAAATACAATAGATATTGCATTTGTAGGAGTTATGGTTCCACATAAAGGAAGTCAAATTTTGAATGAAATCATTCAAAAAAATAAGAATAAAAATTTAAAAATTCATCTATTTGGAAGGGCAGATGATAAAAAAGTATCAAAAAATAGAAAAAACTATATTTATCATGGAGCTTACAGAAGAGGAGAACTTCCTAAATTACTTATCGAAAATCAAATAGATTTGGTTTGCATGTTTGCTATTTGGCCAGAAACATATTCTTATACCTTAACAGAAACTTATATGGCACATATTCCAATTTTAACTTTTGACATAGGAGCTGTTGGCGACAGAGTAAAAAATGATGGAACAGGTTGGGTAATACCATTTAATCAACAGGTAGAAAAAATCTTAAAAAAAATAGAAGAAATTTTTAATAATAAAGAAGAATATGATCAAATAATAAAAAATTATGAACAATATTCATTTAAAACTATAGAAGAAATGCAAAAAGAATATACTGAAATATATAAAAATGCTACTTTAAGTAAAAAAATAGTAAATTTGACTGACATAAATAATATCGCTAGAAAAAGTAAAGAATTAGAATTCAAACATTACCAAGTATTATATGGTTCTATTATTAATAAATATAAAAAATTACAACAAATAAGAGTATGGAGAATTATTCAAAAAGTAAGAAGAAAAATCAAAGAAAAATTGACACAAAAAAATAACAAGTAATAGGAGAAAAAAGTGAAAATACAAAATATCTTGAAGCAAATAAAATATTATTTAAAAAGTTATGGATTAAAAAATACTTTGGTAAAAATTTTCTCTAAACTGCATGAACTAAAATATAAAGAAAGTGATAGAGAAAAATATCAAACTTGGATTACAAATAATGAACCAAATGAACAAGAATTAGAAGAACAAAGAAAAACGAAATTTAAAATACAACCCAAATTTAGTATTGTTGTGCCAATGTATAATACCCCTGCAAATTTTTTAGAAGAATTAGTGGATTGTATGATTAACCAAACATATACTAATTGGGAACTTTGTTTTGCAGATGGAAGTCCAAAAGAAAATGAAGAATTAAAACCTATACTTAATAAAGATACAAGAATTAAATATCAATTTCTAAAAGAAAATAAAGGTATTTCAGGAAATACAAATGAGGCACTAAAATTAGCTAATGGAGATTTTATTGTTTTAGTGGACCATGATGATTTAGTGCCAAGTTTTTGTTTATATGAACTTGCAAAAACTATTAATGAGAATCCTGATGTAGAGTTCATTTATACAGATGAAGATAAAATAGAGGAAGTTAAAGAAAATAGATGTGCTCCACATTTTAAACCAGATTTTTCAATAGATATGTTAAGAGCAAATAATTATATTACACATTTATCAGTATTTAAAAAAGAATTAATGGACAAGCTTGGCGGTTTTCAAGAACAATATAATGGAGCACAAGATTTTGATATTATTTTAAGGGCAGTAGAAAATACAAAAAACATTATTCATATCCCTAAAATATTATATCATTGGAGAGTGCATCCAAACTCTACAGCAATGATGGCTTCTGCTAAACCATATGCATATGAAGCGGGAATAAAAGCAATAGAAGACCATTTGAAAAGACAAAACTTAAAAGCTAAAGTGCATCATGGAGGAGATATTCCAGGAGTTTATGAAGTAGAATATGAAGTAAAACGGAAAACCAAAAGTATCTATTATTATACCAAACAAGGATAATATTAAGTTATTGAAACAATGTATTCAAGCTATTTTAAAATTAACTACTTACACTAATTATGAAATTGTAATTATAGAAAATAATTCAAAAAAGAAAAGTACATTTAATTATTATAAAGAAATACAACAAATAGATAAAGTAAGAGTGCTTACTTATCCAGAAAAAGGCTTTAATTATTCTAAAATTATTAATTTTGGAGTTAAAAATTGTAAAGACAGTGAGTTTATTTTGCAATTAAATAATGATACGAAACTTTTAACACCAGATTGGCTTCAAAAATTTATTGGATTTGCACAAAGAGAAGATGTAGGCGCAGTTGGTGCAAGATTATATTATAAAGATAAATCTATACAACATGCAGGTATTGGCATTGGAATATATGGCTTAGTATCTAGTATGTTACTTGAACTTCCTAAAAATATTCATGCTTATTTTGCAAGAGAATGCACTATTCGTAATGTTTCTGCAGTAACAGGAGCATGCTTGTTTTGCAGAAAAAGCATGTATGAAGAAGTAGGCTATATGGATGAAGAACATTTTGCAGTAGCATTAAATGATGTTGATTTTTGTTTAAAAATAAGGGAAAAAGGATATTTGATTGTATACAACCCTTATATTGAATTAATACATTATGAATCAAAAACAAGAGGTTATGAAGATACGAAAGAAAAGAAAAGTAGATTTGAAAAAGAAGCTAATTATTTTAGAAAAAAATGGAATCAAATATTTGAAAAAGGTGATCCTTATTTCAATATAAATTTTGATTCAAATTCAACGCAATATCAAATTAGAACAGACAAAATATAGAAAGAGAGGAAAAATGAAAACATTAATTATTATACCAGCTTATAATGAAGCACTAAATATAGAAAAAACAATAAAAGATGTA
>CANRLO010000013.1 GCA_947631495.1 uncultured Clostridia bacterium
TTAGAATATTATATTTCACAAAAAAAGTCAATAGAAATTGTTATATTTTTGTAATATTTTTGTAATATTTTTGTAATAATGTGTTTTTCTGCTTTCTTATGTAAATTATTATAACTTTTTCTATTGATTTTTATTTTTTTATATTTTTTCATCATATAATCTTATTTTTCTTTGTTTGGTTCATTTACTTGCTTAATAGTTGCTTCTGCTTTTGCAATAATTTTGTGATTAGCTAGTTTTTCTACATAGTAACGACGAATGCTTCCTAAATTGTTAAACATTCTACCTACAAAAACAACTACTGCAGCAAGATATATATCAACATTTAATTTTTGTCCTAAATAAGTTAGTGCCATGGCCAAAATGGCATTAACAAAAAATCCAGAAAGAAAAATTTTCATATCAAAATTTTTCTTTAAACTAGACGTAATAGCACCAAATACAGAATCTAATGCTGCAATAATTGCAATGGCTAAATATCCAGAATAAGTATATGGAATTGTAGGAATATTCATTCCAATTAGTGCACCTATTAGGCATCCTATGATAATTGCAATTAATATCATTCTTCTACCTCCTTTGCATATCGAAGTTGAAATTGATTTTTACTACTGTTATATGCTGTAATATTAATATTTTTTTCTTGCTTCATCTCTACGGTTTTTCCTAGCTTTGTATAATTATCAATAAATCCACTATTTTTTAATGTTAAGGCACTAGATAAATAAGTTTGATTTCCTATGACCTTTACTACATAAGGAGAAATAATACGTTCTTCATTTACTAAAATATAAGGTTGTACATCAACAATAGCTGTCATATTTAAAATTCTAGAACCATTAATTGAAATTGCTTCTGCTCCTGCTAATTTCAACTCATTTATTAATGTTCGTAAATCACTTGCGGTAATTGATTTTTCTTCATTATCTTGTAATGTAACAATAATTCCTTCTCCAACTACATCGGTTTTTCCCAATAATAAATTAGTTTGTTCTAATTCTTCGTCTAATAATTCAGAGGCTTGCTCATTAGAATCTATTTTTTCTTTGTATTCTGCTATTTTTTGTTCTGTTTCTAGTAATTTTTCTTCTATTTCTTCATATTTTGTTTTCCAATCTGATAGCATTGCTTGTAATTCTTCTTCTCTTGCTGCCTCAATTCCTGTAATATCAGTTTCTTCTATAATTTTAAATTGCATAAACATAACGCAAACTAAAATTATACAGATTATTCCAACAATAGTAGAAATAATGATTTTATTTTTATTCATTATAAATCACCTCAATTATTTTTGTAAATTAATATATTGGGCAGAAATAGCACCTGTATATTTTGGAATTTCTACCTTATTTGATTTCTTTATATTTACAACAATTCCATATGATCTTAACTCTCTTATATATCCTCCTAACCAATCAATACCAGCTAAACTTTCTTGAAAACCAATTGCTTTAATTGTAAAAGGAGAATTTATTCTTTCATTATTTACTTTAATTACATTTCCAATGCAAGTAATTGCCGTACTATTAATAATTCTTTGTCCATTAATTGAAATTGCTTCTGCACCCGCATTTTTTAGTTCATTTACAAGGACTCTTAAATCAGCATCATGGATTACATGATTATAAATATTCTCTAATGGACCAACTTCATTTGGATCATCAGTTACTATCATTTCTATTCCTGGTCCTTCTAAACTAGTTAAGCCTAATAATTCATTATTTAACGTAATTTGCTTTTCTTTTTCTGTTTCATTGCTATCATCTTTTGCAGATTCTTCTCTTATTTTTGCTAATCTTTTTTCTGCTTCGTCTAGATTATCTGATATTCTTTCATATTTT
This sequence comes from uncultured Clostridia bacterium, assembly GCA_947631495.1. GTDB lineage: Bacteria > Bacillota > Clostridia > TANB77 > CAG-508 > UMGS1663. Next base: position 1,842 of record CANRLO010000013.1, read on the forward strand.
TCTTTCCATTTTAATACTTCATCTCTTAAATTATCTTCTGCAAATGTTTTAGATACAGTAGAATTTGCATTTTTAATTGTATTTATTTGCAAGCATATTGCTGCTGTTAAAATAACAAATACAATTCCTAATGTAATTGCAATTTTATACTTACTCATTGTTTGTCTCCTCTATACTCTTTCTCTAAAAATTGGATATTCTTTATTTAAATCTATGTTCACAAAAATTTCTCCTGCTTTTCCATCTTCCTTTTCTAAGACGGATTTAATTGTTAATATTTTTGTATTTAAATTTGAATTATCACCTAGATATGCTGTCTTTTCTTGTTTTCCAAAAATTAATTTGATATTACTCTTATCTGCTATGTCAATTCCTGTAATAAACTCGGCTATCTCATTGATTTCTGCTATTTCCATTATTTTCGCAATAGAAGATAATGTTTCTAAATCTTCTAAACATAGTCTATTACCAACAACAAAATCCTCTGACTTAGTCATTGCTCCTTGTAAAATTGGTAGTTCTAACTTTTCTTGGGTAATTTCTAATAAATACCCCTGCTTGTCCACATTTATATATCCTCCTGCATATTCTAATAAATATGCAGGTTTTCTTTCTTCTACTTGAATAAGAATGGTAGAAGGTAATTTTCTCGTAATCGTAATTTCTCCTATGTAAGCATTTTGTTTAATTTGTTTTTTTATTTTACTTTTACTTAACTTAAATGTGTTAATACCTACTTCAATTTGAGATAAACTAATAATTTCATTCTCCGTTACCTTTTCATTTCCTTCTATTTGAATATTTTTTATATTAAAAAGTGGCGAAAACATAGCGCATAAAATAAGAGTAATGAGTAAAGCACTTAATGCTCCATATTTAAGAGCAAAAATAACTCTTTTTCTTTTTTGACTATTTTTTACCTTTTTCTTTTTTTTCTTTTTTGGCATTGGGGCTCCATTTTTTTTTGGTTCTTGCTTTTTAGTTACCCCAATAATAATTTCTTGTTCTTCTGTTTTTTTCGCCACTTTCATTCCACCTTCTTTTAGGTATTTTTATTTCTATACTTCATTCTAAGGGTTTGAATATTGTTTTCTTCTTATTTTTAGTTATTTTTTATTTTTATACTTGCTCCTATGCTTTGTAGCTTTTCTTCTAAATTTTCATAACCTCTTAATATATATTCAATATTATTTACATAGGTAGTTCCTTTTGTGCAAAGTCCTGCCAATACTAAAGCTGCTCCTCCGCGTAAATCATGGCTATCTACTTTGCTTGCATTTAATTTTCTAACCCCTTTAATAACTGCCATTTTTCCTTCAATTTGAATTTTTGCTCCCATTTTTTGAAGTTCTTGTGTATATTTATAACGATTTTCAAAAATATTTTCTACAATAACAGATGTTCCTTTTGCAATTGTTAGCATACTACCAAAAACGGATTGCATATCTGTTGGAAAACCGGGGTATGGAAGTGTTTTTATATCTATTGATTTTAGCTTTTTTGGTGCTTCTAAATTGATTACTTTTCCTTGTGTTTCTATATTGCAACCACATTCTTGTAATTTATTAAGAATTGGACTGATATGTTCTGGTTCTGTATTTAGTAATTTTAACTTTCCTCCTGTTGCTGCTACCATACAAAGGTAAGTTCCTGCTTCAATTCTATCTGGCATAATTTTATAGCTTACTTCTTTTAATTGCTTTACACCAGTTATTTTTATAAGATTTGTTCCTGCTCCTTCTATTTTCGCACCCATTTTATTTAGAAATTTAGCTAAGTCTTCTATTTCTGGTTCCATTGCAGCATTTGTAATTGTGGTTATTCCTTCTGCTAAAACAGTCGCTAAAATAATATTTTCAGTAGCACCTACGCTTGGAAAGTCTAAATTGATTTCTGTTCCTATTATTTTATCACATGTGCAATGTATAAAACCACCTTTTTCTTCAACATGAATTCCTAATTTTCTAAATGCGCTTAAATGCAAATCAATAGGTCTTGCACCTATTTCACATCCACCTGGATATGAGAAGGTAGCCTCCTTAAATCTACTAATAATAGCTCCTGCCATTACAACAGTAGAACGCATTTGCCTCATCATATCTTCTGGAATTTCTGTTTTTCTCATTGGTTTTGTATCAATTACTATTTTACCACGTTCCTTCTTCACTTTGCAACCCAAAAGTTTTAAAATTTTAAGGGTAATTTGAGTATCATGAATATTGGGTACATGATATAGTTTTGTTGTTTTCGCACTTAAAATAGTTCCTGCTATAATAGGAAGAGAGGCATTTTTAGAACCTGAAACAGAAATGGTTCCTTCTAGCCTTTTTCCTCCTTTGATTATGTAGCTAAGCATTTTTCTTTCCCCTTTCTTTTTGCTTGTTTTCATCGTCTTATACAGTGAAATTTATTTAATAGGGAGTTTTCTATTAAATAATGATTCTGCTATATATTATGTTGCATGCAAAAAAAGGGTGAAAATGTTCTATTTTTTTGTTCTTTGATTAAAACTATATTGTTTTAATTATTCAAATTATTTAAATTATTTTTCTAGCATTTTTCTAATTTCTTTTATTTTTGTAAGAGCTGTGATGTAACCTACATTATAGCAATAGTCTATTTTCTTTGTGTTAAACACACTTGCCTCTGATAAGTCTAAATCTAATACTAAATCACTTTGTTTTATAGCATCTTCTGCTCTTGCATCAAATAGAATATCAATGGACTTAAAAGCAACTTCATAAATATTTTTTGGTTCATAGCTAAGTCCTGCTGAAAATTTAACAGTTAGTACTTTGTCTGCACCTAATTTTCTTACTTCACCTGCTGGCACATTGTCTAAAATGCCACCATCTACAAATTTATGTTCCAAATATTCACATGGTGCAAATACGCCTGGATAACTACTGCTTGCACGAACTGCTTTCTCAATAAGAGCATCTGTTATATAAAAGTCTTCTTTATTTTCTTGATTAGTGAAAACGTATTTTTTACTTTCTACTATATCTACAGTTGGAATTGCAATTGGCATAGGAATATCTTTCATTTTTATAATTCCTTTTGTTCTTGCACATTCTCTTAATGCAATCTCTGTATTTTCTCCTGACAAAAGTCCATAGCCTAATAATCTTTTTGAAGTTTTTAAATTTCCTGCAAAATATTTAGCATCAGCTTTCATGATTTCTTTAGCAAAATATCTAAAAATTTCTAACATTTTTTCTGGTGTGTATCCCATAGCATATAAACTTGATACAATACTTCCTATGCTCGTTCCTGCAATAGCGTCTATTTTTATATCATTTTCCTCTAGCGCTTTAATAACACCAATATGAGCGGCACCTTTTACACCGCCTCCTGCTAAAGCTAAGCCTAATTTCATATTTTTCACCTTCTTTTTAAAAGTTATAATAGTTTTATAAACGTTTATTTATATTTATTATAGAAAAAGCTTTCATTTTAATTTTTTTTTAAAGTTATCTACAGATTTTATATTTTTTGCTCCGTCCCTAAAATTACCTAAAATTTATTTTTAAATTTTGAGACCCGTCCCTAAAATTTAACTACCAATTTGTTAAATTTGCTATTGATATAGTTTTCTAATTTATTCATGAATTCTTCTGCATTTATTTCTTTTTTTGCTACCATATCTAAGCCTTTTTCCCAGCTTGCTGTTAGTTTTGGGTTTAACATATCTGGCATTGATGATGCTATTACATCGTAAATAATCTCACCTTTTTTGGTTGGGGTTATAATTTGTGTTTTTGTATTTATAGCTATATAAGAAATTTTCTCTAATTTTTTTATAATTTCTGCTCTTGTGGCACTGGTTCCAATTCCTGCTCCTTTAATTTGTTCTCTTAACTCCTCTTCTTCTATTAGCTTTCCGGCATTTTCCATGGCAAGTATCATAGAACCTGAGTTGTATCTAGTTGGTGGAGAAGTTTCTGAATCTTTAGTCTCAAAATTTTTGGTATTTATTTCTTGTCCTTTTTTTAGTTTGTTTAATATTTCTAAATTTGCAGTATCTTTTTTCTCTACTAAATCTTCTTCGTCTTTGTCTTCTTGACCTTCTTGTGCTTCTTTGTTAATTTGTTTTTCTGCCTCATTTGCTTCATTATTTTTTTCTGCTTGTTTTTTTCCTGTATCACCAAGTACAGCTAAATAGCCAATATTCGTACAAACTTTTCCGCTAGTATTAAATTCTTCTTCGTCAATTTTGATGGTAACTGAAATTTTATTATATTCTGCTGGCGGAAAGAAGATGGCTAGAAATCTTTTTACTATAAGTATATAAACTTGTTTGTGCAAATCTTTTAGTTTTTCATAGTTTTCAAATCCCTGCCCTGTTGGAATAATTGCATAGTGGTCTGTAATTTTACTGTCATTGACATATTTTGTTTTTACTAAATTGGTAGAATATTTTTCTTCTGACATTTTTTTTAAATAGCTTTGTATTTCTTCATTATGGAAGCCTTTTGCTAGTCCATTTAAATTTTTAGAAATTACCTTTGCTACCGCAGTAGATAGAACTCTTGCATCTGTTCTTGGATATGTTACTAATTTTTGTTCATATAAATTTTGAATGATTTCTAGAGTTTCATCTGGCTTTATTTTAAAGCGTTTGGTGCATTCGTTTTGAATTTCTGCTAAGTTAAATAAAAGAGGGGCATTTTCTTTTTGCTTACTCTTTTTCACTTCTTCTACAATTGCTTTTTTATCTTTTAGTGATAAGATAAATTCTTTGGCATCTTCTATTTTTTTAAAGCCTGATTCATTATATAGTTTTGGAGAATCTTTTAATTTTGATTTTTCACTTACTTTCCATTCTGCTTTAAAAGAACTAGTTTCGTCTCCAAATTCGCCTATTACTTTATAAAATGGCGTTTTTACAAAGTTTCTTATTTCTCTTTCACGAGAGACAACCATTCCTAAGACACAAGTCATAACACGTCCAACTGATATAGATGCTCTTTCTTCTTCTATTTCTTTTGCAACTCTTCTTCCATAAATAATGGAAAGAAGTCTAGAAAAGTTAATTCCTATAAGATAGTCTTCTTTGGCTCTTAGGTAAGCAGAATCTGACAAACTATTATATTCTTCTAAATCTTTTGCTTCTGCAATACCTCTTTTTATTTCTTCTTCTGTTTGAGAGTCAATCCATACACGTTTTTTTTGCTTTCCTTGCACACCTATCATTTGGTCTACTAGGCGATATATATATTCTCCTTCACGCCCAGAGTCAGTTGCTACATAGATGCAAGTAACGTCGTCTCTTTTTAAAAGATTTTCAATAATATGAAACTGTTTTTCTACACTTGGAATTACTTCATATTTATACTCTTTCGGCATAAAAGGAAGTGTGTCAAGCCTCCATAGTTTTAGTTTTTCGTCATATTTTTCCGGATATGACATGGTAACTAGATGGCCGACACACCAAGTTACAATCCAATCATTTGATTCTAAATATCCATCTTTTCTGGTCGTATTTATTCCTAATACTTTAGCAAATTCCATGGCAACTGATGGCTTTTCTGTAATTAATAGTTTTTTTGGCATGTTAAACATCCTTTTCTAATTAGTAAGGGCTGTCCCAAATGGCAATTATATTTTGATGATGTCTATTTCTGAAGTATAGTTTGAATTTCCATATGGGTAAACAATATATATTTGTCCGTCTAGTCCAATAAAGAAATAATTTACATTATCTGTTACATACATTGCATTATTAAGGTCTCTTTTATATATAGTTTGTCCCGTTTGTGCTAATGCTTCTGAAATTGCTTCTGCTTGTTTGCTCGCTTCTGTTACTTGTTTTTCTATTTTTTCATTTACTTGCTCTTTATCTATTCCTCTTGCTTCTAATACTTCATTTAATGTTACTCTTTGCTTTGTTTCAATATCATAATTATATGTTTGAACAATAACTCTTTGTGGGTTATCTTCCTCTTTTAATGTAGATTTAATTATTAAAGATAAAATATTTTCATTTAAATATGCAACATATTCTATATTATAAACGGTATATGTTTCACTATTTAAAATAATATCATTTGCTTTGTCTCCAAATATAGATTGCGTTGTAATATTAAATTCATTACCTACCTGAGATTTTACATTAAATACTGGAACACTAATATTTATATTATATTTTTCGTTCTCTTCTTCCATATCGAAACAAGAATATATAATATCTTGTTCTTCTAGTCCTTTTCTTTTTTCAATAGTAGAAGTATCATATCCTTGATTATCGAAAGTGTTATTAAATAAACTATTAAACTCTTGTTTTATTTTTTCTAAATCTTCTTCGTTGTTTTGATTCTCTATATTATTATTATTTACTTCATTATTTGGTTTTTTCTTAGAACCTGAATTATTTTTAAATACTTGATAGTAAACCCCTACTATAATAGCAATAATACAAATAATACTGATGGCAATATATAATAAATTTCTTTTTTTCATATTATGTATCAACCTCCTTGTTTTCTGAAGTGATTATATCATTTATGCCTTTGCAATGCAATAAAATGCATAAAAAAATGTGGTAAAAAAGAAGTTCTCTTTTCTACCACATTAATATTATTCCTCCTCTTTTGGAGCTTCTACTGGGCAAACTCCTGCACATGTTCCACATCCTATACATTGTGCTGGGTCGATTACATATCTTTCCTCTCCTTCTGAAATGCATCCTACTGGACATTCTGCTGCACACGCACCACATTTGATACATTTTTCTGTTATTTTATATGCCATTTCTTTCACCACCCTTCTTAGTTCTTTTCTTATTGTATTTTCTTGCTACTTTTTTAATGCTGTTTTTTATTGTTTATATTTTTATATTTTTTACTTCGTTTTATCGTCCTTTATAATTCATCTTCTTGTATATTCTTTTTGTCCATTTTTTCTAGCTTTTCTAATGCTTGTAGTTCTTTTAAGTTCTCTTTTTCTTCTTCGTCTACAATATCTTCTTCTATATTTTTAATGATTTTTACGTCTTTAGCATCATATTTTTTATAATAATATTCTCCACCATCATCTTTTAATTTTACTCTTAAACGTTCTTTTAGAGTTTCTACGCCTTCTACTGTTCCTTCTCCATCTACTGTTTTTACAATAGCTCCTATTTTAGGAAGTCTTTTCATTTTTTCTTCATATACGTCTTGCTCATATTTTAAACAGCACATTAGTCTTCCACAATTTCCAGATATTTTCGAAGGATTTAATGACATATTCTGTTCTTTTGCCATTTTAATTGATACGGTTTCAAAGTTTCCTAAGAATGAACAACAACATAATTCTCTACCACAAACACCATTTCCACCAATTCTTTTTACTTCATCTCTTACCCCAATTTGTCTTAATTCAATTCTTGTTTTAAAGATGCTTGCTAAATCCTTTACTAAATCTCTAAAGTCAATTCTTCCTTCTGCTGTAAAATAAAATAATACTTTGCTATTATCAAATTTGAACTCTACATCTGTTAACGTCATATCTAGATTGTGTTCTTTTATTTTCTTTTTACATATTTCAAATGCTTCTTCTTCTTTTTTCTTGTTTTCTTCTTGCTGTTTTTTATCTTTATATGTTGCAATGCGAATTACTTTTTTTAATGGTTTTAAGATATTTTCCTCTGGCATAGTTCGATTACTAATAACTACTTCGCCATATTCTTGCCCTTGAGATGTTTCTACTATAACAAAGTCTTTATTGCTAATTTGTAATTCTCCAGGGTCAAAGAAGTATACTTTTCCTGGCTTTTTAAATCGAACTCCTACTATATTTTTCATTCATTTCCTCCCACATATTCATTACAAGATAGTCGATGCACATATCATAGTTGCTACTAGCTAATAACCTCTTTTTTGTTTGCTCTACATATGGAATGCAATTCCATTTTTGTTTTTCTTTGGTGTTATATAAGAATACATTGATATATTCTAATATATCTTGTATATTTTCTTTCTGTTCATAAAGTACTTCTGCTTGTTTTAGAGTAGCAATTTTATCCTGCTTTTCAATATTTTCTAGTAATTCATTTACTTTTTCATAAATTTCTTTTTTTTCTTGCAATTTAATAGCTTTTCCTATACTTCCTTCACTTCTTTTTATCCATTCTAGTGAAGGCTCTATTTGCATTTGTTTTTTTAAATATTCCTGTATTTTTAATGTTTCTATTGGTTCAAAAGAAATTTTCATACATCTTGATTTTATTGTGTTTAATAATTTACTTTCATTTGAAGTTGTTAAAACAATAGTAGCATACTCTGGTGGTTCTTCTAGAGTTTTTAATAAACAATTTTGTGCTTCTTTTGTCATAGTATCGCTATCTATAATAAGGTAAACTTTTCTTTTAGAAGTAATTGGCTTTTCTAAAATTTTTTCTTGCATCTGCCTAATTTGCTCAATTTTGATGGTGTTATTTTCTGGCTCTATTTCATAAAAATCTGGATGGTTATGGCTATAATATTTTTGACAAGACAAACAATTTTCATTTTCTTCTTTTTCTAAGCATAATAGTTGTCTTGCGAACTCTCTTGCAAAAAGAGTTTTGCCGATGCCTTCTATACCTGAAAATAAATAGCTATGCAAAATATGGTTTTCTTTTACTGATTGTTCTAAAAATGCTTTCACTTTATTATTTCCTACAATATTTTCAAAGCTCAAATTTGCTTACTCCTTTTCTAATTTATACGATTTTGATATTGAAATTAGTATTCAACATTATCCATTTTTCCAAATAAGTTAAATGGCCAAAAGCGAATCCATACTTTACTTTCTATTTTTTCAATTGGAATACATCCAAATATTCTACAATCCCCACTGTATTTTCTATTATCACCCATAGCGAATATATAACCTTCTGGTACAGTAAAATCTGTTAAAGCTTCATTGTTTACTTCTGTTACTACAGTATCTGCTAAATAACTTTCCTTTAATTGTTCTCCATTTATATAAACTTTACCATCACGAATAGTTACTTGTTCCCCTGGAAGCGCAATAACTCTTTTAATTAAACTTTTTTTATTGACTTCTAAAACATAATAAACAAATTTATTAAACCAACCTTCTTGTTCTTTATAAACTGCTTTTACTCCAGAAGGATTATAGCTACTTGGTTCTTCAAAAGTAATGATATCTCCTCTTTCTGGCGTTTCATGAAAAGTTCTAAATAAACGATTTAGAATTAACCTTTGTCCTTCTTGTAAGTTAGGAAACATAGAAGTTTGTTGTACTACTGTTGGCGTTCCTACAAAATAGCGAATTAATAATGCAAGTACAATTGCAATGACAATACAATAAATCCATTCTAAAACTTCTTTTGTTGTATTACTAATATGAAACATTTTCTTTTCTCTCCTTTTTCATTTATTTTCTATTATAGTTTGTTTTTTCTCATTTTGCAAGACCATTACTTTTTGTTTTATTTTGTTGGAATACGAATAACAACTTCTGTTCCTTTTCCTTTTTGGCTTTTTATATCAATGCTTCCTCTATTTTGGTCTAAAATTTCTTTTGCAATAGAAAGTCCTAGTCCGGTTCCTCCCATTTCCCTTGTACGTGCTTTATCTACACGATAAAAACGGTCAAAAATACGGCTTAAATCTTCTTCTGGAATTCCAATTCCATTATCAATTACTTTAATATAAGCATCATTATAAACAAATCCTACATAAATTTTAATATTTCCACCATTTGGTGTATATTTTATACTATTTGTCATAATGTTTAGTACTACTCTTTCAATACCATCTTTATCTGCTTTTACAGGTGGTACGTTAGCTGTTACAAAGCATTCTACTTGATGCTCTTTTTTATCAATTTCTAATTGTAATTTTTCTTGACATTTTTTTACTAATTCTCCTAAGTCAAATTCAGTTGTTTCTTTCTTTACTTTATTACTGTCATAACGGGATAAAATTAATAAATCAGTAACTAGCTTTGCCATTCTTCTTGCTTCTGATGCAATAACATTTAAGAACTTATCCTTCGTTTCTTTATCGTATTCGCTCTCTAATAATGTATCTGCATACCCCATAATAGAAGTAATTGGTGTTTTTAATTCATGGGATACATCTGCAACAAATTCTTTTCTCATATTATCTAGTTTCACGTGTTCTGTAATATCTTGAATAACAACAATAATACCAGATGGTCTATCATTTTCATCTTTGAAAGAAGCAAAGAAAATGTTTAAATATTTGTCGTCTACCTGTGTTCTTTGTTCAGATGAAGTCCAATCTTCTAAATAAATTGTTTTTTCTAAGTTGATATCAATATTAATTTTGTGAAATATTTTTTCAAATGTATTATCTTTTTCTGTTAGTTTTAACAACTCAGTTGCAGCAGGATTTATATGCATAATATTGCCTTCCATATCAAAAGCAATAATACCATCTGCTAGGTGAAGTAATATAGTTTCTATTTGCTTTTTTTGGCGATTAACTTCTTTTAAATTTTCCTGTAATTCCTGTGTCATAATATTGAAAGCATTTGTTAATTCATCTGTTTGATTTTTTTTCTTATTTTCTTCAATATAATCTAACATCACATTTTCGCCTGCTGTAATTTTAGGAACACGATTAATTAACTTTGTAATTGGATCTACCACTACTTTAGCCACAAAAATTCCAATAAGGATGCAAATAAGTCCAAAAACAGAAATTAGTATAATGCTAACTAATTTGATATTTTCTATTTGGCTATAAAACAATTCTTCTATATTTTGTAATTGTTCTGGTTCTTGCACAATAGAAGAAAGATTTATATTCTGCAAATAAGAAATAAATATGGCAGACATAGTACTTATCATAAGAATTCCTAAGATACTAAATAGTAATATTATTTTTAATTGTACATTTTTTATCATGTTCTTTTCTCCTTATAGAAAATGCACAAAAGGCTTTCCCTTTTGTGCACCCTTATTTTTTATTTTGATGCGATATAATATCCAACGCCTCTTTTTGTAATTAATATTTTAGGATTTGAAGTATCTTTCTCTATTTTTTCTCTAATTCTTCTAACAGTAACATCTACGGTACGAATATCTCCATAATATTCATATCCCCAAACTTTTTCCAAAAGAGTTTCTCTTGTAACAACTTGTCCCGGTTGATTTGATAAATATTTCAATACCTCAAATTCTCTTAGGGTTAAGTCTATTACTTCTCCTCTTACTTTTACTTCAAATTTATTTAAATCTAATGTTAACTCTCCTACAGTAATAACATTTGCTTCTGTTTTAGAATCACTATCTTCTACTTCTTTTTCGCTTATTTCTGCTTTTCTTAAATTTGCTTTTACTCTTGCCATTAATTCTCTTACGCTGAAAGGCTTAGTAATATAATCGTCTGCTCCTAATTCTAATCCTAATATTTTATCAATTTCTTCATCTTTTGCTGAAATCATTAAAATTGGGATATTTAATGTTTGTCTAATTCTTTTACATACAGCAAGCCCATCCATTTTTGGAAGCATGATGTCTAATAATACTAAATTTGGTTTTTGCTCTAATGCAATGCGTACTGCTTCTTCTCCATCATTTGCTTCTAATGTGTTATAACCTTCTTTTTGTAAATTATAAACTAGCATTTCTACAATTGTTTTTTCATCATCTACAATAAGGATAGTTTTTTTCTCTAAATTTTCTTCCATTGAAAATCCGCCTTTCTTTTCTTAAGACATTTCTTTCTTTTTAGTTATATCATAATGTTTTTATTTGTACAAGAGTTTTTCTACACTTTTTTGTTTTTTATCTTGTTTTCTTATATTTATATATTTTTTTCATACTAAGTAGGGAAATTTTTAATACTAAAAAAGGAGAATCTATTATTGATTCTCCTATAAATAGTTTATGCAATGTTTTTGGTTTTCACTTATAATCTATTTTACTGTGCTAAAGTAATAGTATACGACTGATTACTAGTACTATCACCTGGTGTAAAACTTAATACATAATCTCCTGATGGCATGTTAGTCCATGTACATGTTGCATTACCATTAGAAGGAATTGAAAAGGTTGCATAATCCGTATACCCTAAAATATTTGCTTTTCTTAGAGTAACTGAATAACGTCCTGAATATCCCTCATTAGTCGAACTAAATGCAATAGTAATATTTCCGGCATCAAAGTGCTTCGTCGAGTTCGTAGTAGTAGTATTTAATACAAATGTTCCAGATGTCCATGTAATTGGTCCACCTACAGCTACATTAGTGTTTGCTCCTTTTTTATCTATTGTCTCTTGTACCGTTGCATGAACTTCTATAGAAGATATTACACAAAAAGAAAGTATAATTAATGTTGTGATAACCTTTGATAAAACCCGTTTCATATACAATACCTCATTCTTTCTTAATAATTTGCATAAACTATTTTTACAAAACTACTTTTTTATTATATTATATATTTTGTAAAAAAACAATATAATTGTAAAAAAATGTAAATTATTGTTTTTTTTAATATATTATTGTATAATATATTAAAGAAAGGTTGTGATGAATAATGAATACTTCAAAATTAAATTTTAAAATTTCTATATTTATAATTATTTTATTATTAATATTTCTAACATTGTTCATATCATATAAAATCAGTGATAAAAATATAGGAAAAAATATTGTGATTTCTAGCATATTTATTGATGATAATAACAATATCGTAAGTAGTTCTACTAAAATTTTTAAATTAGATTCAAACGGCAAATGTATTAATACTAAATTTATTATGACTAGCGAAAATGATACCTCATTAAAGCAAATTAATGAAAGTATACTTAATGGTTATGATACAGAAAATGAGCTTTCCAATGTAGAATTACATGATTACACTTTATATTTTGATAATAATGAATTTAACGGATTAAATGAAGATGAAATTAAAGGTAATTTATATAATAAATATATAGAAGAAGGAAATTCAAATATAAAATATCATGTAAAAGTTTCTATATCAGAATTTTAAATAATTAAAAATAGTTTTAAAATAGAAATCAAATATATTGTTCAAACAATATATTTGATTTCATTGTTTGGAAAATGCTTTTGCATTAGCTCTCTTAAGAAGTTTTCCGCTTCTTCTCTTATTTCTTTCTTGTAAGTATATTTTCCTCTGCCTCTACCTGTCATTTTTTCTTTATCATATAGCACAGGGTTATTAGGAAAAGCTTCTGTGTTAATAGCATTATGAATATAACTATAGGTCATGAAGATAATTTCAAAAAAACATTCTTTCTTTACTTTTTCACTTAAGTTTTCTGCTAAATATTCTATTAAAGTTTGGTATTCTTCTTTCCAATTATCTACTAATACGATAGGTGCAATTAAAATTCCTACTTTATAGTCTGCTTCTTTTAATTTGTTGATAGCTTCTACTCTATTTTTCAAAGGTGAGGTTCCTAGTTCTACTTTTCTTATAATTTCTTGTGGATTTACACTTACTCTTACTATAATTCTTCCTTGATGCTCTAAATTTAAAATTGGAGCTACCATATCAAATTTTGTAGGGAAGGTTAAATTTCCTTTTTCTGTTCTTGCAATAAAGTTTTGAATGGTCCATACTAAGTTGCCAGTAATAGTATTTTCTAAAATTAAATCGCTATTGCTTCCTATTTCAAAGGTTAATTCTTTTTCACTTTCATTGTTTACTTTAATAATTTTGTCTAACATTTCTTCACGATTTACAAATAGTCTTAAATATGCACACTTATTATAATTACAAACTAAATAGCAATATAAGCACATTGCAATACATCCGTGAAGATGTATATGGTACTAAATAATCTGACGTTTTGTGGTTTGGTACAAATTTATGTGTTTTGCGAACTCCAATAATTAAGTTTTGTTTCATTTTTGGAAATTCTTTATTTTCTTTTTTTCGCATTTCTTCAATGTTGTTGTGATTTTCTATTTCGATACAAGGAATTCCTTTTTCTTGATATCTTGTTAATAATTCTTTTCCTAACTCATAGTTTTGCACGTTTCTTTCAAAAAAAACTTCTCTTGGTAAAAACATATTTTTCTCTCCTTTTTTATAGTTTTTACTTTTGAGAAGTTTTTTATACACAATGTTTTGATGACATGTGCTTTTGTTACTATTGTGTTATATTTATAGACTTTAAATACTTATATTTTTAATAACTGCGTAAGCGACCAAACGAAACAAAGTGAAGTGCGATTGGAGCAACTTACAAATTAGTTTTTTATTCTGGAAGTTGCGACACACAAAGTTATGAAAAATATAAGTATTTAAAGTCGTTTTTATATACAATTTATATATTATCTTTAATAACATGTGTGAAAAGTAATAAATAAGAAATTGATAAACAAAAGCCTGCCACTACGTCACTTGCATAATGAACTCCTAAATAAATTCGGCTAAGTCCAATAAAAATAATTAGTAGGCCTAGTGCTATATTACAAGTCCATTTAATTATTGGATTTTTTACCTTTTTATGAATTAAATAAATAAATAGTCCATAAAATGCCATGCTTACCATAGAATGTCCTGAGGGAAAGCTATATCCACTTTGCTCTACAATTCTAAAGCCTTCTGGCCTTGGTCTTTGAATGATATTCTTTAGTAGTTGATTGCTAAAAAAGATAATGATTAAATTAACTCCAATGTATTTTCCTACTTTTTTCTTCCATAGACAACCTACGCTAATAAGATATACTGGAATAATTACATAGCTAGAACCAATAGTAGTAATGATTTTAGCAATAATTGTGGTTGGTTCGTTAATCCATTTTGAAACTATACTATAAACAGCATTGTCAAACTCATGAATTTCCTCATCTAATATATCTTCTAATATTACAAAAAATAGAATTAGACCAACAATTAAAATGAGCCATTTACTATTTTTCTTAAAAAACTCTATTATTTTTTTACTCTTTTTTTCTATTGTGTTTTCTGTATTTTCCAATATGTTTCCTTCCTTTTTTGTTTTTGCTACTTTTTTATTATTGCTTACTTTTCTATTTGTTTTTATTGTGAAATGTTATTTGTTGTTTTTAGCAATAAGTGCCTTTATTTTAATACCTTGCTCTTTAAACATTTTTTCATGTTCAGTTTCAATATTGTCCCAAAAATTTTCTTCATTTGCTAAATCGTAGGTTTGCTTTGTGATGGTAAATCCGCTATTTTCAAAATAGTTCAGACTATCCTTATATAAATTATCATCATCTGTTTTAAAGTAGATTTCTCCATCATTTGTTAAAAATTCTTTATATTTTTCTAATTGCCTTGTATGAGTAAGCCTTTTTTTATGATGCTTTCCCCTTGGCCAAGGATTACAAAAGTTAATATATATTCTTTCTACTTTATCTTCTTTTCCTAAAATTAAAAATATTCTTTCGATATCAAATCTAGTTAAATACACATTTTCTACTTCTTTTTTAGCTTCTTGTTCTGTTTGCTCTATATTTCTTTTGGCAAGTCCAAGCATAGCATCCACTAAATCAATGGCTAAATAATTTATGTTCTCATTTTTTATAGCAAGCTTCGAGATAAAACTTCCCTTTCCACAGCCTAGTTCAATATGAAATGGAGCTTTGTTTTTATATAATATGCTCCACTTGTTTTTATATTCTTCTGGATTATCTATGTAAAATTTACTTGCTTCTAATTCTGGTCTTGCCCATGGTTTAAAACGTATTCTCATTGCTTTTTCTCCTTATTTTTCTTCTTTACTTGCTTCATATAGAGTACATTATTTTATTTTCATTATTTTAATTTTTTATATTTAATTTAAAGAATTTTTATTGCATAAAGAATTATAACATAAATTTATTACTTTTACATCTTCTTTCTATATTTTTTATTATTTTTGGTATAAATTACCTTTGCTTTTTGTTCTTGTTTTGTGTTAACATAAATATAGAATTGTAAGAAAGTTGAGGGATTTTTATGAAGATGATAGATACTTTGGTTAGTAAAATTAAGAATTTAGATGAGAGCATAAAGAAGCTTATGCGTAAGGGATATTCTTTTTCTTTTCTACTATGCATTTTCGCTAGTTTAACCCTTTTTACATATGAAATTTTTTATAGTAATCCTACTTTATATTATATTGGGCTTTCCCTATTTCGTACTAGTTTAATGTTTGCTTGTACTTTCTTTATTTGTGGAATTGGTTTTGATACAATAAAAAAAGAGAGAATATAAGAAAAAAGATGGCTTAAAGCCACCTTTTTTAGTTATTTGGTAGGCGTGGCTTTCTCCTACATCTCTCGGGTTTCCCCTGTCGATACCATCGGCGTGTGGTCGCCACGAAATTTACCACCTCAAATAACTACTCTTATTATAATTTTATTATAATATTTTTATTCATTATTGTCTAGCCTTTTCCATATTATTTCTTTATTTTTTACATATTGTTTATATTTTTTGTTTCCTACTTTAAAAAAAGTTATAATAGAATTTTTGTAATTTTTATTGTCATTATTTGTATGCAATCTCAATATTAATTGGAAATTTTTATTTTCTTTTATAAATTTTTTTAATAAAAACGCTGTATTAGGTTTTGAATCTCTTATTATATAATCTGGATTTTCTACTATTTCCTTCATATATTTGAAATATCGTTCATAATCATTAGGATGCCTCTGTTTAATGTGTTCAACCTGTTTATCCGTTAGTATTACATCCTTAGTAGTTATATCTTTTGCTATTAACTTAAATTTATCTTTGTTTATTTTTCCAATATAATGCACATTTACCTCATCGTTAAGAGTTTATTTTAGTAAACATAATTATACTTTGTGATTTTTAATTTGTAAATATATTTCATTAAAATTTTATTAGAAATTTCTTACAAAATTCGACATTTTTGAATTATAAAAGAGGCTACCCTTTATCTTTAGGGTAACCTCGTTTTTATACTTTCATATTTGATGTTATAAGAAAGATTTACACCTTGTTCAAAATCTTTTCTTGTTTACCTGTTTTTTTCCTCCGTCCCCAAAAACAGGTTATTTTTTTAATTCTTCTAAGAACATTTTGTTTAACATTTGTGGGTTTGCCTTTCCTTTGGTTTCTTTCATTGCTTGACCTACTAAAAAGCCAAGTGCTTTATCTTTTCCTGCTTTGAAGTCTGCAATAGATTGAGGGTTTGCTTCTAGTATTTTCATTACTACTTCTTTTATTGCTCCCTCGTCTGAAATTTGTATCCATCCCTTTTCTTTGATAATTTCTTCTGGGTCTTTTGGTTCTTCAAATAATTCTTCTATTACTTTTTTACCAATAGCACTACTAATGGTTCCTTTATCTATTAAAGTGAGCATTTTAGCTAATTGTTCTGCGTTAAATGGTATTTGATCTGGTTCTAGTTCTTTTTCGTTTAGAATTCTAGAAACATCAGATAATAGCCAGTTTGCTACTGCTTTTGCATTGTTGCAAATTCCTTGTGCTTCTTCAAATAAGTTTGATAAGTGTTTTGATGCAGTTAGTAAATTGCTATCTTTTTCAGATAAGCCAAATTCTTGTATATATCTTGCACGTCTGCTTTCTGGTAACTCTGGTAAATTATTTTTTATATTTTCAATATATTCTTCTGACAAACGGATAGCTACTAAGTCTGGGTCTGGGAAGTAACGGTAATCTTGAGCATCTTCTTTATCTCTCATAGAGAATGTTTTTCCTGATACATCGTCCCAACGCAAAGTTTCTTGCTCTATTGTGCCACCTTCTTCTATAACGTCAATTTGTCTATCTGCTTCGTATTCAATGGCTCTTACTATGCTTCTGAAAGAGTTCATATTTTTCATTTCTGTACGTGTTCCAAATTCTGTAGCACCTTTTTTTCTTACAGATACATTGACATCGGCACGAAGGGAACCTTCTTGCATTTTACAGTCAGAAACTTCAATATACTCTAAAATAGATTTTAGTTTTTTTAGGTATTCTTCTGCTTCTTTTGCGCTACGCAAATCTGGCTCTGATACAATTTCAATTAAAGGAACGCCTGCTCTGTTTAAGTCTACTAAGCTTCCTCCACCAAATTCATTGTGGTTTAATTTTCCTGCATCTTCTTCTATATGAATACGAGTTAAACGAATTTTTTTCTTTTCTCCATTTTCTAGTTCAATTTCAATGTATCCATGTTCACAAAGTGGCTTATCAAATTGAGATATTTGGTAAGATTTTGGAAGGTCTGGATAGAAGTAGTTTTTTCTATCGTTTTTACTATTTCTTGAAATTTCACAGTTTGTAGCAAGTCCTGCTTTTACAGCATATTCTACTACCTTTTCATTTAAAACTGGAAGTGTTCCTGGCATTGCCATACAAATAGGACAGGTATGTGTATTAGGAGCTGCACCAAATTCGGTTGGGCAACTACAAAAGATTTTTGTTTTTGTAGATAATTCTGCGTGTACTTCTAGTCCTATTACAATTTCATAATCTTCTCTTGACATTTATTTTTCTCCTTTTAAATTTCAATTTTCATGTTATAAATAATTAAAGTAATATTTACTATAATTATAATGATACTTTAATTATTTTTTAAATTGTGGCTTATTGCCTTCTCTAAATTTAATTTTTTGTTCAAATGTATAAGCAGCATTTAAAATTTCTTCTTCTCCGAAGCGCTTTCCTATTAGTTGCATTCCAATTGGCATACCTTGAGAATCTACTCCGCATGGAATAGAAATTCCTGGAAGTCCTGCAATATTAACAGATACTGTGCAAATATCTGCTAAATACATTTCTAATGGATTGCTTGATTTGGTTCCTATTTCAAAAGCTACTGTTGGTGAAGTTGGTGTTAATAAGATATCGTATTTTTCAAATGCTTCTTCAAATTGTTTTCTTACTAAAGTCCTTACTTGTTGTGCTTTTTTATAATAAGCATCATAGTAACCAGAAGATAATACATAAGTTCCTAAAATGATTCTTCTTTTTACTTCTGAACCAAAACCTTCACTTCTAGAATTGCGGTAAATATCTTTTAAATTGTTAAAGTTTTGTGTTCTATATCCATAACGAATGCCATCAAATCTTCCTAAGTTTGAACTTGCTTCTGCGCAAGCAATAATGTAATAAGTTGCTAAAGCGTAGTTTGCAATATCTAATGAAAATTCTTCTACTTCTGCTCCCATCTCTTTATAAGTTTCAATGGCTTTTTGCAAACTTTTCTTTACTTCTTCATTTATACCTTCTCCAAAGAACTCTTTTGGAATTCCTATTTTTAAACCTTTTACATCATTCTTTAGGCATTTGGTATAGTCTACCTTTTCTTTTGCTTCAGAAGTTGTATCTTTTTCATCATGACCAGTAATCATGTTTAATAGAATTGCTGCATCTTTTACGTCTTTTGTAATTGGACCTATTTGGTCTAAAGATGAAGCAAATGCTACTAAGCCATAACGGGATACCAAACCATAGGTTGGTTTTAAGCCTACTACTCCACAAAAAGAAGCAGGCTGACGAATAGAACCACCAGTATCAGAGCCTAATGCCCATGGTACTAAGTTTGCAGCAACAGCTGCTGCACTTCCTCCAGAAGATCCACCTGGTACTGTATTTAAATTCCATGGATTTTTTGTTACATGAAAAGCTGAGTATTCAGTAGAACCACCCATAGCAAATTCATCCATGTTTAATTTTCCTAAATTTATTAAATTTTCTCCTTTTAATTTTTCTACTACGGTAGCATCATAAGGTGCTACAAAGTTTTCTAACATTTTAGAACTACAAGTTGTTTTAATTCCTTTAGTACAAATATTGTCTTTAATTCCAATAGGAATTCCAGCAAACTTTGAAGTAATTTCTCCCTTATTTACCTTTTCTTCTATTTGCTTTGCTTCTTCTTGTGCCTCACTACATAATGTTGTAACAAAGGCTTGTACATCTTTTTCTTTTTCTTCAATTCTATCTGTATAAGCTTTTGTAATTTCGCTTATAGTAATTTCTTTTTTTTCTAATTTTTCTTGCAATTCATGCACAGTTAATTCTGTAATATCCATCTGTTTTCCTCCTTTTGTTTATTGAATTACTTTTGGTATTTTAAACATATTTCTTTCTTTTTCTGGGGCATT
>CANRLO010000014.1 GCA_947631495.1 uncultured Clostridia bacterium
GCAGACAATTTAAAATTAAATGTAGTTGCAAAGAAAATTATTGATTTTTATAAAGAAAATTTGAAAGTAGTAGTTGTCGTTTCAGCTCAAGGAAAAACTACAGACGGCTTAATTAAAGAGGCAAAAGAATTAGCAAATTTGCCAAATGATAGAGAAATGGATGTACTACTTTCTACAGGAGAACAAGTTTCTATGTCGAAACTTGCAATTTTACTAAATAGATTAGGATATGAGGCAGTTTCATTAACAGGAATGCAAGCAGGTATTAAAACTAACGACTTAAATCAAAATGCAAAAATCGAAAATATTAATACCACTCGTATTGAAGAAGAATTAGCCAAAGGCAAAATTGTAATTGTAGCAGGATTTCAAGGCTATAATGAAAAAGGAGATATTACCACATTAGGTAGAGGTGGCTCTGATACCACTGCAGTTGCTTTAGCAGCAGTATTAAATGCAAAACATTGTTATATCTTTTCTGATGTAGATGGAGTATATACGACAGACCCAAATAAAATTACTACAGCAAAAAAATTAGAAACTTTATCTTATGAAGAAATGTTAGAAATTGCAAATGAAGGTGCTAAAGTATTGCATAATCGTTGCATTGAAATTGGAGAAAAATATAATGTTGCAATTGTTACAAAATCAACTTTTAATAACAAACCAGGAACCATTTTACAAGATGAAGAAGAACAAGATATAAAGCAAAACAAATTGCAAAATAATAAAAAAGATAATCAAGATAAAATAGAAGATGCAAGAGTAAAAAGCATTGTAAAAAATGATGATATAATTTATATTAATATGAAATATGATACGTATTCACCTGAAATGTTTTATAAAATATATGCTACATTAGTAAAAAATCAAATAGGGGCAAATCATCTTCAAAATAATAGCACACACTATACCGATATTAGTTTTACTTGTCCTGCATCTGCATTAAATAAGTTTCAAAATTTATTAGAAAAAGACTTCAAAAGTTTTGATACTACTTATACCAATATATCTAGAATTGCCATAATTGGTAATGGCATTCGAAACGATGATACTATTTTAGAAAAAGTATTAAATATTATTGAATTAAATCAATTAGAAATATATCACTTAGAGGTAAATGAATCAAAAATAGCAATGTTATTCACAACAAAAGTTTCAAATACCATATTAGAACAATTGCATAAAGAATTAGTAGAAGAATAAAAAGAGTTTTAGGACTCTTTTTTCTTATACTTTAGAAATTTGTACTATTATAGTTCTAAAATAGACAAGACCGGAATATATATAATTTATACGAATACAAAGAAAGAAGGGATTTGCCAATGACATTAGAAGAAAGAAAAATGACAAACATGAATGTAATTCAAAATTTAATTTTAGAAAATAGAGAAAAACTTAGTATATCTGGAGTGCTAGACGTATTAAGCTTTGACGACCAAGTTGTTATTGTAGAAACAGAATTAGGATTACTTACAATTAAAGGAGAAAATTTAAGAATTAATAAACTAAGCATAGATACTTCTGAAGTTATTGTAGAGGGAGAAATTTATAATCTTGCCTATAGTGAAAATGATTTAGATAAAAAAGCAGGCGGATTCTTAAATAAAATTTTTAAATAAAACTTTTAATTAGATATGCAAGTTCTAAAATAAAATTTTTTATAGAAAAAAGAAGGTGAAGACTTTGGAAAATACCATACTTCTTCAATTATATTCCTTTTTTATTTTTGGAATAAGTGGTATAGTCATAGGCATCCTTTTTGATATTTTTCGTATCTTACGAAAATCCTTCCGCACACCAGATATTGTAACCTACATAGAAGATGTTTTATTTTGGCTTTTAACAGGATTTTTCTTACTATTTGTACTTTTTAAAATAAATGATGGAGAAATACGAATTTACAATATTGTAGGAATCTTGCTAGGGAGCATATTATATATGCTTACCATTAGTAAATATTTTATAAAAATCAATGTTTCAGTGATTACATTTATAAAAAATATTTTGTACCATATATTAATTTATCCAGCCAAATTAATTTCTTTCTTATTACGAAAAATATGTAAGCCTTTTACTTTTTTCGTCATAAATATTAAAAAAATAACATTAAAACCTAGTAAAAAACAGAAAAAAGAGAAAAAACATAAAAAAATGCAAAAAAATGCTAGGGAAGGAAGGATTTTGAAAACAAATGTAGAAAAATATAAATAGGATATATTTTAGGCTAAAGAAAAGAAAAAACAAGAAAAGTGAGTATACTTATGAAAATATTTAAAAAATTGTGTAAAAACCTCTTGTTTGTTGGTATTGGAATTTACGTAGTAGGTATTTTTGTTTCACAACAACAAACATTAAATCGTTATAAAAAAGAAGTAAAAGAATATGATGTGCAAATCCAAGAAGCTGAAGAAACAAAAGAATCTTTACTAGAAATGAAAGAAAATGTAAATTCACCAGAATATATAGAAAAAATTGCACGTGAAAAATTAGGAATGTATTTACCAAACGAAAGAGTTTATATAGATATTGGTAAATAATGGTAAAAAAGAGGAGTAAAATTCCTCTTTTTTCTTTACTTTTTTAAAAACATATAGTATAATAATATTGTTAAATCAAATTTCATTAAATTATTTCTAATTCCGCATATTTATCTGCTCTGCATATCTTATCTCTAGCTCATTTTATTCGCAGAGCTAAGAAATCTATGTCAAGTTCATCATCGTAAATGGTGACTTTCCTAGAATATAAAGAAATCCGCAAAAGATTTAATAATAAAAAATAGGGGGCTATATATGAATTTAGAAGATGCAACATTAGTTGAATTGCGCCAAATGGCCAAAGAGCAAGGCGTAAAAAATGTATCAAAATTAAAAAAGGAAGAATTATTAGAAATTCTTGAAAACTCTAAAACAGAGGAAATAGAAAAGGAAGAATCTACAGAAGTAGAAGATTCAGCAGAAGAAAAAACAAATACACCAAGAAGGTTTTATCCGCTAATAAACGAAGAAATCACACCTGAAGGTCCAGCTTTGGAGGCAGGAGATGGCTATAAACTAACCAGTGAAGATGATAGAATAGTAGAAGGAATCTTAGAAATTTTGCCAGATGGTTATGGTTTCTTAAGAGGTCCAAATTATTTATCTACACCTAGAGATATATACGTTTCGCCAGTACAAATTAGGAGATTCCGTTTAGATAAAGGAGATAAAGTAAAAGGAATTGCTAGACTTCCAAAAGAAGGAGAAAAATTCCCAGCGTTAATATTTGTTGGTGAAGTAAATGGAGAAGCACCAGAAAAGGCATATAAACGTGTTAAATTTGATGACTTAACACCAATTTATCCAGATGAAAGAATTCGCTTAGAAACTACTTCTAGTGAATATGCTATGAGAATGATTGATTTAATTTCTCCAATTGGAAAAGGACAAAGAGGTCAAATTGTTGCTCAACCAAAAGTAGGAAAAACTACTTTATTAAAGAAAATTGCAAATAGCATTAGTGCTAATAATCCTGAAATTGAATTAATTGTTTTATTAATAGATGAACGTCCAGAAGAAGTAACTGATATGAAACGTTCTATTAAAGGCGAAGTTATTTATTCTACATTTGATGAATTACCTGAAAATCACGTTAAAGTAGCAGAAATGGTGCTAGAAAGAGCCAAAAGATTAGTAGAACATAAAAAAGATGTTGTAATTTTATTAGATAGTATTACAAGACTTGCAAGAGCTTATAACTTAGTAGTTCCATCTTCTGGAAGAACATTATCTGGTGGTATTGACCCAACATCATTACATAAACCTAAAAAATTCTTTGGTGCTGCAAGAAATATAGAAAATGGGGGAAGCCTTACAATTTTAGCAACTTCTTTAATTGAAACAGGAAGTAGAATGGATGATGTTATTTTTGAGGAATTCAAAGGAACAGGTAACATGGAAGTTCACTTAAATAGAGCACTTTCTGAAAAACGTATTTTCCCAGCAATTGATATTAACAAATCTGGAACAAGAAAGGAAGAAAAACTATTAACTCCAAAAGAATTAGAAACTGTATTCGCTTTAAGAAAGGCAATGTCTAGTATGCCTTTAGAAGAAGTAACAGAGCAATTGATTAGCCAAATGTTAAGTACAAAGAATAATGCAGAATTTATTGAGAAGATAGATAGTTTTTTATATAAATTTAAAGATTAAATTTAAAGATTAAAAATTGTAGAAGTAATATTGATAAGAATATTAAGTAGAAGGTAGAGGGTAAAAAGACTTTCTGCTTGATATTTTTATCTATATTACTTTGCACAAAATCAAAGTTTTGTGCAAATAGGAGTAGGAATAAAACCATATATACTTAAATTACAGCCATCTCTTGCTATTAGCCACTTTCAGTTAATTCTACCTATATATTTAGACAACAAGTAGTTATATTATCTTTTTATAAAAATGTCTTATATTTGATCCTGGAGCCTCGTTATTTTAAGCTTATTATAAGTTTTTCTTAATCTTATATATAATTTTATTTTTATATTATAAATTTTAATTTTTTATATTTGTATTTTAAAAAATTTTATTCAAAATCTGCAAATGCCTATATTTCAGTATTTTGCTTAAATTTATAGACAATAAACTATATGTCTTTTTTATAAAACGCCTTAAAATCGAACCTCGTAAGCCGTTTCTTTGAAGAATTTCTCGCCATATAATCGTTGACGCAAAATCAAAGATTTTGACAACGATTTATCTCGTGCGTCGCTTTTTTTGCCATTTTTTCAGTATTTTTCAAAAATCGTTGATTTTACAATATTTTAACAATTTTACATTATATAAATCATAATTTGTAAATATCCAAATTAAATTTCAAATGATTAACTTTATCAGTTAGATATAAAAATGTCTTAAAATCGATTTTGAAGCTTTATAAAATGAAATTATTTTATAATGTTATATATAGAAATAATATTAAAAAAAATACATTTAAATTTGTAAAAATTTTGATTATAACAAATGTTCGGTTTCTTGATTTTTAATTTTTTTATAAATTTTAATTTTAAATTATAAGTTGTATTTTTATGATTTTACAATATTAATTTTGTTTCAGAGAAATTTATAATTTATCTTATTTTTATATTTGCGAAATTTTGAAAATATATCTCCTCTCTCCTACTTTAGCGTTTTTCTTTGTTTAATTTATCACATAATCTTTTATTAATAAATATTTCTCCAATGCTTAAAACTAATAAAATAAACTCTATTACTATTAATTCATACTTCATCAATATTAATGTAAAAATAGCACTTAATATTAATGTACCTAATCTTCTATACACTTCAACTTTAATTATAATTTCCTGCTGTTCCTCTTTATTTGAGATAGTTAAAGCAACATCTTCTATATATGTTTGAAATGAATCTCTTATTGCTAATATTAAGAAAAATCCTAAAGACATAATTATCACTTTGTAGATGAATGCTGATTCTATAAAGTGTCCTACAATCAGTAATGTAAATGCTAATGCTAAACATATTGTAAGAACAACACTCATTTTATCTTTTATTTTCAAATATACTTTTCCAAACATTAGATTTCCTACTAATCTTGCTATTCTTGATATAAACACTATTGTTGTTATGTAGTATGTTACCATTTCAACAGATAAAAATTTTTGAAAATCATATTGCATAAATAATTTACTATTATTTTGTCCCATTTTTATTATTGAATAAAATACTGCATTTGATAATATTATATAGAATATTATTGATGTTATCGTTAATTTTTTATGATTCTTTTGGGTTTCTTGTTCATTATTCACTTTTGCCTCATAATATAAAAAGGCTGTTCCTAACACTAATATATATACTATTATTGATAAATACATTGGTAAATAGTGATTTATATTAAACATTTTACCTGCTACCAATGCTGTAAATAGTGTTATGATAGCATATATAATCTTTGATTTATTTCTTATTTTAAAATAATCATCTCTTTTATTTACGAATTTTAAATTATTTTTTAAAATTATTTCATCCATATTTAAAAACATATTAGCTAATTCATGTATACTGTTATATAGCAACATTGAAATAAATGACTTCCCAAATGTTAATAGCAATGATGCAATTAATAACATAGTAGCACCTAGCCTTAATGAATTTACATTTCCTATCTTTTTTACAATATATAATATTGCATTTTGAAAACATATACATATTATTAATGAAAGCATTGTCATTGCCACTATTTGACTTGCAGTTAATCCTTTTACTAATGTTAAAAATAGTGTGTCTATTGGTACGAAGAATATTAAATCTCCTGTAAATGCTGCAAATATTGGGTAAATTTTTATACTTCTATTTATTTTCTTTGTTTCTTGCTCCATTGTATTCTCCCATATTTTAATTTAAATTTTGCTATGATTTATTATTTGTTTGATAATAAATTTATTAATTTAAATATATAAAATATCATAAATTTTATATATTTTCAATGAATATGTATAAAAATAAAAAAAATTATACATATTTTTAAAACATGTATAATTTTTATTTGCTTAAACTATTAAATTTAACCAATATATTGGTTTGTATTATAAAACTTTTGTGCAAATAGGAAGTTAAAAACAAATATACATTATATCATTCATAATGCAAAAGGGATATCTTAGATAAGATACCCCTCTTTTTATAACCTATTATTCAGAGTTTTGATACATACTCCAATATTTCCTCTACGGACATATTGTTGTATACATGCGTTCCAGGGATTTTCGAAAAAGCCAGATTTCTTACATCCAGATGCGAGGTTATATTCCGATTAGAATAATTGTGATAAATATTTGGATTACTTTCTAACCGTTCATCCAAGCTACTGTCTTTCGTACTTACGATTGCTAATTCTTCACTAATACCAAGCATAATTTATCCTCCTTTTGTATCAAATTTTAAGATAATTGGTTAATAGTGCTAGGTTATAACTCTCCTTTCATTTTTAATAAAAATAAAACATTTATTCACAGTTTTGTTAGTTACCTAAACTGTGGAGGCTTAGAGCCTCAATATTCAACTATGATATATTTACTATATAACAATTTTTCAATATTGTCAATACAGATAATGCAAAAATAAAACCACATAAATATATGCGGCTCTATTTTGTATTATTTATTCTTTTTCATTTTTTTGTCTATAATCTTAATTTTAATAAACAAAATTACTGCAATAACAATGATAATTGCTATTATAATTAATAAAATTCTACTTGCTCCTAATTGTGGAATTGAAGAATTTGAGTTATTTGCATTATTGTTAGTTTCATTGTTATTACCACTTGGAATATTTGGACTATCTAAATCACCTTGTTGTTCATTAGAGTTATTTGATTCATCTGGATTTACTGGACTATCTGGTTGATTAGGATTATCATTATTATTATTGTTACTATTTTCATTGTCATTAGGATTGTTTGGTGTGCTTGGATTAGTAGGTTTATCAGGATCTTGTTCTCCTTTATTGTCGTCTTCATCTACTGGTGGTTTTTCAGGATTAGTAGTAGATTCTGTTTTAATTGTCACATTATTAGAACTAATCTCGTTAATTGTATAATCAACACCATTTGATATTTCTATTTTCTTTAATTTTACTGATGTTGCAACATCACTTGTTACTTCTTTTGCAGTAAAAGTAATTTTTAATATATCTTCATTATTTTCTGAATGACTATTTTTTGTAGTAATAAATCTATGTGTTTTTTCAGATATATCTGCGTCTGTCCAACCTGAAACTCCTTTTGCAGTAGGCTCTAATGTTAATAAATTAGAATCATAATCTATATAGGCGCCAAAACCAAGAATTCCACTACTTGCTTGTAAATCTTTTAAACTGATTGTAAACTCAATAGTATCACCTGATTTACATTCTGTTTTAGAAGGTGTTAATGTAACTGTTGCAGATGTTATTGTTGCTGCAAAAACATTTACAGATAAAAACATAGTTACTAATAACATCATAATACTTAAAATTAGAAATTTCTTTTTCATTTTTTTCTATCATTCCTTCCTAGGAAAAAATCTGGTTGGAAAATTACAAGTATTTTCCAACCTTATTTCCTTAATTTTACATAGATATGTCGTTATATTTGAATAACATTAAAACTAAGTCTGTTACAGAAGGTAATCCATCTGTTGTTATTCCATCCATTTCAGCTGCCATTAAATATATTCCTTGAAGTTCTTCTTCTCCAATGTAATCTAATTTGAATAGAACAATATCACTTGCTGTTAAAGCTCCATTACCGTCAAGATCTCCACTAACTATAATTGTCCACTGGCTCTCTCCTACTTTAACAATTGTTCCTGTTCCAATTGCATCATTTTCTGATAATTCAGTTAATTCTTCTGAATTTTCAGTATGTTTAAAGAATTTTACTGGCAATACAGTTCCTGATGTAAGTTGTTTTTTCATATCGCTAACTGTTAATCCAATATCTACATTTTTAACATATTCGCCTTCTACTTTACAAGTTGCATCTGTAGTTGTTTCAAGTTTTTCTACAACTGGTTCTTTTATTTTTTCAATAGTTATATTTGTAACTACATCATTTGCTTTTACATCTTTTCCTTCTTCACCAGTTGAACCTTCAATATGTGAAAGTGTTATTTTTTCTGTAACGTCTTCATTTTCCAAAACCATAAATTTAGCAGTAAATACTACTTCATTGATTTCAACTGATATTTTAGTAGCTTCATCTTTTTCTAAATTATAAGTTGCAACAATATTATGTGGTTTTGTAGGATTATCTACTATGTTATGTTCAATTTTCCATCCTGTTCCTGGTGTTATTGATACTAATTGTAAATTTTCTCTATTGTATGATAATAAAGCACCAAGTCCGATAATTCTTTGTTCTCCTACATTTTGCATATCTGTAATTTTATAAGAAACTTCAAATTCATCTGCTTCATCAAATGGACCGTCATTCTTTTCTTCTGAAGTTACTACTGAAGAAACAGTAAAATGTGCTTGAGATAATGGTTGAGCAACTACTTCTAATCCAGCTTCTTTTTCAGCTTCTTTTGTTACTTCAGGAATGAAAGCAACTTTTGCTACCATTGCTTCATAGTTTTGCTCTTTTAAATCATCGTATTTAATAGTATAAGTTTCTCCATTTATATCAATTACTTTGTTTCCAATAACAATATCATCTACTACATAACCTTTTTTTGGTTTAATTGTAATAGTTGCTTCTTTGTTATTTTCATCTAAAACTAATTTGTTTGATTTTTTGTTAGATGAATTGTTTTCGCCTACATATACATCATAAACGTCTCCACCTTCGCTTGTTTGGAAAAGAACTGTTCTTGATGTAGTTTGTTCTTCATCTGATTTTATAGCTGCAATTGTGAATGGGCTAAAGGATTTGCATTCAATAACTAAACCTAATTCTGTAACCATACAAGGAATTTCTTCTACTCCTGTAATGTTTCCATAAGAATCTTTTATGTAATGGTATGCTTTAAATGTAACACCAGCATCTTCTGGTCCATATCCATCTGGGAATCCAAGCATTATTCTAACAGATTGACCATCTTGAATTTTTTGCGCCTTGCATAAAGTTAATTTAATATTATATGTTTGTGTTTGTACAACTTCTCCACCAACATTTAATTTTTCTCCTGTAGTATTATCAATTGCATCTGGATTATTTAATAAATCAATCATTGCTTTTTCTTCTGATGGCTTTGTTGTAGTTGTAACAAGTGTCATTCTATGTTTTAATAACTCTGCTAAATCTGCATTTTCTTCATCTGTCATTTCATCTAAGTTTACGTCATCCATAAGAGTTGGTTTTCCATAAACGTTCCAATCAATTCCTTGTGATTTATAAGCATAAGCAGAACATCTATGTGCACAGAAATAACTGATTGGCATTGGTCTTTTTTGACTTGTTTCTCCTACAAGTCCTTTTATATTGATAATATAATATATTGAATCATCTGCATATTTTTCACTAGGTTTAAAGTCAAATTCAATAGTTCTGTCTCCATCAAATGTAAAGTTTTGTAATGTATAATCGTTGCTTTCTATATTAGAAGAATATTGTATTTCAACATCATATCCAAGTTCTTCCCAATCTACTTCTACTAATTTTTCATCATATTCTATTTTACAATGATAACTATCTCCAATATACATAGTAGAATTTTGCATTGGAGTAGCTTTTTTAATATATGGTGCGGCTACATATTCGCCACTTGGATTATATACTTTATCTGACAATGCAACCATATCTGCCGATGTTCCAAAATATTGATATCTTTTTGGATTAGGCTTTCCATTAGGAAGTGTTGGTTCATCTGCTGGTTTTTCTGTTGTAATACCAAATTGAATAAAACTACAATTTGAATTGTAGAAAGATAAATATGAATTACCATTTTCTTCTTCAAAATCTTGAAGAGAACCATAAACTTCATCTACATATCCAAAGTAACCTGTAAATCCCCAACTTTCGTCTTCAGGATTTTTTGGCTTTTCATGAAAATCACCGTAATCTGGAACAAAATAACTCATGAAGCTTCCTACCATATAATAACCATGTTCTCTAGCTTTTTGGTATCCCATTCTTTCTCCAGGGTCTTCAACACCATTTTCATTTAAATCAATAAAATAACTAATTTTAAATTTAGCAGCTTTTATTTGGTCTTCTTCATCATAGCTTTCGTCATCAATTTCTACTCTTAAGCCTGCATTTTCAGAGACAGTTTCGTATTTATCACTTGAATCTTCAAGTTCTGGATATTTAAATTCAAAATTAGCAACAGACATAATTCCAGTTACTAAATGGTTTAATGACATTTTGTCTTCTCCAGCTAATAGATATTCTGTACTAATTCTTTCTTGTTTGATTGAACCTTCTATGCTAGTAACTTCCTCCATTTGGTCTGTATTATCCCAAGTAACGTCTACTGCATACCATTTATTGTCTAATAAAACATAATTCCAAGCATGTTCTTCGTATCTTGTACTAGAAACATAAGCACCATAAACTAAAACGCATGGAATGTTTAATTCGTCTAATATCATTTTGAATGCTCTTGCAAAACCTTCACAAACTACTTCATGTTTTGGTCCGAATGCACCATAAACAGTTCTAACGTTCCATGGGTCTCCTTTTTGTTCATCTGTTTTTGTTTTATTTTCTTCAATAATTGTTTCTTCTAATTTATATGAATTAGAAGTAATTATAATGTCATGTGCTTTTTTAATTTGTTGTTCTGTTTTATCTTGATTTTGTTGAACTTGAACATTTTTTACTTGTTCTACTGCTTTTTGTAAGCCAGAGCTTACAGCATCAAGAGCAGCAATAAGTTTTTCTTTTTCTACTTTTTTGGTTTCATAATTCCAAAAAGCTTTATTAATATATGTTTCTGTTCTTCCTATTCCAAGGAAAGCATGTAATTGACCTTGTTTGTCTTGTGTTACTCTAAGACTTACATTGCTAGAATCTATATAGAAAAGCCCTGCATGGTCTGCCATGTAAGCATCTCTAGCTGCTCCCATGATATTTAATAACTCTTGATTTCCTTGTGTATAAGCTTGTAATTTTGCTTTTAAACTTTCAGAAGCATTTATTGTTGATGTAATTTCAACAGAATTAACTCCAAAATCAGAATCTTCTTTTTGAAGTTCTTTCTTTAAATCTTCATAGTTGCAACCAAAGAACATTCTATCCATAACATTGTAGAATGCCTTTCCATCAGAATCTAATTGTTGATAAAAATATTTGTCTGCAACGTTTGTTACTTTTGTTTCTTGTGCACTAACAGCAACTGGCATAACAAAACTTAGCCATGAAAATTGTGCTGTTAAAATTGCTGTAGAAAGTATAACTGAAATAATTTTTTTACCCTTCATAAAAACCTCCCCTTATTTTGTTTGTATTTTAATTATATACTTGGAATATTTTATCATAAATTGATAAAAAAAACAACACTATTTTACATTATTTTATCAAAAAAATTCTTGGATTTTAGCTCCAAGAATTTTTTATTTTATAGTAGTAAAGTTCTCCTTAGAAGAAGTTCACTTTTTTAGTTTGTAAACGTACAATCTACTACACTATCTACTTTCTTTGGACCTCTTAATTCTTCATCATAGTCATCTGGATAATAAATTCCTGCACCATATATTTCTCCAGATACCGTTCCACCAGTTACTGTTGTACCCTGTACTTTATCATTATTTAAGTCCAATCGCATATACATTCCACTTGCACCAATAATTCCTCCTGCATAGCCTCCAGTATAAGCGTTAGATATTACATAGCCTACATTTGTATTTATTGCACTTATAGTGGAATTTATGACATTAGAATCATGAATATTTGGAACAGCAATACCTGCAATTCCTCCTGCAAATTCTGCGTTAGAAATAGTTAGTCTGTCTGATGTACAGTTTGTTAGACTACCACTATTAGCACCATGGCCAACAATTCCACCTGCAGAATATATTGTTTTTTCTGAATCTGTTTTAATTTCTACACCTTCAATTTTTAAGTCTGTCATTGTAACATTACTTTCAAATCCAACTATTCCTCCAACTGTAATTCCATTTATTACATATGAATCTTTTAATGTTATTTTTTCAAGTTCACTGTCACTATGACCTATTACTCCACCAGTACAGCAATTTAAAGGAATATTAGTATTTAAATTTCCACATTTATTTTTTGCAGTAACATTTATAGCATTTATATCGTATATTTTATTACCAATAGAAGAAAATCCAATCAATCCTCCAATGAATTTATTTCCTGTAACATTTATTGTATCAGCAGTAATACTTTCTATGTTACCTCTACTCATTCCTACGATTCCCCCTGTATTTCCACTAGATGTAATATTTATTGTATTAGCAGTAATACTCTCTATGTTACTTTCACTTACTCCAACTAATCCTCCAATCCATGAATCTTGTACAGATGAATCTTGTATTATAGTTGCCGAATTAATTGTACTATCTGTTATATTAGCCTTACTTATTCCTACGAATCCACCAATAAAGTTTGCATTAGATGTAACATTTATTGTATCAGCAGTAATACTCTCTATATTACCTTCACTCATTCCAACTAATCCTCCAACATACGAACTTTGTACAGAAAAATCATGTATTATAGTTGCCTCATTAATTTCACTATTTGCTATATTAGTCTTACCCATTCCTACGAATCCTCCAACAAAGATTCCATTAGATGTAATATTAATATTTTCAGCATTAACATGATCTATATTAGAGTTAGCCATTCCTACAATTCCACCAGTATTTCCATTAGATGTTATATTTATCGTATCAACTTTAACATTTGATATACCAGTACCTCCACCTAAATAGGAAATGATTCCTCCAAAGAAACAATATGTTGAATAATTTCCAATTAATTTTGTATCTACTGTTATATTATTTACATTACCTCCATCCATATTTACTTTTCCACTACATATAATGCCTCCAACACCGCAATTTGAACTTTCTGTTGTTACAGTAATATCACTAAAATCGTTATCTTTAAGTGTTAATTCACTATAACAAGAAGCAATAACACCTGCAATATGTTCATAACCAGTATTACTTTTTATTTCATTTGTTACATTAACTTGAATATTATCTATTTGTGAATTGGTTATATGACTTTTATTACTTTCATTTGTACAATAAACAAGACCTGCTGTATTAATTCCAGCATTTTTTACATTAATATTGGAAATTTTGCTATCATCTATTGCTATGTTTCCTGCTATTCTTACTATTCCAGCAATCTCTCCAGATTTATAATTATTATCTATTGTAATATTAGAAATATTAACATTTTTGTCAATATTTAATGTTCCAGATAAATGTGAAAACAATCCTCCAATATAGTCAAAATTTCCTATTACTTCTATATCAGAAATTTGGGTACCTTCATCAATTGATGTAGAATATGCTGAGCTATATGATTCTCTTACTAATCCTGCAGATGCATTACCATAACTATAATTTGTAGTAGAAATTTTTATATTTTTTATATTTCCTTGTATTTCTATATTTCCCCCACCAACAAAGCTTGTTAATCCACCTACTTTATCACATTTAAAATTTTGTATTTTTATTTCTTCAATATTTGAATTTGTAATTAAAAAATTTTTTGTATATACATTTCCTACTATTCCACCTAGTTCATAAGAACGATTTAGATTGTCTATATTAATATTTTTTATGTTACAATCCATTAAACTTGTTCCATAATAACTAAATCCTATAATTCCGCCAGCAGTATCGCATTCATTTATATATTTTATTCCAGGTAGATTTGGAATATCCATTATTTCGCCATTTTCATTCATTTTTGGACCTAATGTAACATTGCTAATGTTACATTTTTCTATTATATTTTCTGCCTTTGAAAATCCTATAATACCACCAATTTCGTTTTTTCCGTTTATTGTTACATCTTCAATAATGCTATTTTTTATTTTAACTGTAGAATCGCTATTTCCTTCTAATCCTCCAATAATACTTCCAGCATGACTGCCATTACTTACTACTGTCACATTTTTTATTTCCATATTAGACATTTGAATGTTACATTTAGCATCTGTACATCCTACTATTCCACCAGTAGAACTACTTGAATATATTACGCTATTTATATTTTGTATTTTATTAAGTATTACACTTTCTCCGTTATTATAAATATAACCAGCAACTCCACCTGAATTGCCGCTACTTTTTATAGTGCCAATATTTAATTTAATATTTTCAAATTGTATACCGTCTGAATTATCTTCGTATAGAATTGCAATTACGCCTCCTACATTGCTTCCTTGCAATATATCCGATATTTCAACATTTATATTTTCAAATTTCAAACTATTAGTTGAATATCCTACGATACCTCCTATATCACCTCTCATATCATTGTTTCTTTCTATAAAATTAACGTTTATTAAACCGCAATTATAAATATTTGCATCTATCTTATTATCTTTTTCTACTATACTCATTGGTTCTGGTGAATCAATAGCATCAATTAATCCTCCAACAGTTTTACTATCAGTTAAACCAATTTGAGTAGATTTTGCCCAACAATTGTAAACACTAATTGGTTTTGATACATAATGTGCTAATCCTGTATTTGCACCTTCAAGGCTTTCTACAAAGCATGATTCAAAAATTGTTTTTCCTAGTACACATTTTACTATTCCTGCTGTATCATTATCGTTTACAACACTAGGAAATTGAATATTTTTTACTTTAATATTATTAAATTCTGAAATTGCATCACTTTTATCATATATAACGCCTACTACTCCTGCTCTATTTTTTGAATTTGAATGCTTATTAGAATTCATAAAATCTTCTACAGAAATTGTTGTTTTTGAACCTGTATTATTATCTATAGTGATATCTTTTATTACGATTCCTGCTGCATCTCCTACAAGCACTGCAACACTTTCATTTCCTTTTATTGTTCCTGCATTCAATATATTTAAATAATGGATTTTTCCACCAATGTAGTCACCATATTCAGTAAGTGTTGTTCCTCCTATTACTCTTGAAAATAATCCTGTTGGTGAATAGCAAGTAGTTTCTGAACTACCATCTTCACTATAAATTGGTATTTTTGTAGTATTACTTGTATTATCTATATTAAAGTTGCTTAATGTTTTTCCATCTCCATAGAATATTCCTTTAAATTCTGGTAATGGTGTTAGATTTTCTCCGCCAAAATCTATATCATTCATAAGCTTATAAATTGCTTCTGAAGTCATTTCAAATTGCTGTGTTCCAAATACTTCTGTTGGTGCTTCACTTATTGTAATAGTTTCTCCTGATGCAATTTGTTTGAATTCGTCTGCTGTATAAATTGGTATGTATTTTTCATAATCTACTTTTTCTGGTTCTGGTTCAATAGGTGTTATTTCACCTACTTGTTCAATAGAAGGTCCTTCTGCAGTTGTTCCATTTGTCTCTCCTGACCTTACATAATGATAGATTGTTCCTGCTATTTTTGTTTGTGGTATTTTAAATACAGTCCAACTTAATAAATCGAAAACATAGGTATGCTCTTTTGGTGCATACTTTGTATCAATATAATACAAATTTTCTTTATCAGTATTTACATCTCCTGTTTTATTTGCTTTTTCTCTTGCCTCTGTCATTGCTGCTACTAAAGTATCTGGAGTATCAGCATTGATTGTATATTTTTCTGTAAATAAATTTTTGACTTCCCCTGTTGTATATTCATCAATTGCAAGATTTCCTCTTTCTACTTCAATTTTTTCCGCTATTGCTTCTAGTTCGTGTGTAAATGCTCCTAACCTTGCTTTTGCTATTAGCCCATTATCACCAAGTACTAACCTTAAACTTACTGCTGCTAATATTAATAAAAGTATTATGGTTATAACTAAAGCAATTAGCGTAATTCCTTCGTTCTTTCTTTTTAACATTTTGAACCCCCTTTGTAAATTTGTTTTTATATCAAAATAGTACGTAAATAGATTTAATAAAATTGAATCTATTTACGTACTATTTTATTAACTACTATAATTTTCCATTTTCTTATATTTTTCCTTTTTTTCTTATGTTTAACTCATAGATTATATATCATTAATAAAATTTTTTGTCAATAATATTGTAGATTTTTATTAAATTTCATATCTTAGTATTTTTATGTATTTAA
Source organism: uncultured Clostridia bacterium (assembly GCA_947631495.1). Lineage (GTDB taxonomy): Bacteria > Bacillota > Clostridia > TANB77 > CAG-508 > UMGS1663. The sequence continues at coordinate 16,720 of CANRLO010000014.1, forward strand.
ATGTTGTATTTTGACATTTTCTATTATATAATGTAGAAAATTTCGTAAAAAGGCGGCAATTATTATGAGAAATATAAAAAAAGTGCTTTATACCTTTATGTTTTTATTAACATTCATATATATTTTTTGGAGAACTTTTTTTACCCTTCCAGTTAATTTAGGTTTTATTCCTATTCTTTTTGGATTTATTATATTATTTGTAGAAATATGGGATTTTTTTGATTTTTTCGTTTATTATATTAATATTTTAATGGGCAAAAAGAAAAAAGTACCTTCCATTAATACTAATATTAGTAATTTACCTGAGGTTGATATTTTTATTGCAACATATAATGAAAGTGAAAATGTATTAAGAAAAACAATTGAAGGATGTTTAAACTTAGAATATGATGCTCAAAGTAAAATACATATTTATTTATGTGATGATGGAAATAGACCTAATATTAAAAAATTAGCATCATCTTATAATATCAATTATTTTGCAAGAGAAAAAAGAAATAATGCTAAAGCAGGAAATTATAATAATGCATTAAACAGAACTACTTCTCCATATATTGCTACATTTGATGCAGATATGGTTCCAGAGAAAGATTTTTTGCTTTCCTCTATACCATACTTTATGCAAAATGAAAAATTAGGCTTTGTTCAATTTCCTCAAACATTCTATAATCCGGATATTTTCCAATATAGATTTTATTTAGAAAATGAAATACCTTATGAACAATCTTATTTTTACAATGACTTACAATCTTATAAAAATACAATTAATTCAGCAATATATTGTGGTACCAACACTGTATTTTCTAGAAAAGCATTAAAAGCTAATAATGGTTTTGCTACTGGTACTTTATCTGAAGATATTGCTACTGGTATGTTAGTTGAAGCAAAAGGTTATGAATGTCTTGCCTTAACAACTACGAAAGCTATTGGAGAATCTGTATTAGACTTACAAGGATTTTTAAAACAACGTTCTCGTTGGGCTAAAGGTTGTATTCAAATGTCTAAAAAATATAACATATTACATTTGAAAGGATTATCTTTGAGACAAAAACTAGAATATTTATCTTGTGTATCCTATTGGTTTTTTGGATTTAGAAGATTAATATACCTAATTGCCCCTACTCTATTTGCTATATTTGGTATTATAACAATTAATTGCGATTTAAAAACATTTTTAATACTATGGCTACCATCTTATTTATTAAAAAGATATATGTTAGATATACTATCCAATAAAAAGCGTTCTTCTACTTGGTCAAAAATATATGAAACTATTTTAGCACCAAATTTAGGAATTGATGTTATAAAAGAATATTTCTTTAAAACCAATTCTAATTTTGATGTTACACCTAAATCAAGTGTTCTAACAAATAATAAAAATGAATCTAGAAAACTATTATTGAAGCACTTAAGCTTATTATTGATTAATTTAATTGGAATTATATTTGCTATTTTTAAAATTACTCAAACTAACATGGCTTTTTACATTATATCTTTTATGTGGATGTTCTCTAATATATTCTATTTATTAATTTCAATTAAATTTGATATTAGTAATAGAACATCAAACTATATTATAAATGATAGAGCTACAAAATATAAATATGGTTCTATATTTAAAATATTCTTTCATAAAAAAGGAGTTATAAAATAATGAAATCAAAAATTAGAGTTTTGCTAAAATTAATTATTTTTGTTATTATTATAGCAATTATAATATTCATTAATAAATTAACACAATCACATACTGAAAAAGATGTTGCAGAAATAATAAAAAGACTTGGTGTATCTAATCTTGTTTCTGGTAACGGTAATTTGTATGTTGATGGAACAAATTTAAAAAATATGTATCATGAAAATTTCCAATTAAAAGGTATAAGCAGTCATGGTATTCAATGGTATTATGATTTATTAACAAAAGATAATTTAACTTATTTAAGAGATGTTTGGGGTATAAATGTATTTAGAATTGCTATGTATACTAACGAAAATGGTTATATTTCTAATCCTACTGAAATAAAACAAAAGGCATATAATTTAATAGATATGTGTATTGATTTAGATTTATATGTTATTATTGATTGGCACACTCTTTCTGATAACGACCCTAACATGTATATAGAAGAAGCAAAAGCATTTTTTGAAGAAACTTCACTTAAATACCAAAACGTACCAAATTTAATTTATGAAATTTGTAATGAACCAAATCAAGGCTCTGTAACATGGTCTAATCAAATTAAACCTTATGCAGAGGAAATTATACCTATTATTAGAAATAATTCTAAAGATTCTGTTATATTAGTTGGAACTCCAACATGGTGTGTTAACTTAAACGATCCTACTAATGAACCTTTAGACTTTAACAATATAATGTACACTTTCCATTTCTATGCTGGAACACATAAATCAGAATCACGAAATACTATAACAAAAGCCTTAGAAAATGGCCTTCCTGTATTTATTTCTGAATGGGGTACTACAGATATAAGTGGCAATAGTGGTTTTGATGCTGAAAGTACTATGGATTGGATTCATTTTATGGATGAAAATAATTTAAGCTGGATTAACTGGTCTTTTTCTAATAAAGATGAAGATTCTGCTATTCTAACAAGTGAATATTCAAATGAAACATTACAAGAAGGTTTAACAATAGATAACTATATTTCTGAAAGTGGAAATTTAGTAAGACAATTTATAAACACAAAAAAATATAACCCTCTATATGAATATTAAAATGGAGTGTGAAAAATATGATAAAACGTGAAGATAACCCTGAGTTTTTAAATTCTTTCTTAGATTATTCTATTACAATTTTAAATAAATCTCCTAACTCTGTGAAAGAATATAATTATGACCTTGCTATGTTTTTAAAATATATGAAAATTCATTTTAATTTAACAAATGAAACTGATTTTGCGAATATTCGCATTGATGATTTTGATTTAGATACTTTAAAAAGAATTACTTTAGAAGACATTCACTCTTTTATTTCTTTTTTAGCAGTAGAACAAAAAAGTAAAGCATCTACCCGTGCAAGAAAAATTTCTACTATTCGTATTTTCTTTAAGTATTTAACAGTAAAGGCAAAAATAATAGAAGTAAACCCTGCTCAAAATTTAGAAACTCCTAAATTAGATAAAAGAATGCCAAAATATTTAACATTAGAAGACAGTAAAAAACTTTTGAATGTAACTTTGCAAGAAGATGTTCGAAATAAAGAAAGAGATTTTGCCATTCTTACTCTATTTTTAAATTGTGGAATGCGTTTATCTGAATTAGTTAGTATTAATATAAAAGATATTCATTTTGATGATTGCAAAATGACTGTAATTGGTAAAGGTAACAAGGAACGAACAATTTATTTAAATAAAGTATGCATGGAAGCAATAAAATCTTATTTAGCAGTACGACCTAAAGAAGGTATTGATAGCAAATCTAAAGATGCTTTATTTTTAAGTGAAAGACGTGAAAGAATTGCAAGAAGAACAGTTCAATACACAGTTGAAAAAGAATTAAGAAAAGCAGGATTAGACACCACTAAATATTCTACCCACAAGTTAAGACATACGGCTGCTACTTTAATGTACCAATATGGTGAAGTAGATATTAGAGCTTTGCAAGAATTATTAGGACACGCTAGTATTTCTACCACTGAAATTTACACTCATGTTGCAAATGAACAAGTACGAAATGCAGTAGAAAGAAATCCATTAAATCAACAATGAAATGAAATAAACAAATAAAATAGTAAGTAGCATAATTTTATTAATATTAGAATTATGCTATTTTATTTGTGCTTGTTGTAATACCTAGTTAATAATATATTTTTATAAACTATATAATACTAATTTTTGACCTACTTTTAAATAAGACGTATTATCTAATTCATTTATTTTTCTAATTTCATAAATAATATCTCGAATGTCTTTGTCTTCATAATAACTATTGTTTTCTTTTTCTTGAGTTGCAATACTCCATAATGTATCTCCACTAGATACATAAATATTTTTTGTTTTCACTTCCCCTTTTGAAAATGAAACATTACTAAAATAAAAACATATAGTAAAAATAACTCCTAATACTATAATTATCATTCTTGTAAATTTCTTTTTATTTACTATTCTCATAAAAAATTCCATTCCTTTCTCGCTTCGCTCACAAGGCACACATAGGTATGAAAGCCTTGAGTTTGAAGCATTTTTATTATATAATGCCTCTAAGGAATATATACTACAAAGCACGGTGGAGTGAGTTGCAGACTTCTGCAACTTTCAGATTAAATCAGTATAAAAAACAGTGCAAGTGCAGTTGTTTCAAGCACACATAAGTAGTCCCTTGAGGCTGTAAACTAATCATTGACTGATAAGTTTGTTATAGTGTTAATTGCACAGTCCCTGTATTCCTTGAAAATTTATTATATAAAGGAGTTTTTATCATGGAAGTTATTTATCCTAAAGCTTGTGGGGTTGACGTG
>CANRLO010000015.1 GCA_947631495.1 uncultured Clostridia bacterium
TATTAAATATTCTGCTAATATCTAATATTGGTATTTTGACATTATTAATAAACCTATATAGGTTACTCTTCATTTATGTAGATTAGAAACTTTTGAGTTTATTATAACTATTTTTATTATTTATTTGTGGTTCTATTTTATAATTTCTATCTTTTCGTATTGGAATTCTGTATTTTAAGATTTTTCTACATAATTTATCATATCTTTTTACTCTTTCATTATCATTTTCTTCTAGCATTATATATATCATTTCATTTTTGAATAGTCCTATAGCGATATTCTCATTTACTTTCATTTCATGTTTATATTTCTTTTGCTCTATTTTCTCAGTTGCCTCATTTTTCATTGTTTGTACCATATTATAAACTAACACTCCTGCAAACAAATCTTGTTCTATAATGGTTTTATTACTACTTGTAAATTTTTCTATTTGTAACTTTGATTTTAAACTGTAGTACATAGTTTCTATTCCCCAGCGTTTATTGTATATTTCAACTATTTCTTCATAGCTTAAATCTTTTATATTGGTTATTAAATATTCTATTTCTCCTGTCTTTAATACATATTTTATAATTCTAGCACTTGTGCTTTTTTCTTTTTTAGCAATATCCCTTAAATTTTGATCGTTAAATGCTCTTTCTTTCATCCTGTACTTTGTATGCTCTATTTCAACTATTTCATCTTTGGTTTTTAGCGACTTAATTTCTTTTTTATAATATCCCTTTTGTAATCTTGAAACAAACTCTATTTTATTTTGTTTCATATATATCATAAATTCTAATGATACATAATTTCTGTCCATTACATATATTGATTTATAGCCCTTGCTTATTTCTTGGTCTTTTTGTATATGCTTTTTTGCCATTTCTATTTCACTTGCTCTATATTTTTCTGGCACTACATCCAATATATATTCATTTAGCAAATCATAACACATTGATACACTACTTCTTGGAATTGTTTTTCCTGATTGTGAACTTACTTGTCCATATTTTTCCCTTATTTTATTGGTATTTGGTAATTCAAAATCACTTCCATCTATTGCTTTTAATATATATCCTTTATATGTTTTTACATCTGTATCTTTATATTCTTCATAGAATCCTTGTAAATATTCATTATTTAAATCTACAAATACTTCAGGATTTAACTTTAGCCTTTGATCTAACAATGCTTGAGCAGACATATCAGTATCTTCATTTATTTTATTAAAAAAATTATTTATTTCCATATTTGTACACAATCCTTTTTTATTTAGTATGTAATGAATTAATTTTTCAAAATCCATTTTTCTTTTTCTAGTAAAATATTTTAAGTTTTTTCTACCTTTTTCCTTTAATTCTTCACTTTGTATTCTATTTTTTATTTTTTTTAATCCTTTGTATCCATATTTTATCATATCTTACACCTTTTTTCTTTACTTATATCATAGATAACGAAAAAATACTGTAACATAAATTTTAAATTTATATTACAGTATTTTTCTTAAACTGATGACATTGGGGCATCCCTCCTATTCAATTCTTTTTGCGTTATACTTTTTACTTATTTTTTAAGTCTTTGGAAAGATTTGGACGCGTCCCAAATCTTTTCTTATTCCTCTTTTATTGTATTAATTTTTAATAATTTAAATATTTCTACAATTGCAATTGGCGCCAGTACTAAAAGAATTACTTCTATGATATTTGCTGTTGGTAAAACTGGAATGCTAAATATATGTCTTAAACTTGGAACAAATAGAATAACAAGCATTAATGCTGCAGACACGCCTATAGCTAGTAACAAGTGTTTATTATTAAATGGATTTGTTTTGAAAATTGATTTTTTGTTATTTCTAATATTAAACACATGTACAAGTTCTGATAAAGCAAGAACAGTAAATGCCATGGTTTGCCCAATTTCAACTTTTACTTCTTCTACAGTTAAACCTTCTATTACTGGAAGGCTTTCTTCTGGTGTTGCAAGACCAATTAAGAAAGCAGCTAAGGTAAGAAATCCTATCATCAACCCTTGATAAATAATACGCCATGTCATACCTTTTGTGAAAATTCCCTTACTTGGCTTCTTTGGTTTTCTGTCCATTACATCTTTTTCTGCTGGGTCAACTGCTAAAGCTAAAGCTGGCAGAGAATCTGTTACTAGGTTAATCCACAAAATATGAATTGGAAGTAATGGTACAATTAAGTTTACATCAATACCAAAGAAGTTTGATATCCATGGTGTAATTAAAATTGCAACAAATAATACTACAATTTCTCCTACATTGCTAGATAATAAGAATTGAATTGCTTTCAAAATATTGTCGTAAATACGTCTTCCTTCTTCTACTGCAGATACTACTGTTGCAAAGTTATCATCTGTTAAAATTACGTCAGCTGCTTCTTTTGCAACGTCTGTTCCTACCATTCCCATGCTACAACCAATGTCTGCTGTTTTTAAAGAAGGTGCATCATTTACGCCATCTCCTGTCATGGCTACTATTTCACCTTGTTTTTGCCATGCTTTTACAATTCGTACTTTGTGTTCTGGTGATACCCTTGCATATACACTATAATTTCTAATGTTTTTCTCTAATTCTTCTTGTGACATTTCTTCTAGTTCTTTTCCAGTAATTGCTTCTTCTTCATGTTCAAGAATACCTAATTGCTTTGCAATAGCGGTTGCTGTAATTTTATGGTCTCCTGTAATCATAACAGTTTTTATGCCCGCTCTTTTACATTTTTCTACTGCTTGTTTTGCTTCTTCTCTTGGTGGGTCTATCATTCCTACCATTCCTATATAGGTTAGGTTACTTTCTAAATCTTGCATCTCTTCTTTTTCTGGCTTATGGTCTAATTCTTTATATGCCATAGCAAGCACTCTTAATGCTTCTTTTGCCATTGCTTCGTTATTTATTTCAATAACTTTTGTGTATTCCTCTAAGTCTGTTTTTATTTCTCCATTTATATTATAACTTGTGCAACGTTTTAAAAGTTCATCGATTCCTCCTTTGGTATAAACAATATATTTGTCTCCTATTTGATGAACCGTAGTCATTAGTTTTCTATCTGAATCAAAAGGAATTTCTTCTACTCTTGGATATTCTTCTAAAACAGATGGATTAAAGTCAAGTGCAAATCCCATATCTATTAGAGCTGTTTCAGTTGGGTCACCTGTTAATTGGTTATCTTGCCCTACTTTTGTATCATTGCAAAGCATGCTTATATAAACTAATTGCTTTAATTCTTCATTATTGTTATTAACTTTTGCATCATCTACATTTTGCAGAATATTATCGTAGAATACCTTTTGTACTGTCATTTTATTTTGTGTTAAAGTTCCTGTTTTGTCAGAACAAATAACGGTGCTACTTCCCAAAGTTTCTACAGCTGGAAGTTTTTTAACAATAGCATTTTTCTTAACCATTCTTTGCACACCAATTGCAAGTACAATGGTAGAAACGGCTGCTAAGCCTTCTGGAATTGCTGCTACTGCTAAACTTACTGCTGTCATAAACATTTCCATAGCATTTTTTCCAATAGCAATTCCAACTATAAAAATAACAATACAAATAGCAATTGCTACAATTCCTAATGTTTTTCCTAATTTATTTAGTTTATTTTGCAATGGCGTTTCAGTTTCAATGGTATCGTTAAGAATTCCGGCAATTTTTCCTACTTCTGTATTCATTCCTGTTTCTACTACTATTCCTTTGCCTCTACCATAAGTAACTAAACTTGATGAAAAAGCTTGGTTTGTTCTATCTCCAATTCCTACTTTTTCTTCGCTTATTGCCAAGGTATTTTTCTCTACTGGCACAGATTCTCCTGTTAAAGAAGATTCTTGTACCTTTAAATTAACTGCTTCTATTAATCTTACATCTGCTGCAATGTAGTCTCCTGTTTCTAATACCACAATGTCGCCTGGCACTAATTCTTTTGCAGGAACAACAATCAGTTTTTCATTTCGAATTACTTTTGCCGCATGGCTACTTAATTTTTGTAAAGCCTCTAATGATTTTTCTGCTTTATTTTCTTGAGCGACACCAATAATAGCATTTACTATAACTACTATTAAAATAATAATAGTATCAGTAATGCCCTCTCCTTCCATCACTCCAACTATGCCAGAAATAATAGCTGCAATAATTAAAATGATAATCATAAAATCTTTAAATTCTTCTAAAAATTTTATAAATAAACTCTTTTTCTTTTTTGCTTTTAGTTCATTATATCCATACTGCATTCTTTTTTGTTCTACTTGTTCTTCTGTTAGTCCTTTTTCTTCGTTTGTTTGTAATATTTCACAAGTTTCTCCTACTGTTTTATTAAACCATTTATTTTCCAAATTACATCTTCTCCTTTTTCTTTTTACTATTATATACAAAAACAAATATTTTTAAAGAGTTTTTGGAAATTTTTATTATTTATTTTATGCTCTTTCTCTTGAAAGCTTTCCTAAAATACGGTATAATAATATTAGTTCTATTTGCGGGTATAATTTAGTGGTAGAATGTCATGCTTCCGACCTGATAGCGCGAGTTCGATTCTCGCTACCCGCTCCAAATAAAAAGCTTATAAACTTTAATAGTTCATAAGCTTTTTATTTTATTTATTCTAATGGATGTCTATCGCCCACAAATCCTATTTGTGAATCGATTACTATCCAACTTCCATCTTCCATTTGAATTTTATTCCACTGGTGTGTCCATTGATTTTGATTAATATGCTGACTTTTTAGTCCCGCGGCATCACAAAGTAAAGTTACTGCTTTACAACGTCCAGAGCAAGCTGCTATTTTCATAATAAGAGCAGCATAAGCTTCATTTCCATAGTTTGTTTGATATGCCTCTGAGGATTGATTTGTTTGAACATCTACTGTTGTGGTAATGTAATTGCAAATGGCGGTTGCTTTTTGTAAATTGCTCATACCAGGTGTAATAATTTGACTTACTACTCTCCTTGCTTCTGCCCTTGCTAAAGCTAGCCTTCCTTCTTTTGTACTTGCTGATGGACTAGAAGAACCTTGGCTTGAACTACCAGAACTACTAGAGCTACTTGAACCACTTGAGCCACTAGAACTACTTGAACTACTTGAACTGCTAGAGCTGTTAGGTCTACTTGATGTACTAGGTTTTGTTACTTCATCTGGTTTTTCTTTTACTACTATTTTAAAAGTTTGTACAGTCTCATTTTTATTTTTATCTACTGCCTTTGCTGTTAATGTATATTCTCCTGCTTTATTTGCATCAAATTCTCCTTCTATTACAACTTCTAGGTCTCCATCTATTTCATCTTTTGCTGTAATACCAGCCTTTATATCAATTTCGTCTCCTTCTGTAATTTCTTTATCTTGCACGCCAGATAATACAGGCATTTTTGTATCTTGTACAGTCCACATATTTTGTTCATTTAGAATAACTTTTGGATTTAATGTTTGATTTAAAAATTCATTGAAAACTTCACCAAATTTTTCATCTACTAAAGGTAATATTTTTGTAGATACTTCTACTTTTATTGTAACATTTCCAACAGTATCAAATGTATATTGTTCTTGCTCTAATAAAGTATCATTAAGCCATAATTTAATTGTTGTATTTTCTGCTAATTTGGTAGTATCAACCATGCTTTCTAAAATTTCCTCGTATGTAAGAGAAGTACCATATTCAATTACTTTTTCTTCTTTTATTATTGCTTGTGTATTGTTATTTGTTATTTCTTCTTTACTTTTTACAAGAAATAGATAATAGGTCGTTGAAGCTATGATTATAAGTAATAATAAAACAATTAAAAGAATTAAAATAGTTTTTAAAAAGATATGCTTTTTCTTTGCTTTCTTTCCTTCTTGATTATTTTCAATTACTTTTTCTTCTTCCATATTCTTTTCCTCCTATCACTATGTTATGTCTATAAGTTTATTATACATCAAATCAAAATTATTTTCTACAAAAATCGACAAAATTCTATAGTCATTTTTTATGTTGTTTTACATAAAATTCAGTTTTTTATATTATATAATTTTTTTATTTAAAGTCTTTTGAAGCATAAAAAAATTACACAAATAAAATGTGTAACTTTTAATTGGAGCGAACGTCGTAGTTATCTACAACTTTTTTATTTTTCAACAATTAATAAACAAATATGAATAAATGTATTAAAGTATATTATACTTTTTATTAATTACAATCATTAAAAAAAGTTTAATAAAACAATAAACTATATCTGTTAATTCTCAACAGATATAGCTTATTGTCTTACCTGGTATTTAATCATAATGGTTTCTAAATTCTAAAAAATCCATATCAAATCTTCCTATAAATTGATCTTCTTCATTAGGACATTTAGAATATTCAGCATCAAATAGTTCCTTTGAAAATTTATAAACTGTTTTAGTTTGCTTATGTTTAATCTTTTCTACTAATACAGTAATTATAGGCACAATTGATGCACAAAGAACTATTACTCCGGTTAAAATTGTTACTACTGTTATAACCCCAAGCATATAAATACCTCCTTAAAATAATTATTTTATAATAACTGTCTATATATCAACCTGCAAAAACAGGATTAAAAAATTTATATGAAATGTATTATATCACGTTTTTTATAAAATGTAAAAGACTAAAAAAATGAATTATTTTTTATTTAATGCTTCTAAACTTTTATTATTTTCTTTTGCAACTTGTTTTAAACTTTTTTTAGGTGTAGGTAAATCTTCTGGCATAGTTCCACCATTCTTTTTTATAACTTCTCTGATATTCTTGCCAATATTATAATGAACCATATTGGCATCTTTTTCAGTTTGTATATTATCTTTTTTTAATTTTGATTCTGTCTGCGTGATACGAAATAAATTAGCAGCAAGTTCTTCACTTCCCATTTTTTATAAGATTGAATAAATATAATGCTACTTTATTTTGTTCTGCTCACTCCATTTCCATAAGTTTAACTATTGCAAACATTATAAGCTGATATTTAGTAAAATTGTTTAATGTAGTCTATATTACTCATACATATAGAAATTACTTTGTAGCATAGGACTTTGACCTTGTCATAAGTCCTAACCCAGTAAGAGTAAGTTAAGTACACTTTATAAAAATTTGTATTTATAGACAGCTTTAGCAGATATAAAATTATAGTTCTAAAAGTAGTGAAATTAAATTTTAGGAGATTTTTATTATGGTAGAGATAACTTATATCACAAAGAAGGAGATTATTTTGTTCCTAACTTATATTTAGAAAAAGAAGATTATGAAAATGATTATATTATTGGAAAATATGGACATTTAAGATTGGAATATTTGAAAAATCATAAGAAAGTTGAATATATAATAATGTTTATGAACAAGACTTTGAGAAAACATATTGTTGAAACTGATAAACAAGCTAAAAGTAGATTTGAAATACTTATGAAACAAATGCTAGAAAAAAATCCTATTGATGAAGAATTAAAAAATACCAATCCTTTAGAATGGACTGGACTTATGAATAACTATAGGCATTGTGCTGAAGAAATTATATTTAAAGAATTAATTTATTGTTAAAATAATATACAAGAGCTCACTTCAATAAATGAGCTCTTGTGTAATCTTAATTATCATTATTTAATTCTTCTAATAATAGCTTTTCAATTCTATCTACATCTGGAAAAATTAAGTTTATTCCGTTTTGATTTTAATTTAAAAATTTTATTCACTTTGTATGTAATTTCTTTTTGAGTTCCTTCAACAACAGCTACAGCTTGATTTCTAATAGTGTCTATATGGTCTATATATTTTTCAATAATTGGGAAGATATTTTGAATTAGAAAAACAGCATCTTTTCTTCTATATTTACCAATTACAATAGTATCACAAACTCCATTTTTCTCTATTTTTTGTTCTTGTAATTTTCTATATTTTTCTACTTTAGAACTCATAGGAATAAACCATAAAATTTTGCTATCAGTATTTTTTATACAAAAATATGTAGGTCTTGTATTTCCATTTTCATGATTTTTCATAAGTTTTTCATCTTTTGCAAATTCAAAATATTCATCTTTTATGTGATATACATATCCTGTTTCTAAAAACATATAACTTGTCCTTTCTAAAATTAAAGCCCTCTATAACTTAATATAGAAGGCTAAACATTTTCAAAATAGATAATTTATTACTCGCACCACTATAAAGCGAGAACATTTAGCAAAATGGATAATTTATTACTCGCACCACCATAAAGCGAGAAACATTTTCTTACTATATTTATTATACAATGTCTAAAAAACAATTGTCAAGTCGTTTTGCACAATAAATATAGTATATTTTATGCAATTTGAGAAAATTTATTTAAAATATCATTTATTTTTTATAGTATTCTAATTTCTTTATTACTTTTATCTGTAAAAATGGAGATTCTTTAAAATAAGAACCTCCACTTTTACTATGGCATCATAACTTTATTCCTCAAATTTAAAGTTGGAATTGAAATAAACATGATTTTCTATTTCTACACTATAAACTTCTTCATTATGCTTATCTTTAACAAGTAGATATATATTCTTGTTCTCAGTAAGCTTAGCATAGAATTTACAACCTTCTTTTTGCAAAATTTGCCTTATCATATCGCTTCCATAACCTTTTGCTAAGAAATACACTTGCTTAAAATCTGTGTAAGATAAATATTGTGACGTTACAATTTCTATTTCTTTTGTTCTTTCTTCTTTTGCTTTTTCTTCTCCTTTGAAGATAAAGAAATAAAAAACACCATAAATAAAAATAGTTCCTACAACACACCCTATCATCCAATAATACACTGCTTGATTTCCTGTAGGTTTCGAAATTATTCCATTTAAAAATACATAGATAAAATATATTGTACTTATTACCAATGATATTCTATTTGCTTGTTTGGAGCTTAATTCCTTTTTATTCCGTTCATTTGCCATAAAATTTCCTCCTTTAACAAAATTTTGTATTGCTGTTACTTGCTACTATATGTCAACTCCTAAAGGAGATAATAAAAATTTATTAGTATTTCACTCAATTTCATCTATATAATACAATATATATATTAAAATTTCAAGTATCATTAAATTATTTATTGATTTATTTGAGCTTATTAAAATTATAATATTAAATAATTTATAAACTCTCCGCTAGGAGCCCACGACACCTTTGCAAAACGGTAGTTTTGAAAATGTCATAGTGGGTTACATACTTTCGTTAGAAAGTTATGTAACAGCTACTAATTGATTTTCTACTTATCTGCCTACTGAAAGTAATAATATTGAACAAGAATAATAAATTTTTTTAGTGTACTTAACTAAATCGTTCTCCCCTATGAGTTTTGACCAATGGTACAAAACTCAGGGGGAAAATGTAATACATACTGAAAATAAAATAAAAAAATACCATTCGTTTTTAGAATGATATTTTTATTTATCTGTTTTATAGTTCGAACAGATACGTCGTTGGAGCAGGTAGCGGGAATCACACACTACGCACCACCTAAAACAAAAACAATTATCATTGATATTCCAACATAAATATATCTTCTCTTATTTTGTTATAACATTAAGAAATAACACTATAAAGGCTAAAATGCATATTTTACTAATTACGGGCTAGTTTAAGATACTACAATAATATACTTCTCTATACTATTAAAGTTTTCTACAAATTACCGTAAAATAGCCTTGACAGTGTTATTTCTTAATGTATTTTGTTTGTTAAGAGAAGATAAGATTTATTTTATTTATTTATTTAATCTCGAATAAATCATTTGGAGTACATTCTAAAACTTTGCATAATTTTTCTATTGTTTCAAATCTTATTCCTTTTGTTTTGTTATTCATCATAGCGTCAATTGTTTGATAACCCATTTCCATGTTTTTAACTAACCAATATTTTGTTTTTCCTTGTTTCTTCAATACTTCTTTTATATTAAGTTTTATCATTTTCTTTCCCTCCTAAAAATATTTTATAAGAAAGTGATTTATAATTTAACTACGTTATACATTGACTATTGTATACAATAGTGGTATATTTTTTGTAATAACTTTCTGCAGAAGTTATAAATTGTAAAATTAAAGGAAGGAGCAAAAATGAATAGTAAATTGAAACAATTAAGAATTGGAAAAGGCTATACTTTAGAACAATTTTCCAAGTTGACTGGTATATCAACAACATATCTAAATAGCCTAGAAAATGGACTTCAAACAAATCCAACATTAGATACCATTGACAAAATTGCAATTGGACTTAATGAAGATTTAGTAAAAATATTTTATATTATAAAAGATATGCAAAAGTGCTAGACATATTGTCTAGCCTTTTATATACCTATTCATTTTCTTTTCCACTTCTTTTTGATAACTTGTGTTTCTTTTTTTATTTCTCTTTTCTATTTTATCTTTTAGGTAAAAATATGTATCTTGTAAGTTGTCGTAACCCTTTATAGCAGATAAAGAAGTCATTGTTCCAAGACAAAAATTCAAAAGTGTTTCTTCATCTCCCCTTTTTATCTTTTCTCTTGATAATGGTTCTACATTATAAACATTATTTATCTTTTGAATTTTTGTCCACTTCTTACTAATTTTCCACCTAGACATATTTATATCTTTATCTGGTTGCCTAATAGTACACCAGTTTTCAGTATAATATGCCCATAAAGGTTCAATTTTTTCATCAATATCTTGTATGCTATCTATTTTAAATTCTTTTAATATTTTTCTTCTTGCTTGAAATTCTATTCTCCAGACATTATTTCCATTCCAATTAAATTGTTTCCATATATCTTCAAACCATATTTTATTTGATTTTTTTATTTCCAAAGTTTTATTATAAATACGACACATTAAAGGACTCCCTTTTGCTATTGTAAAGCCAGAAAAAATTTTTCCTTCATAGTTTTCACTATCTACATTCATTATTTCTTTTTTTCTTGCTCGTGTTATAATTTTCTTGCTATCTTCTGCTTTAAAAGATATTTCATCAATATCACAACAAAGGTCTAGTCTACTTATTTTTGTACTTACTATTTCCATTTGAAATGTATTTGAAAACCATTCTTTAAAAAGTTGATATGCTATTTTATAATTATACTGCCATATAAATCTTGAAATAAACCTTACATAAATTGGTGCACTTTTTTCTATTTTTTTACTCATAAAACATATATGAAAATCTTCACATTCCAATTTATAAGAATAAAACCCTTGTCCCTTTGGTTTAACTATAAATGTTATATTTTCCAATTTAATTGTAGTTTCTTGATAATGCTCTTGTGCTTCCTTTTTCATGTTATCTAACTCAACTAAAAAATTACCAAAACATTCATCATAATTTTCAACTTCAATTCCAAATTCTATTGTGTCTACACCATATATTTTCATGCTTTCACCCTCTTTCTATTGTATTTTGAACCCAACATGTTATAAGTGCGTTGGGTTCGATATAAAATCGAACCCCAACTCGCACATATATAACAACATTGGTAGTTTCATGTATTATTTTCTAAAAATATTCTTCTTACAATATTACAAATTATCTCTGTTCTCTTTTCAAATAAACTATTCATGAAATTCTCACTATAGTTTTTTGGCGTTTTTGAAATTAAAATATTTATTTTATTTTCTGTTTCACCTATACTCATATACTCTCCTTTCTTTGTTTAACATTTTTGTCATTTTATTGTTGACTGTTTTGTTGTTATTATATATCTATTATAAAAAATGTCAACATTTTTTATAATTTTTAAGTTGACTTTAAAGTTTACACGTGCTATAATAAATAAAAAATTTTAGGAGGTTTAATTATGTCATATTCTAACTTTTTATCAAACACAATTAAAAATAGTGGTTATTCTTTACGTGCTATTGCGAGTCTTTGCGAAAAAAAATATAATGTAAAAATAACTGCATCTTATTTAAGTAAATTACAACAAGAAGGTAATAAAAACCCTGCATCAGAAAAAGTAAATATTGCCATTGCTAAGGTATGTGGTATTAATCCTGATGATTTAATTTTTGAAGCAGATTTAGAAAAGGCACCAGAAAATGTAAAAAATATTGTTGAATTAATGGTAAACTATATTAAATCAATTTATAAACAACTTACACCAACATTAAAAGAGAAAATAAAAGATGACACAGCTAAACAACTTTTTGAAAGTGAAATGCTTAAACATATTAATATGGGAACAAGAG
Source organism: uncultured Clostridia bacterium (assembly GCA_947631495.1). GTDB lineage: Bacteria > Bacillota > Clostridia > TANB77 > CAG-508 > UMGS1663. Next base: position 12,166 of record CANRLO010000015.1, read on the forward strand.
AATTTGTTACTGAAATGTTAATGGAAGAAAATTTAGATGTAGAAAACCCATTAGAACAAAATATTTTAATTTCTAAAGAAGATAGTGACCTTATGCAAGATATTTTTATGAAATTTACAATAGGTATAAAAATGTTAGATAACTCTATGTTTCCTATTATTAAGCAAGGTGCAAAATTAGAATTAATTTCACTAGAAGAATATTCTAATGGTGATATTATTTCTGTAGAATTAAAAAATGGAACACAATTAATTCGTACTTATGTTGAAAGTGGAAAGAATGTTATTCTTATTCCTGCTAACCAAGATTTTGAAACTTTAACAATACCTAAAAAGGATATTGAAATAAAAGGAAAAGTAAAATCATACACCATAGATTTATAGAAAGGAGATTTTTATATGCAAACCGCTTATGAATATAAAAGAGTTAGTTCTCAAGACCAAAAAGATAGTAAAAACTCTATTCCAGAGCAAGCAAGAAGAATTAAAGAATTTGCTAAACAAAATAATATTAAAATAACTAGAGAATTTGAAGATAGTGACTCTGCTTTTCACGATAAAAATAGAGATGATTTTGAAAAAATGGTAAATCTTGCGATAGTAGAAAGACCTAATTATATTATTTTAGATGACTCTAGTAGATTTGCTAGAACTAGACAAGTTGCTATTGATATAAAAAAGAAATTGCGTTCTTATGGTATTAATATTTTATATGCAAGTGAACCAAATATAGACATAAACACAGTTTCAGGCTTTTGGCTTGAAGGCATTCAAGAAATTAAAAATGAAGCCACCAGTAAAGAAATAGCATTTCACACAAAAAAGGGCATGTCTGGAAATTTAAGTCAAAGAGATGATAATACTGGTTGGTGTTATAAAAATGGTGGAAAAGCCCCTTATGGTTATAAAAGAAATGTATTATATTGTGGTATTAATCAAAAAGGAAAACCTATTTATAAAACAATATGGGAATTAGATGAAAATACTTACCCTATTGTAAGAAAAATAATAGTTGAAATGTATACACAAAAAGAAATGTCTTATACTAAAATTAGAGATTATTTGAATAATAATAAAATTAAAAACTCAAATGGTGGTGTTTGGTCTACTTCTACTATTGTTTCCATGTTACGAGAAGATAGACTAGAAGAATATTGTGGTACTGCTATCTGGAATAAGGAAAATAAAAATGTTATAGGTGTTAAGTATAATCAAAAAGATGAATGGATAATTTGTGAAAATGCTCACCCAGCCATTATTACAAGAGAAGAATTTCAAAGTGCTTTAGAAAGAAAAAATAAAACAAATAGTAAAAAATATAAATATAAACCAGATAGTGATTATCTTCTTTCTGGTCTAAATATGGAAAATAATTTTATTTTTACTTGTGCAGAATGTGGCGGACATATTATTGGTTGTTCTACTGGAAAAAAGCATTCTAAAAACTATGGTTGTGCAACTAATCGCCATAAAGGAAATTATGCATGCTCTAATAATTGGAAAATAGAAAAAGAATGGGTTGAAAATGTCATAATAGAAATAATAGAAAAAAATTATCTTTCTAATAGGAAAATAGATAAAATTATAGATAACTTATATAAAGAACTATGTAATATTGATGTTACATATAGTAAAAAAATAAAGAATATTGAAAAAGAAATCAAAGATATTGACCAACAAATACAAAATCTATTAAATAGTATAAAAAGTGGAATTGACCCTACACTTATTGTTGACGAAGTAAATAAAGTAAAACGCATGCGAGAAGATTTATATATCAAAAAAAATAATATTTTAAATAGTATGCAAAATAAACCAAAAATAAATAAAAAAGATATTGAAGAATATTTTTACAATTTTCAAAAATTATTTAATTCTTCTAATATAAACGAAAAAAAATCGCTAATAAAAACATTTATTAGCAACATTACTTTAAATAAAAAAGAACACCAACTTGAAATAACCCTTTATTCTCAGTGGTGCCCAATATTGGAGCAGGTAGCGGGAATCGAACCCGCATAGCCAGCTTGGAAGGCTGGAATTCTACCATTGAACTACACCTGCATATAAAATATAAAAACCGTTCTTAACTTGAACGATTTTTATTATACAAAGTTTTTATTTTTTTGTCAATAACTTTTTAGAATTTTTTTCATTTTTTATTAAATTTTGTATTTACTATTATGATTTTTTTATTACTCTATTGTAATAATTTTAAAATATCTTCTTTATCTTGTACACCAATTGTAGAATTTGCTACTTTTCCCTCTTTAAAAACTAAAAAAGTTGGAATACTCATAATACCATATTGCATAGCTAAATCCGCTTCTTCATCTACATTTACCTTACAAACTTTTGCTTTTCCTTGCATTTCTTCTGCAATTTTTTCAACAACTGGCGCCATCATTTTACATGGTCCACACCAACTAGCCCAAAAATCTACTAATACTGGCACATCTGACTTTAAAACCTCTTGTTCAAAATTTTCACTTGTAATATTCATTTTTATTTCCTCCTTAATATTTTTATTAATTTTCTTATATTTGCATATTTAATGCAAAATTTATTTATAAAATCAATTCATTTTTAACGTTCTTCCTTTTTGCAGTAATCAATTACTGACATTCCTGCCACCATGCCTTCATACACTGCTTTAGCAATTTGAAGAGTTCCTCCTACGCAATCTCCACAAGCATATAAACCTGGAAGTTGTGTCTCCATTTTATCATTTACTATAATATGATTTGTTTTTTCTTCTATTTTTATTCCTAATTTCCTAGCTAAGTCACTACTTGATGCATTTCCTATTGCAAGAAAAATACCATCTATTTTTTTGGTACTATTATCTTCAAAAGCTATTTCTTCTACGTGTTCTATTCCTCTTACTTCCTTTATTTTCTTTTCTTCTATTTCAATTCCTTGTGTCCTTTTTTCTATTGCTTCTTCTCCATTGGTAAGCATGGTAACTGAGTTGGCAATTGGAAGTAATATTTGTGCTTCATGTAAAGCATATTCTTTGCTTCCTAAAACAGCAACATCTTTTCCTTTGAAAAAGAATGCATCACAAATAGCACAATAACTTACTCCCTTTCCTTCTAATTCTTTTATTCCTTTGATATCACATTTTTTTCTTGTAGAACCTGTAGCCAAAATTACAGTTTTTGCTTCATAAGTATGATTCAAAGTAGTTACAAAAAAATTTTTATTTACTTCTATTTGTACTACTTCTTCTTTTTTAATTTCAATTCCTAAATTTTCTGCTTGTTTTATACCTATTTCTTGTAATTTTTTTCCATTTGTTCCTTCTTCTAACCCATAATAATTTTCAATTTTTCCTACCTTTTCTAAGGTTCCATTTTCTTTGGAAATAATTAATGTTTCTAGGTTAGCACGTTTTGTGTATAAACTTGCTGAAATTCCTGCTGGACCACTTCCTATTATAATAACATCATATATCATTATTTTTACTATATAACTATTAATAAATAGCTATTTACTCCTCCTTTTAAATTTCATTTTTTATAATTACTATTATAAAATATCATATAGCGTTTTAAAAGTATAGCCATTATCTCTTAAGTATTGTATGACATCTGGCAAAGTTTCATACGTTAGAATTTTGTCTGATGCATCATGCATTAATATAACTACACTTTGTTTTTGTCCAATAGTAGCTATAACATTTTGCAATAATTCTTCTTTTGTATTAGCACCTTCTGCATCCTTAGATAAAGCATTCCAATCTACAGATACAATTCCATTTTGCCTTAAATATTGTTTTGCTTGACTCTTTATTTTGCTATAATAACCTCCCTGTGAACCACCTGGAAAGCGAAATACTTTTGAATGATAATTAGGATTTTGTAAAGCCTCTTGAATATATTGTTCTGTTGTATTATATTCGTCCAATACGTTCTGAATATTTTTATAAATTTGACTATATTTATGGCTATAACCATGATTTGCAATATAATGTCCTTCTTCAAATTCTCTTTGAATTAATTCTGGATTTGCTTTTACCCTATTTCCTAATACAAAGAAAGTTGCTTTAATATTTTCTTGCTTTAATAAGTCTAAAATATGAGGAGTCACCGCTTGAGTTGGTCCATCATCAAAAGTTAAAAATACTCTTTTTTCTTCTGAACTATAAATATTTTCTACTGCTTGCATTTGTTCTTCGGTGAATGGATTAGCATGTTTTGCCAATCTGTCTTGTTTTTCTTGTTCTATTCTTAGTCTTTCCTCCTCTTGCCTTCTTTGTTCTTCTAACTTTGCTTGTTCTTCGATTCTTGCTTTTTCAATTTCTTGTTGTTTTTTTTGATATGCAATTTGAAGCACACCAAAAACAGATAATGCTATAATAGTTAGTATTATCAAAGTAGTAAAAAATACTTTTTTCTTATTTAGTTTTGGTTTTACTTCAATAATTTCATATGGATATAACATTTTTTCCTCTTTTTTTGACATTTTTCTTCTCTTATTATATACATTTTATTTGTTTTTAACAATATAAATTTGAAAAAAAACATCTCTATTTTTTGAGATGTTTTACTCTTTTCATATTTTTTATATTTTCTTTTATTTCTTTTTCTACTTGGTAAGATTCTACTATTTTCTGTAAAGATTTGTTGTAAGTAAAATCATCTAAATTGTTTTGTTTTAAAAATTTCATTGTTTTTTCTGGAAATTTAATAAATGCAATAGAAATTGCCCATGCCACTGCCATTTTTACATAATAACCTTCATGTTGTATTTGGTTTAAAGTTTCTAGTACAAAATCAATATATTCTTCTGTTATATAAAAATTAAGTAACACTACAATAGCAAAGCGAAGTTCGAATTCTTTTTTTGATTTAAAATAAGGCTTTAAAAAGTCTAGCATTTCTTTTTGGTTTTCTTTCACCATTTTCAAGCTTGCAACTGTTACATCACATACTGCCCAATTATCAATTTTTGGAATAAATTCTTTTAAATACTTACAGATTTTCTCAAAATTACATTTACTTAATCCTATTACCATTCCTTGCAACATGATTTCTTCATAATATTCGTTGCTTGCATTTTTCAAATATGTATCTATATCTCCTTTTGATATTTCTTTTGCTAAATTTCTTAAAGCTGGCACACGAACTCCAATAATATTATTGGTATTTGTGCATAGTCCTTCCTGAAATTTTTTATATTTTTCATCTGCAAATTCTAACAATTTATTTTTTATTTCTTCGTTATTCATTATTTTCCCTTTTCTATTGTTTTGCTTTTATTTTTAAGTTTGATTATTTATTCTAGTTCAAAAAAGCTTTTTAAAATTCCTTTGTTAATTAGTTCACTAAAAATATTTTTTAAGATAAGTAAAATAATTGGTCCTAAAATAAGTCCTAACACTCCCATTAAGCGGTATCCTGTGTACATTCCTACTAAAGTAAAAATTGGATGCATTCCCATTTCTTTGCTTACCATTTTAGGCTCCATAAGTTGTTTTATAATTGCCCATATTACCCAAATTACAATTACACTAATAGCAAGTTGCATATTTCCTACTAAGAATAAATATCCTGCCCATGGTACCATAACTGCTCCCGCTCCAAACAAAGGTAATAAGTCAACAACTCCAATAAATACAGCCATCATCAGTAAATATTCTACTTTAATTCCTACTAAATTGATAATATTTAAAGCAAGTAAAACCCAAATGAAACATATCAAAGAAAGCTTTGCTTCTGCTTTAATATATTTTATAGATACACTGCACATTTCATTTATGATTTGTTTTATCTTTTCAAACCATTTAGTTGGAATTTGACTTTTGATGGTATTTGGTATGTATTCTTTATCAAAACAAATAAAGATAATCGCTAAAATAGTAATAAATCCATAAGTTATTATATTAGGAACAGAACTAATAAAGTTAATAGTTCCTGTAAGTAGTGAAATGAAAGCATTTTTTACAATGTTGATAATAGTTGTTAAAGAGCTTTCTAACCCTCCTGATAATTGCTCTGGTAGCTGAATGTTTTGTTCATTTACATCATTTACTATTCCTAACGCCCAATTATAAATATCATCAAAGTAAACATTTATATTAGATAAGAAGCTACTTGCTTCTGTTATAATTTTAGATATTCCAAATGTTAGCACGCTACCTAAAATAACTAATACTAAAATAAGTGAAAGCACACTAGCTAACTTTCTCTTTATTTTTGTATGCTTCATAAAAAATTGAATTAATGGCTCTACGCAAGCTGCCACTAACATAGCAATAATAAATGGAATATAAAAAATAGCCAATCGATAAGTAAGATAAATGCCAAATAGCACTAACCCTAAAATAATAACTTTCGCAATAATTTTTGTATAATATGTAGTATCTTTTTTCATTATTTGTATTCCTCCTAGTATCCATTGGTATCCATTGGGGACGTTAGCCTCTGCATAAGTTATCCGTAATTCACTTCGTTCAAACGGCTAACATATCCTTTTGGTAAATCTGTCCCTTTTGGATATTTTTCTTTATTATAACAATATTTTTGTATAGTGTCATTATTTTTTATATTTTTTATTAGTTTTTCTTGCTAATTTTATGATTTTCTGTTATGATATAGCAGTAGCAAGAAATTTTTTATGCTGATGTTAAGTTAGCTGTGTGAAGCGAAGCGAGCTACAGATAACTTATGCATAGCTGGCAGAACTTGCTGAGGCTGTTCGAGCATTTGCGAGTTACAGCCTCAGTATGTGTAGCTTTATAGCGTTTTATCATATTTATGCTGATGTGGCGGAACTGGCAGACGCACTGGACTCAAAATCCAGCGGGAAACCATGTGGGTTCGAGTCCCACCATCAGCACCAGTCTGGGTGTTTTTATAGGATTTAATGTTCTATAAAAACATCTTTTCTTTGTTTTATACCATTTTTTGACTAGATTCTAAAAAAATGGTATAATAAAAGTATTAAAAAGATAAAAATAAGAACAAGAAGCCCATATCAATCACATAGAGAATAGGAGATGAGCTTTATGAATTTGGATATAAATAGAAAAAATATTTTAGAATATTTAAAAGAATTTACAAAAAGTATTCCTAAGAAAAATTCTTTATTGCATAAACATTCTAATGTAGATATTTCAAAATTAGATGAAATAAGCGATAACATTTCCTTATTTTATAAAAGAGGAATTTTAATTTCTCCCATGTCCATCGAAAAAGATAGTATCAATGTTTATATAGAAAGTTTAGATTTAGTAAAACAATTTCCAAACAATTTTAAACCAGAAACATTAATAGAAACTGATTTATTGAATCAAACTAAAAGTAGAGGAAATGTAAGAACAATATTATTACCTAGTATTAGAGAAAATAATTCCCAAGTAATGAATCAGTATGACAGTATGGTGGCATATTATTTATTAATGGGTGGAGATAATCCAGTGCAAAGATTTTCAAAAGTTGAAATGGCAATGAAACAATATGGTGTAAAACCAGATATTCGGTATAGCAATTATGAAATATGGAGATGAAATAACAACAAAGTTAGAAGAATTAGCTATATCGAAAGTAAAATCTCCAAAAGAATGGGAATGTTTTAAAAATCAAGTATTACATAGTTTTATGATGGCAGAAAAAATTGGAAATAGAAATGTTAATCCTCAAGAGCATAAACAATGGGAAGAAAGATTAATTAAATTAGGAATACTTGAAAGAAAAATTGATATAGGAGAAAAACAAGAAGTTTCTTTTAAAGAAGAATTAAAAAATATGGCTAATAAAGATTCAAGAGATGATGAGCCAAGTACTTCAAAAGTATTAACAGAAGCAGCATTACAAAAAAATGCAGAACAAATTTATATGAGAACAGGTATGCTACCCATAGGTTATAAAAAAGATGAAAAAGGTAAAATTGTTAAAATTCTACCAAAAATAGAAACTTCTAAAATAGACAGATTATCAGCAGGAAACAATTTGTCTGCAACAAAAAAACAAAAACCACAAGAATTAATGCATTAATTCAAATTCCTATATAGCATAAATAGTTATGAAAAAATAGCGAAAATTCATTTGAATCTTCGCTATTTTTGACTTTTTTTGGTCGTTCTTGCTTACTTTGTGTAAATAGATGAACCTATCTTCACTCTGTTAATACCATCTGCTGAAGTTTCCGTATGACCAGTTACATAAGCACAAATACCGTACTTATTAGCATGCTGAATAACTTTTTCTGCATCGCTTAAGCTTTTGACAACGACTTCCATTCCTATGCCCATATTGAAAGTCTGGTACATATGGTAATCATCGATACCACGTATTTCCTGAATTTCTTTAAAAATAGGCGGAACAGCCAACTTACATACTTCATCTTTTACATAAGTGATGCCATTGCCAAAATTAATTGACTTTGTTAATCCTCCTCCAGAGCAGTGTATCATACCACTTACCTGAATATCATCCTGCAAAATATCTCTTATTACAGGAAGATACGTTCTTGTAGGAGACAAAATAGCCTCCGCCATCGTGAGAGATGTGCCTTCCAACTTGTCATCCAAATGGTATTTACCACAAAACAGTTTTTCTTTGTCTATGGTACCATCCATAGTTTCCTCATATTTGCGGTAATAAGGACACAAAAGAGTATTGATGGCAAGAGTTAACCCATTGCTTCTAATGCCTGAATTTTCCCTGTCTTCATAACTACTTTTGCCGTCTGAGGCAAGTCCCACAATGTACTCATCAGGACCGATATTGCTACAATCGATAATTTTGTCTTTGGAAATAACCGCACTTGCCGTAACATCGATTCCCATTGTTGTTGTGTAGCTTCCAACATCGGCTGTTTCTCCACCGGCATTATAC
>CANRLO010000016.1 GCA_947631495.1 uncultured Clostridia bacterium
AAAGAATTCAATAGTGGAATTACAACAATTCGAGCAGAAGCTTACAACAACACAAAAGAAGAAAAAAGTATTAATGTAAAAATTGTTTTAAAAGATGATGCAGGAAAAGAACTAACAAATATGATACAAGTAATAGAAAAAATTCCTTCAAAAGGAAAGAAAATATTACAAACAGGAATTGTAGGAAACTATAGTAATGTAAAAAATATTGAATTCAAAGTATTAACAGATGAAGAAATAGAAGAATATAACCGTTAAGGGGAGGAAAAAGCATGAAAGCAAAAGAAAAAAGAATGATTTTAATCTTAATTTTGATTGTAATAGCATTAATAGTAGTAAAAGTAGTAGTAGACCATCAAAGTGAAAAAGTGCAAGAGGAAAACAAAGAAAGTATAGTAGAAGAAGATGGAACAAAACGAATTGAAAATAATAAAGTAGCAGAAACAAAGAAATTAAGAGATTTAGAAGTAGACAGCATAGAAATAACAGAAAAAGACGGACTAGCAGAAGTAAGAGCCAACATAACCAATAATACAGAAAGCGAAAAGCCAGAATTTGCATTTACAATTAAGCTATTGAACAAAAACGGAGAAGTTATACAAGAATTAGGTGGCTATGTAGGAAAAATAAAAGTAGGAGAAACAAAAGCAATAAATGCTTCTGTTAATATGGATATATCAGAAGTGTATGATGTACAATTTGAATAAAAAAATAAAAGGTGCTAAAATAGCATACTTCACAAACTTATTTTATGCAATAAAAAAATATATTACACAAAAAAATCCGCTATAGCGGATTTTTAAAATGCAATAAAAACTTATAAAAAATGTAGAAAAGTGTCGGTAAAATTATGTAGACAAATAAAAAATATGTGATATAATAAAATCATTATATTTCAAAAGAAAGAAATATAAATTTTAGTTCATAATATTTTTATTTGTCTATTTTTAAAATTTATGAGAAAAATAATATTATTCTTATTTCTTAATAAAAAATCCCAAAAATAAAAATAAATAGAAGTAAAATATTTCTTTGTTTTTGAAATGTAAAATAAAATATAAGGAGAAATGCCTATGCCAATTTCAAACAAAGAAAAAATGAATGAAGAAAGGAGAAAAGAAAGAGAATTATTAAAGCCGAAAAATGATATTGTTTTTCAAAGCTTATTTAATCAGAAAAATGAAAATATAACAAAAAATATGATATCAGCGCTACTTGGAGAAGAAATAACCAAAATAACTATTAATGAAACAAAAGATTTATTCCGAGAATATCCAGAGGACAAGTTAGGAATACTAGACTTAGAAGCAGAAATCAACAATAAAGAAAAAATAGATATTGAGATTCAGTTGATTGATAGAAAAAATCTACAAGAAAGGTTATTGAGATATTTTTCAAAGCTATACAGTTCACAAGTGCAAAAAGGGCATGATTATGAAGAAGCAAAAAGAGTAGTTATAATAGCTATTATAGGGTATAAGTTTGAATTAACCAAAGAAATAGAGGAAATGGAAACAATATGGAATTTAAGAGAAAAAACAAAACCAGAATTGATATTGACAGATAAAATAGAGATACATATAATAGAGTTAGATAAAGTATTAGGAGAGTATCAAAAAGATAATACAAATGAAAAAGCACAATGGATGTTGTTTATCGATAATCCAAATACAAAGGAGGTGCAAAAAGTGGTAGAAGAAAACAAAGAAATAAAAGAAGCAACAGTAGAAGTAAGAAAAATGAGTGAAGATGAGAAGTTAAGAAAATTAGCAGAATTAAGAGAAAAAGCAATAATGGATGAAAAAGATATTTATAGGGCAGGGCTAGAAAAGCGGAATAGAAAAGCGGAAAAAAAGAAATAGCAAAAAAATTAAAATCAAGAAATCTACCAATAGAAGAAATTATAAAAATAACAGGATTAACAAAAGAAGAAATAAAGAAAATATAGAAAAAATCGCTTTGAATTTAGATTCAAAGCGATTTTTTAATGAAAATTTTTCATGTTATTTTATTAATTTTTAGTCAAAATTTTTAAAATAGCAGGATATATACTATCAGCATTATTTTGCCAATTATCTACAATTTGTTTTGCCTGTTCTTGAGAGCCAACAAAAGTTGATACTTCAAAAATCGTTTCATTATGTTCTACAATTTTACAAGAAATATCAAAATAGTTTTCACTGCGAGGAGTATATTCAGCAACAATTGAATGTTCATTCTCGAATGTTTCTAATTCTTCTTTAAAATTATTATCAACTTTCAATTTTATGATACCAGGAATAATGTTTTTAGTAAGTTCTAACGTTTCTTTTCCACTACTTGTCATTTCATAAAAGTTATGACCATCTTTTTCGAAATAAGAAATATAACCATTTTCAAGTAAATCTAACAAGAATTGTTGAAAATAGAAATAATTCATATCCGTTATTGTAAGAACTAAATTAAGTAAAGCATAGTTAGAAATAGGCTTTGCTACTTTATTCAAAATATATAAAATTAACACTTTATTTTCTGCTAAAGTCTCATCATCAGAAGTTAATTTCAAAAATCTCACTCCAATCATATTTTTTAGATACGGGTATTATATCACGTTTTTTCAAAAAAAACTATGTTTTTACATATTTTCATGATATAATTTAAAAAATAAGAAAAAACAAGGGGAAAGTATGTTAAATTTATATGAAATATTAGAAGTTAGCGAAAAGGCCTCAAAAGAAGTAATTGAAAAAGCATATCGTGTATTAGCTAAAAAATATCATCCAGACTTACAAGTAGATGCAGAAAAACAAGAGGCAGAAAGAAAAATGAAAGAAATTAATGAAGCTTATGATATTTTAATTGATGAAGAAAAAAGAAAGCAATATGATTTAGAATTAGAGCAAGAAAGACAAGAAGAAAAGGAAAAAATTGAACAAGAATATAAAACACAAATAGAAAATGATGTACAAAAGAGAGAGCAAAACAGAGTATATACTCAAAATCAAGAAGTAGTACAAGCAAATGAAAATTATCAAAGAACACAAGCAATAGAATATCAAAAAAAACAAATGCAAATGGAATACGAAAATAGGCAAAAGATGCAAAATGAAATAAACAAAGCCTATAATGATGCATATTATACTTATTTAAGAAGACTTCGGATTTAAAATAAAAGAACCATGGACATTAAAACGAGTCATAGATTTATTAAAAGTTTTATTAATATTTGCTATCATTATTGCAATTATTTGGTTCTTTCCACCAACACATAAATTAATTGTAGAATTCTATGAAGAAAATGAAATTATTAAAACAATTGTAAATATTTTTGGAAATTTAATAAAAGGCATTTGGAATGCAATTGCGAACTTTATTCAAAACTTATTTTAATAGATAAAGAAAAAGTCAGAACTTAAATTATTAAATGTTCTGACTTTTTCTTTGCCTTCCAATTCATTTCAAATTGGGAGGAGAAGCAAGGTTAGTAATGAGGGATTTATTAGGGATACCTCTAATATAAAGGCTACCCTCAAAATGGTGTTTTTCCTCTTTAGTTGCATACAAATTAACATATTGAGGACCTTTTCTCCCTACAAAACTCCGAGCTTCTTGGATACTTGCTAATTCCTGCTGCATCGGATTTTACCTCCTTATTTAAGATGGTAACAATTATAACACATTTTCCATTAAATGTAAAGGGTTAACAGAAATAAAATATCGATAAAAGCCTACAAAATAGTACAAAAAAAGAAAAAACATATTTATTTTTGACAATAAATATGTTTTTTTGTATAAAAAAACGGCACTATCATTTTCTAAACAATAAATTGTTAAGAAAATGGTAGTGCCGCATGTTTATCTTGTACGGAGCTTTTCTTCGCTATCGCTCGAAAATTCCTACAATATAAAAAACTGTGCACAATTTTTTATATTTATGCTTTCATAGCATTTAATTTTTTAGCCATATTAGATTTTTTTCTAGCTGCTGTGTTTTTAACAATAACACCTTTACTGCAAGCTTGGTCTACTTTTTTAGTAGCATTAGAAAATAAAGTAGTAGCTTCTTCTACATTTCCTTCTGCAACAGCTTGTTCAAATTTTTTAACAGCAGTTTTGTAAGCTGATTTTACCATATTATTTTGTAATGTTTTCTTTTCAATAACATCTACACGTTTAATAGCTGATTTAATATTTGGCATCTTTTCTGCACCTCCCTCATATATAGCAAATAAAATTTTATCATAAAAATCTAGTTTTGACAAGAGAATTGCAAGAAAAGTTTAGAAAAATTCAAAAAAATTCAATAAATTTAGGAAAAATTAGGAAAATATTTGAAAAAATTAAAGAAACAATGTATAATAAAAGTACATTAGGAAAAACAAAAGAACAAAATTGAAAGGAGCGATTTTTATGAACATAAAAATTACAGGAAAAGATTTACAAGCAACTGAGGCAATCAAAGACTATATCGAAAGAAAACTAGAAAGATTAGTAAAATACTTTGGAGAGGAGTTTAGTGTTTTAGCAACAATAAAAACAGAAGGCAAAGAACAAGTAGCAGAATTACATGTAACAGCAGATGCAGAAACTTTTAGAGCAGTAACTGCACATAGAGATTTATATGCTTCTATAGATAAAGACATCGACATATTAGAAGGCCAAATTCGTAAAATGAAAACAAAAAAAGATAAACAAAACATGACAGAATCTATTCGTATGAAAGAAGCAGTTTCAGAAAATGGAGCAGAACATGAAATAGAAGATGAAATTATTAAAACAATTTATTACGACATAAAACCAATGGCACCAGAAGATGCTAAATTAGAATTACAAGATAAACCAAAAAATAATTTCTTAGTATTCATTAATATTGAAACCCAAAAAGTAAATGTAATTTATCGTTTAAAAGACGGTAAAAACTATGGTTTAGTAGAGCCAGAAGCCTAAATAAGAAAAGCAGGTGATTAAAATCATCTGCTTTTTGTGTTCAAAACAATTTAAACTTATTTCATTTGGCTTTCAGCTTGTTGGATTAATTTTCTAACCATGTTTCCACCGATTCTACCAGCATCTCTTGAAGATAAATTTCCATTGTATCCGTCTTTTAAAGTTACACCAACTTCTGAAGCAACTTCATATTTGAATTTGTTAAGAGCTTCTCTAGCTTCTGGAACTACTTTTGAATTTGAGTTTGTCATTTTTTTCACCTCCTGAAAATTTAAAATTTGAAAATGTAAAATTTATTTTCACTATATAGAATGTGCAAAAAGAATAAAAATAAACTGGTAAATTTATCAAAAAAACTTGAAATTTTATGTAAAATATAATATAATATTATCATGATTTTGAAACTTAAAAACAATTTTCTTTTAATTAAAAGGAGGTTATCAAATGGAAAAAAGGCTAGGAATTGTATTAGAAAGCTATGATGGAATAATAATGAAAGGATACCATGCTACATCGAAGGTAGAAGTAAACGTTGACGAAAGTGGACGGTTGCAGATTATCCAAAAAATAATCAAGACTTGTTTTGAATTAGACACAGAGAAAAACATCTATACCGTCTATTCTTTTTCAAATGATGAAATTGCCCAGGAGATTGGCAGACAGCTTAAAAAAATTGGCTTTTCTTCTCTTACCTTAATATTCAACGGCTTTGAAATTCCCCTTGAATAAAAAGAAAAGAAAGACAGGAACTTGTTTCCTGTCTTTCACTATGTAGAAAGGCAAAAAAGAAATTCCTGTTTTTCTACTATTTTATTTTAAAAATCACTATTTGTTAGCCATTTGTTTTTCAGCTGTTTCGATTAATTTTCTAACCATGTTTCCACCGATTCTACCAGCATCTCTTGAAGATAAATCTCCATTATATCCGTCTTTTAAAGTTACACCAACTTCTGAAGCAACTTCATATTTGAATTTGTTAAGAGCTTCTCTAGCTTCTGGAACTACTTTTGAATTTGAGTTTGTCATTTTTTTCACCTCCTGAAAATTTAAAATTTGAAAATGTAAAATTTATTTTCACTATATAGAATGTGCAAAAAGAATAAAAATAAACTGGTAAATTTATCAAAAAAACTTGAAATTTTATGTAAAATATAATATAATATTATCATGATTTTGAAACTTAAAAACAATTTTCTTTTAATTAAAAGGAGGTTATCAAATGGAAAAAAGGCTAGGAATTGTATTAGAAAGCTATGATGGAATAATAATGAAAGGATACCATGCTACATCGAAGGTAGAAGTAAACGTTGACGAAAGTGGACGGTTGCAGATTATCCAAAAAATAATCAAGACTTGTTTTGAATTAGACACAGAGAAAAACATCTATACCGTCTATTCTTTTTCAAATGATGAAATTGCCCAGGAGATTGGCAGACAGCTTAAAAAAATTGGCTTTTCTTCTCTTACCTTAATATTCAACGGCTTTGAAATTCCCCTTGAATAAAAAGAAAAGAAAGACAGGAACTTGTTTCCTGTCTTTCACTATGTAGAAAGGCAAAAAAGAAATTCCTGTTTTTCTACTATTTTATTTTAAAAATCACTATTTGTTAGCCATTTGTTTTTCAGCTGTTTCGATTAATTTTCTAACCATGTTTCCACCGATTCTACCAGCGTCTCTTGAAGATAAATCTCCATTATATCCGTCTTTTAAAGTTACACCAACTTCGCTAGCTACTTCATATTTGAATTTGTTAAGAGCTTCTCTAGCTTCTGGAACTACTTTTGAATTTGAATTTGTCATTGTTTTCACCTCCTAGAATGTGAATTTCATATTATATAGAAAAACAAAATATGTTTTTCAGTATTTAGAATATACAAAAAAAATAAAAATAAACTGGTAAAAAAAAGAAAAAATGTAGAAAAATGTAGAAAAATGTGGTAAAATAAAATAAGAGTAGCAAAAATGCTTATTTGGATGGAAGGTGACAGTATGATAACAGTAAGAGCAAGTAATATTAGAAGTCCAGAAAAGAAAAATGATTTAATTCTTTACGCAAATGACCGGCAGTGCGGAGTATTTTACAACGAAAAATATGGTCTTGTAATAGAGTGCCATAGTTGTAAAGTAGCCAGTGACATAAGAAAGAAAGTAAAAGAATTATCGGATTAATCATTTTCACTATCCCACATATAATATATGTGGGATTTCTTTTTTTAAAAATATTGTATTAAAAAAAGAGAAATGGTACAATACTAAAAAAAGAATACTTACGAGGAGAAATAATATGTACAGATTAGTTGCAGTAGATTTAGATGGAACTTTATTAAATTCTTATGGAGAAGTTTCAAACAAAAATAAAGAAGCAATTCAAAAAGCAAAACAAAAGAATGTAGAAGTAGTCCTTTCTTCAGGAAGACCAATTATGTCGGTCAAAAATTTAGCAAATGAAATTGGCTGTAATCATTACATGATTTGTGGAAACGGAGCTATTACTTATGATATACAAAAAGAAGAAATAATATACAATCGCTTTTTAGAAAAAGCAAAAGTATTACAAATTATTAAAATTTGTGAAGAAAATAGTATTTTTTATAATGTATATACAAAAGATACAATCTTAGCCAAAAATTTAAATTATAATGTTTTATTTTACCACCAAGAAAATGCAAGTAAACCAGAAGATAAAAAAACAAGAATTACCTTATTGCAAAATGTAGAAGAATATGTGCAAAATAGAAAAGAAGAAGACTATTTAAAAATAACCATTTGTGACAATGATAAAGTAATTTTTGGTAGTATAATTCGTAAATTAAGAGGAATTAAAGATATTGATGTATTAGATGTAGCGCATATGTCTAGAAAAATAATTAAGGATGGAACAGATAAAATTTCAATGGAATATTATTATACAGAAATTACAAGTATGAATGTAGATAAATGGCAAGCTGTTGAGAATTTAGCATCAAGCTTAGGAATCAAAAAAGAAGAAATTATTGCAATCGGTGATAACATAAATGATGCAGAAATGGTAAAAAATGCAGGACTTGGTGTAATGATGGGAAATAGTGCACCATATATAAAAGAAATTGCAGATGTTATAGTAGCAGATAATGACAACGATGGGGTAGCAGAAGCAATAGAAAAGTATATTATAGAATAAGAAAATAAAAAATATCTAATTTATACAAATTGGATAAAAAAAAGAAAAATGCACAAACTAAACAAAGATGAGGGGAGTGCATTTTTAATGAGCAAAAACACGTATGAAGATAAAAAAAATATAAAACACCATATAGGAGAAAAAGAAGATGCCACCAAATATGGAGAATTTGTATCTTCTTATTTCGCATGGATAACTCTAGATAAGCAAAAAGAAAATGCAAAAAAATTTGAAAACATGACAAAAGAAAAAGAAGAATAAAATAAAAAAATTAAAATAAAAAAATTAAAAAAGTATTGACATTGTGAAAAAAAGTATTATAATAAAATTGTAGGTCAAAGAAAGTCAAAGTCAAAAATGAAACACAAGGGACGCCCCTTTTCGTTCCATTTTGGAACGGTGGGGACACCCCTTAAACAAGAAATGTAGAAAAATAAAAAGTAATAAGAAGGTGATAAAATGAGAATATCTGATATGATAGAGGAATTCATTAAAGACTTATTTGAGGAAGAAGATTCAATTGAAATACAGAGAAACGACTTGGCAGAGCAGTTTAATTGTGTACCATCTCAAATAAACTATGTCATAGCCACTCGTTTTAAACCATCACAGGGCTATTACGTAGAGAGCAAGCGTGGTGGTGGAGGCCATATTAAAATTAGAAAAATAAATATTACAAAAAGCAATTATTTTATGCATATTATCAATAGTATAGAAGATAGCCTAACAAGCCAAGAAGTAGATATTTTTATTAGTAATTTCTTATCTTACCAAATGATAAGTGAAACAGAGGCAAAACTATTAAAAGTAGCAACAAGCGACAATGTTCTAAGTATTTCTCAACCAACAAGAGATGAAATAAGAGCAAAAATATTTAAAAATATGTTGATTAACTTAATTGAGTAATGATTTTCACAATTAGGGACAGTCCCAAATTGCGACAAATGGGACAATTTAGGGCGGGGTTTAAATTAAAATAAAAAGGAGTTGATTTTTATGTTATGTCAAAATTGTAATGAAAGAGAAGCAAATGTAAAATATACACAAATTGTAAATGGTGTTAAAAAACAAATGAATTTATGCGATGAGTGTGCAAAAAAATTAGGAATTGATGTTACTTCATTTTCTATGCCAATTGATTTTTCAAACTTTTTAGGAGGAATTGGAGATATTTTTGAAGATAATTTAGAAACCTTCATGCCAACATTTTCTTTGCCACAAACGTTAAAATGTGACAAGTGCAATATGACTTATGATGAATTTTTACAAACAGGAAAGTTTGGATGTGATGAATGTTACAACACGTTCCATACAAAAATAGATAATTTGCTTAAAAATATTCATGGTGTTAATCGCCATATAGGAAGAAATGGTAAAATGTTAGGTAATGCGCAAGAAACAAATAAACAAGCAAACGAAAATAAACAAGAAAATGCAAAAAATACACAAAGTACAAAGAAGGTTACTGTTAAAAAGAAAGAAAGTAAAGAAGAAAAAATAGAAGCATTGCAAGCAAGATTAAAACAAGAAATTAAAGAAGAACGTTATGAAGATGCTGCTAAAACAAGAGATGAAATCAATAATTTAAAAAATAAATAATATCCAGCGTGAGACATATAATGGAAAAATGTGTCCCCCGTGAAAGGAAAAGCAAAGGAGATATAAAAAATGAATTGGTATTTAGAAGAAGGAAAAGATTCAGATGTTATTATTAGCTCTCGTATTAGACTTGCAAGAAACATTAAAGAGTTCCCATTTAAAATAAAAATGACAAAAGAAGATAAAGCAAAATTATTAGAAAAAGTAAAATTTATTTTACCAAGTCTTGGTTATGGACTAAAGTTTTTCTATTTAAAAGAAATTGATGACATTACCAAAATGTCTTTAGTAGAAAAGCATATTATTAGCCCAGAAATGGCACTAGAAAAAGAGCAGGAAGGTGCCATTGTTATAAATGATGAAGAAAATATTTGTATTATGCTAAATGAAGAAGACCACATTCGTTTGCAAGTATTCACTAGTGGATTAGATTTACAAAATACTTTAAATTTAGCCATTGAATTAGATGAAAAATTAGATGAAGCATTAGGCTATAGTTGCAATAAAGAATACGGCTACTTAACAGCTTGTCCAACTAATGTAGGAACGGGCTTAAGAGCTTCTATTATGGTACATTTACCTGCTTTAAAATTAACAGGAAATTTAAACAAAGTGCTACACATTGTCAATAGTTTTGGTATGACAATTCGTGGCGCTTATGGAGAAGATAGCAAGGTAAAATCGGATATTTACCAAATATCAAACAACCAAACCTTAGGTATGACTGAACAAGAAATAGTAGCAAACTTAGAAAACATTACGAAAAAAGTAGTAGAGCAAGAACGTTTAGCAAGAAAATATTTAGCCAAAAATAGTGAAGATTTGGAAGATAAAGTGTATCGTTCTTATGGTATTTTAACCAATGCAAGAAAACTAACTTCGGAAGAATGTGACAACTTATTATCAGACATTAAACTAGGAACTGATTTAGGCATTATGCAAGAATTAAAAGATAGTAAAGTAAAAGAGTTAATGCTATATACCAAACCTGCCAATCTTCAAAAAAGAGTAGGAAAAGTATTAGAAGCAAATGAAAGAGATAAAACAAGAGCAGAAGTAATTAAGAAAATAATAAAAGGGGAAAAATAAAAAATCCCCGAAGGGATTTTTTATTTAAGTTTTTGCTCAAGGTTCGCCTCTTTCATTTCTGTGATGGCATCTCTGATAGAGTCATTGATGGAATTTGAAATCTTATTGCTACCATAACGAATAGCATCAGCAATGGTATGACCGGCATATAAGATAACAATACTGATAGTAAAATACCATGGAGCATTACAAATATCAAGAATAATAATGCCTACAAGTAAAATAAAAGTAAAAGCCATACATTTTTCCTCCTGCAAGGTCACTTTGGTAATTACCAAAGGCAACAAGTCCAAAATGGACAAACAATAAGTTACTTATGCTATCTATTATAAAACAATCCTCATAAAATGTCAATAAAATAAAGGGGTGGTACAAATTGCCCCATTTGGAACAATTTGGGACTGTCCCAAATTGAGAAAGGAAGTGTCAAAATGACATATAAATTTACAAAACGTGCTGAAAAAGCAATAGAAATAGCCAATGAAATTGCTTTAGAATTTGGTCACAATTATATTGGAACCGAGCACTTGCTATATGGTCTTTTAAAAGAAGGCTCTGGTGTAGCAAGTAAAGTACTTGAAAACCAAGGAATAGAACCTAGTCAAATCGAAGAACAAATCGATTTATTGGTAGGAAGAAATGAAGAAATAACAGAAGATGCCGTAGTAGGCTTTACTCCAAGAACTAAAAGAGTAATCGAAAACGCATTTCGCGAAGCCAAAAAATTAGGTTCAGATTTTATTGGAACTGAGCATCTTTTAATTGCCATTATGAAAGAACCAGACAGTGTAGCCGTTCGTATTATGCTAGACTTAAATGTAAATCCACAAAAACTTTACAATGAAATGGTAAAAATTTTAAATGAAGAAATGCAAGATGGAGAAAGTGCAGAAAAAAGAAGTACATCTCAAAAACAAAATTTAGGAAGTTATAACCAAACACAAACTTTAAACCAATATGGAACCGATTTAACAAAACAAGCTATAGACGGAAAATTAGACCCTGTTATTGGTAGAAAAGAAGAAATAGAAAGAGTCATTCAAATTCTATCAAGAAGAATGAAAAATAATCCTTGTTTAATTGGAGAGCCAGGTGTTGGTAAAACAGCAGTTGTAGAAGGATTAGCAGAAAAAATTATAGCAGAAGACATTCCAGAACAATTAAAAGGAAAAAGAGTTGTTACCCTAGATATTTCTAGCATGGTAGCAGGAGCAAAATATCGTGGAGACTTTGAAGATAGAATTAAAAAATGCTTAAATGAAGTAAAAAAAGCAGGAGATGTTATCTTATTTATTGATGAAATTCATACCATTGTTGGAGCAGGTTCAGCAGAAGGAGCAGTGGATGCAGCAAACATATTAAAACCACTATTAGCAAGAGGCGAAATCCAACTAATTGGAGCAACAACCTTAAACGAATATCGCAAATACATTGAAAAAGACAGCGCATTAGAAAGAAGATTTAGCCCTGTTACAGTAAATGAACCAAGCAAAGAAGAAACCATTCAAATTTTAGAGGGAATTCGTGATAAATACGAAGCACATCATAATGTAAAAATAACTAAAGAAGCTATTCAGTCTGCAGTAGATTTATCTATTCGTTATATAAATGACCGTTTCTTACCAGATAAAGCAATAGACTTAATAGATGAAGCAGCATCTAAAGTAAGAATGAAAGCATATACCCAGCCAGAAAATTTGAAAAAATTAGAAAAAGAATTAACTAGTATTGAAAAAGAAAAAGAAGAGGCAATACATGCTCAAGACTTTGAAAAAGCAGCAGCATTAAGAGATAAACAACACGAAAAACAAGAAAAATTAGAAAAAGAAAAGCAAAAATGGGAAAACAAAAATAGAAAAGAAGTTATTACTCTAACCGAGGAAGACATTGCAGAAGTCATTGCAAGTTGGACTAGAATTCCAGTTAAAAAACTAACGCAAGATGAAAATGAAAAACTAAGAAACTTAGAAGCATCTTTGCACGAAAGAGTAGTAGGACAAAACGAAGCCGTAGAAGCAGTAGCCAAAGCAATTCGTCGTGGTAGAGTAGGGCTAAAAGACCCAAATCGTCCAATCGGTTCCTTCTTATTCTTAGGACCAACTGGTGTAGGAAAAACAGAACTTTCTAAAGCCTTAGCAGAAGCACTATTTGGAAATGAAGATGCTATGCTCAGAATTGATATGTCAGAATATATGGAAGGACATTCGGTTTCAAAACTAATTGGTTCACCTCCAGGTTATGTAGGATATGACGAAGGTGGACAACTAACTGAAAAAATAAGAAGAAATCCATATTCCGTTATTCTATTTGACGAAATTGAAAAAGCACATCCAGACGTAATGAATATGTTACTTCAAATATTAGATGATGGACGTTTAACTGATAGTAACGGAAGACATGTAAACTTCAAAAACACTGTTATTATTATGACATCTAATGTAGGAGCAAGACTAATAACAGATAAGAAAACACTAGGCTTTACTTCAAAAGCAAATGAAAACGAAGAAAGTACGAAGGAATACGAAGAAACAAAAAAAGACGTAATGCAAGAATTAAAAAGACAATTTAGACCAGAATTTATCAATCGTATTGATGAAATCATAGTATTCCATAAATTACAAAAAGAAGAATTAAAACAAATTGTAGGCATTATGCTAAAACAAGTAGAAAAACGTTTGCAAGAACAAAATATAAAAATAGAAATTGAAGAAGCCGTAATAGACAAAATAATTGAAAAAGGAACAGACGTAAACTATGGTGCTCGTCCGTTAAAAAGAACTATCCAAAACTTAATAGAAGACAAAATAGCAGAAGGCATTTTAGATGGAACTATCAAGCCAAATAAGAAAACAACAATTAAGGTAGATGAAGAAGGAAATATTATATTTTAGGGACGGAGCAAAAAAACAGGTGACTTAAAACCACCTGTTTTTACTCATCTAACATTAATTTTGTTTTCTTTTCCTTTAATCTCTTTAGTTGCTCTTTTTCAACTTGTTTAATACTTTTCATTGGTGTTGGTAAATCTTCTGGCATTGTTCCACCAATGTCTTTTATAGCATTTCTTACTGTTTCTCCAACAGTATAATGTGTTTGATTAGCTTTTTCTTTTGTTTTTACATTTTCTCTTTTTAGTTTTGATTCTGTTTGTGTAATGCGAAACAAATTAGAAGCTAATTCCTCACTTCCCATAAAATCAAGTATTTTGTCTTTATTTTTTAAATTCTTTTTCTTATGGATATCTTCAACAGTTAATCCACCATATAATCCCATATATCCTGCATTCTGAAATTCTGCATATTCTTGATTAGTTATGACTCCCGAATTATGTGCTACTTCCAATAACATTTGATTCCATTGTTTTATATCACCACGAATTACTAATCGCTTATTATCTTCATCTAATTGATTAAAATAGTCAGCAACTTCTTGCTTTCTAGTTTGAATTGCAAAATAAGTCTGCCCTAAAGCAATTACTTCTTTTCGTGGATCTCCATTTTGTACAATTAAATAACAAGCATATCTTGAAAGTTCATAATCTACTAATTCTCTTATAGTATTACTGCCTATTGCAACCATTTTGCTGACCTCAGGAAAATGGTCATCAATTTCAAATCCGCTATTTTGACATGCTAGTTTTGCTCTATCGATTACTTTAGCAAAATTTTCCCATTTCTTGTATTGCAAAACTTCGCTTAATTCTCTTGCATACCAATATTCTGTTCCATCTTCTTTTGTTCTTTTTATTTTCTCAAAACTTTTGTATTCTTTTGCTTGTAAATCACTCATTATTAGCACCTCCAGTTTTAAAATTTGCATCATTATAACAAACATTTGTTTATTAGTCAAGCAATTTATAAAAAAATTATAAGAAAATGGAAAGTTTTTAAGTTTCGTTTACATTGGATTAACATGAATAATAGTATTATATACTTTATCCAAAGAAGTAATATCATTTTCTAAACTATCGGCTAATTTATGGCTTTCAAAAGTTGTCATATTTCCATCTACGTAAATAGTTAAAACAATTACATATTGGTAGCCAACTGGAGTAGAAGAAAAATGATCAATTTTCTTAATATCTGGATAATTATTCACATATCTCATAATTAAATCTTTAGTATCTTCATCAATTGATTCGTCCATTAAAATATTATAGCTTTCAATAAAAATTTTAATTCCTGTAAATGCAATCCAAAGAGAAATTCCAATACCTACAATTCCGTCAATAAAAGAAATACCAAAAAGAGAAAGAATAACAGAAAGTAAAGTAAATGTCGTTACAATACAATCGTTTCTATGGTCTTTACTATTGGCTTGTAATAAAATATTATCATACTTTTTACATAGTTTGTTCGTATAAAGGAATAAGGCTAACTTAGTTAAAATAGTAACAATACATACAACAACTAAAAGCCATGAAAACTGCATTTGGCTACCATGTAAAATCGACATGACAGCATCATACAATAATTTAAAAGCAACAACAATCATAGAAAGACTAATGAATAAAGAAAAAATATATTCTGCTTTTCCATGACCAAAATTATGACTTTCATCTTGTGGCTCACTTGCAATTTTATTTCCAATCCAAGTCATAAGAGAAGCAAAAATATCACTTGCACTATTGGCACTATCTGCTATCATAGCTTGAGAACGAAAAACAAATCCAACGCTTGCTTTAATAATTAATAAAAATACATTTCCTAAAATGCCCCATAGACCTGCTTTTTTAGTTACTTGATATCTATCCATTTTATCCCCTATCTTATTTTATTATCTTTTTGTTGTTTAATTATATGTTGATATTTAAGAAAAAGCAATAGTAGTTTATATTATTATAGATTATTTCAAAAAATACTGAAAAATATTTAGGTACGTCCTAAAAGTTTCGAATACAAACTATTGAAAAAAAATATCGTTTGTGATATAAGTTAGATATACGGAAATAAGGAAAAAAGATATATGAAAAAAATAAAAGATTTTACATTAGAAGAATTAAAAGAAGAATTAAAAACCTTAGGAGAGAAGCCATTCAGAGCCGAGCAAATTTTTCATTGGCTATATGTAGAAAAAGTAAAAAGCTTTGACGAAATGACGAACTTATCTATTTCCCTAAGAGAAAAGTTAGAACAGGAATATACTTTAAGTAATTTTAATATAATCAAAAAACAAGAATCACAAGATGGTACGAAAAAATATTTATTTGATGTCTTAGATGGAAATGCTATAGAAACCGTACTAATGGAATATCATCATGGAAAAACAATTTGTGTTTCATCACAAATTGGCTGTAAAATGGGTTGTAAATTTTGCGCATCTACTGGAATTGCATTTGTACGTAGTTTAACAGCAGGAGAAATTGTAGAACAAATAATAGCAGTAGAACAAGACATTCAGGACAAAATTTCAAACATTGTATTTATGGGAATTGGAGAGCCACTTGATAATTATGAAAATGTAATCAAAGCTATTCACATATTAAACCATCCAAAAGGTTTAAACATAGGTGCAAGACATATTAGTGTATCAACTAGTGGATTAGTACCAAAAATTTACGATTTAGCAAAGGAAAATATTCCATGTACATTATCTATTTCATTACATGCTACGAACAATGAAAAAAGAAGTAGTATGATGCCGGTAAATAATGCATATCCTATAGAAGAACTAATACAAGCATGTAAAGACTATATTGCAGCAACAAATCGTAGAATTTCATTTGAATACGCTTTAGCTAAAGACAATAACGATAATATAGAAGATGCTAAAGCATTAGTAAAACTACTAAAAGGAATGTTATGCCATGTCAATTTAATACCAATTAACAAAATTGAAAATGGAAATTATACCAAAAGTAGCAATGAAAATATAATAAAATTCAGAGATTATTTAAATGCTCATGGTATTGTAGCAACTATTCGAAGGGAATTAGGTTCGGATATTGATGCAGCATGTGGGCAACTAAGAAGAAAAAATTTATAACAAAAATAAATTGAAAAATTAGAGGAAAGCACATTATCAATTAGAAATATAATTATAAATACAATATGAAAATAAAAAAGATGTATCCTCTTTAAGAAACCAAAAGAAAAGGAGAAAAAAATGGGAGCTTTTGCAAAAACAGATGTTGGAAAAGCAAGAGAAATTAACGAAGATTATTATTATATAACACCGCCAGGTGAAGAACCCAGAGTTTATATATTAGCCGATGGAATGGGAGGTTATAACGGAGGAGAAGTAGCAAGTAAATTAGCTGTAACTACTACTTTAAGTTATATTCAATCTAATTTTGCATCTATTCCAAAAGACAAAGAAGACATCTTAAATTTAGTAAAAAGTGCAGTTGAATATGCCAATATGGTAGTATATGAAAAAGCAAGTAAAGAAAAAGAATTAGAAGGAATGGGAACTACTTTAGATGTTTGCCTAATTTATCATAATAAAGTGTACATTGGACATGTAGGAGATAGCAGAGTATATCGTATTCGAAAAGAGTTTATTCGAAAATTAACACATGACCATAGTTATGTTCAGAAATTAGTAAAAGATGGAACAATTACCGAAGAAGAAGCTACTCATCATCCAAAAAAGAATATGCTTATGAAAGCACTTGGTTGCAAGGCGTTTGTTGACCCAGACGTTACAATTAAAGGATTTATCAAAGATGATATCCTTTTAATGTGTAGTGATGGTTTAACCAATATGGTAAATGATGAAGAAATTTATAAAATAATCAAAAAAGAAGGAACCTTAGCAGCAGAAAAATTAGTAGAAAAAGCAAATGAAAATGGTGGCTATGATAATGTAACAGCAATTGTAATAAGATAAATAAGGGAGAGAAAAAAATGGATTTAGTAGGAAAATATATCGCTGGTCGATATGAAATATTAGAAAAAATAGGCAATGGAGGCATGGCAACAGTATATAAAGCAAAATGTCATGTATTAAATCGTTATGTAGCAGTAAAAGTATTAAAAGAAGAATTTACAACAGACCAAGAATTTATCCGTCGTTTTCATGTTGAAGCACAATCAGCAGCAGGACTTACTCATCCTAATATTGTATCAGTATATGATGTAGGTGAAGAAAACGGAATCTATTATATTGTAATGGAACTAATTCAAGGAAAAACCTTAAAACAAATTATTAACGAAGATGGTACACTACCTTGGAAATGGTCTGTTAATATTGCTATTCAAATTGCTTCTGCCTTAGAGGCAGCTCATAAAAATAATATTATTCATAGAGATATTAAACCACATAATATTATTATTACAGAAGATGGAGTAGCAAAGGTAACAGATTTTGGAATTGCAAAAGCAGTTTCAAATTCTACAATTACAGCTTTCGGAAGCACTATTGGTTCTGTACACTATTTTTCACCAGAACATGCAAGAGGAGGCTTTACTGATGCTAAATCAGACTTATATTCTTTAGGTGTTGTACTATATGAAATGTTAACAGGTCGTGTTCCATTTGATGCAGATACACCAGTATCTATTGCGTTAAAACATATGCAAGAAAAGGCAGTAGAACCTATAAAATTGAATCCTAGCATTCCATTTGCAGTAAATCAAATTATTTTAAAAGCAATGCAAAAAGAGCCAAATCTTCGCTATCAATCTGCAACAGAAATGCTAAAGGATTTAAGCATGGCACTAAAAAATCCAGAAGGAAAATTTGTAGAAGATACAAGAGATATTAATTTTACACAAAAAATTGGAACAATTACAGATGACATGTTAAACGAAAAAAAAGAGAAAAAAACAAATAAAAAGGAAAAAGGAAAATTAGTACAATATTTTGAAAAACATCCAAAAGTGAAAATTGTTTTATTAGCAATTGCCTTTATTCTTATCTTTATTACTACTATTTTTATTACTAAAATGGCAATGGATGCAGGCACTATTAAAGATGTACAAATTCCAGAATTAGTAGGAAAAACAGAGGAAGAAATACAAGAATTATTAAAAGACACCAAGTTTACTTATGAAATTATAGGAGAAGAATATAGTACTGATTATGAGATAGGCAAAACTATTAGCCAAGAACCACCATATCGTAACAATTATAAAATTAAAGAAAATAGTAAAATATCTATTGTAATTAGTAAAGGAATTGAAACAACAAAAGTTCCTAAAATAGTAGGAAAGACATATGAGGAAGCAGTTGCAGCACTAACAGAGGCAAAATTAAAAGCAGAAAGAGTAGAAGAAACAAGCGATAAAGTACAAGAAGGCTATGTTATAAAACAAGAACCAGCTGAAGAAACAGAGATTAATGCAGGAGAAACCATAAAAGTATATGTTAGCATTGGAACAGGTTTAGAGCAAGTACCTGTATTAGCTGTAGTAGGAAAAGCAGAAGCAGAAGCAAGAAAAATATTAGAAGATGCAAAATTAAAAGTAGAAGTAGTTTATGAAGAAGACACAAGTAAAAGTGACGGTGTAGTTTTAAGGCAGAGTCTTAATGTAGGAGAAGTAGTAGAAGAAGGAACTACAGTAGTTCTTACAGTTAATAAAATTGAGCAATTAAAAACAGGAACAGTTAACGTCAACTTAAAATCTTTACTAGGATACTCAAAGCCAAATAGTAATACAAACGAAGAAGTACAAGTACCACAAGTACAAGTAAAAATTGTAGTAGGAAATGATACAATATATAATCAAAAACATGCAAAAGATACTGAAAAAATAACAAAAACTTTTAAAGCAAAAGGAACAGTAAGAGTAAAAGTATTTGTAGATGATACAATGGTAGATCAACAAGACATAGATATGAATAGTGCAAATCCAGTACTAAATTTTGAATAGAAAATTGAAGTAAATTTTAGGGACGGGGGTTAAAATTTACAAAATGTGGATAACTTTTTAAATTTTTCACATTTTGGAAGACTTAATTTCCGTCCCAAAAAAGTGAGGAAACATGTTAAAAGGACAAATTATCAGTAATATTTCAAATTTATATCAAGTTCAAGTAGAAAATGAAACAATAGAATGTATGCCAAAAGGAAAAATGAAGCAAGAAGAAATTTCTCCTGTAGTAGGCGATTATGTAGAAATAGAAATGATAGAAAATGAAAATAAAAAGGGTATTATTTGTAATGTACTTCCAAGAAGTATGTATAGCAAAAGACCAAAACTTGCAAATTTAACACAAATTGTTTTTGTAGTTTCCTTAAAATCACCAAAACCTGATTTACTTCTTTTAGATAAACAGCTTGCTTATGCACAATACTTACAAATAAAGCCAATTATTTGTCTTAACAAAGTAGATTTAGCAACTAAAGAACAAATACAAAAGCTTCATGAAATATATGAAGCAATTGGTTATTTGGTCATTAATACAAATGCAAAAGAAAAAGAAGGTATTGAACAATTAAAAAAAATATTGTGCAATGAAATTACTGCTTTTTCAGGAAACTCTGGGGTGCGGAAAATCTACCTTAATTAATTGTTTATTTGAAGAAAAAACAACGCAAGAAGGAGAAATAAGTAACAAAATCAAACGAGGAAAAAATACTACCACAAGTACTACTTTATATCCATTAGAAAAAGGCTATATTGCAGATACACCAGGATTTTCAACATTTTCTATAGAGGAAATAGAGAGCAAAGACTTGGCAAATTATTTTATAGAATTTCGTCCTTTTATAAAAAAATGTGAATATGCAGATTGTGAGCATGAAAAGGAAGAAAATTGTGGCATAAAAAATGCAGTAAAAGAAGGCAAGATAAGTGAAGAACGTTATGAAAGGTACAAAAAAATAAAGCAAGAACTTAAAGAAAAGGAGGAACACAAATGGTAGAAATTGCAACATCATTGTTATCTATTAAAAAAGAAGAAAGTGTTCAAACTATTTATAATTTAGAAGTAGCAGGAACTAATTATTTTCATATTGATGTAATGGATGGAAAATTTGTAAAAAATGATACTACAGAAATTATGAGACAATATACAGAAACGATTAAGCAAATCAGTTC
>CANRLO010000017.1 GCA_947631495.1 uncultured Clostridia bacterium
TTGATAATATTTTTTCACAAATAAAATAAGAACTATTAATACAAATTCCAAAAATTAATAATTTAAAAATAAATTGAGATGGTTTTTCAATTTCTAAATATGAAAAATGAGAAAATAATAATTTAAAACAATAATAAAGTGAAAAACCAATTAAAAGTGAGTTAGCAATTACTAATAAACTTTTAGAAAAAGAATCTCCTAATAGATTTTCTAGAAAAGATTCGGTTAACATATTTTCATCTACAAACAATAATCTATCTAAAATATAATATAGATTATTATCAATAGAGGAAAACAAATTATTAAAAATAGAGTTAATGGTATCTATGATAGTTTGTGTAATATTAGATTGATAAGTTTCCAAAAAAAGCTCCTTTCTATAAAACAAAACCTAACGGCTTAAAGGGAAAGATATACTTTATAAAAAGATACATAACAGTATACATAAAAAATAAAAAAGTAATTAATAAAGTTGCAAAGTAAAGTATAAAAAAATAAAAAAACACTCATATAGTCATAAAGACAAAATATACAAAGAAAAATTGTTCTACAAAACAAAATGTAACAGAACATAATATTTTTTATATATAAATACAAAAAATAGAGTTACATAAAACAAGAAAACATATACTTGCAAAAATAAAAAAATGTTACCAAAAAAGATTAATATAAAAATAAAAGTCAAAAATAATAATTATAAAATGTAAAAAATAAAAAATAAAAAGAAAAATTTAAAATAAAAAATCAAAATAAATAATAAAAATAAAATTAAAAATTAAAAAACAAAATAAATAATAAAAATAAAAAATCAAAATTAAAAATAAATAATAAAATTAAAAACAAAAATTATAAAAATCAATTTATCCAATTAAAGATTTAATAGCTGACAAAATTAAATTAATTGCTAAAATAAATCCATAAGAAAATAAACTTCCATTAATTAATTTTTTTCCTGTCCTAATTTTTTCTTCATCTCCAAAGCTAAATTTTCTCATAAAAGCGCCAGTAGCCACAGCAACTGCAGCAGCAGGAGTAGCAAGCTTTATAAGCCATTCCTGAATAGATTGAAAGGCTTTATTCAATTTTGTTACAAGTTCAGGTTCTCCCCAAGCTGCAAAACAGGAATTAGAAAAAACAAAAATAAAATAAGTAGTAAATAATAAAAAAATAAAAAATTTTTTCTTCATATTAAAAACCTCCTAAAAAAGATATAAAAAATAAATTAAAATAATAAATAAAATAAAATTAAATTAAACTAAATAATAAATTCAATTGAAATTATAATAGATAAACTCTATTTAGAATGATAAAAATTAATATCCTTAAAATAAGGAATTAAATTTATTTTTTGTGGTGGTAATATTTTATCTCCATCTGATAAAAAAGATAAACAAGAAAATGTTTCTAAATTTTGTGTAAAAAAGTTAGTGTCAAAAATGTAATCTGTTTGAAAATAAGAATTAAACGATTCAGAAAGATTTGAATTTTTAGAGTGAAATTTATGATACAAATAATTAAAATTTGTCTCTTTTGCATTTTCAGAAATCGTTTTTGAAAATTTTTCTTTTTCCTCTTTTCCAATTTGCTTTTGAGCATCTTCAATTGTAAAAATATCATCACTGCGAAACCAAAGCTTGTTTACTAAATTCTGAACAATTACTTTAACAGAAGACTGATTATTCAATGTATTTAATAAAGAAGTATAGCTTTGCGTAGCAACAATATTAATACATTTTGCTTCTCTACTTTGGCTAAAAAAAGATGCGTCGGACAAAGTAACATATTCATGATATTCATCACTAATAAAACAAACACTTCTCTTATCTTCTAAATTTGAAGTATTAGCTAAACGATTTAATACTTCTGTTTGAAAATCTAATTTTAAATAAGCAGCAATCAATTTTGCTAAATTCTTATACTCTGAAATATTCAAATTAAGAACAACAATTTTGCCTTTTTCTAATACATCATGAAAACCAGAAAAATTTATTTCATTTTCAGCAGGGCAAAATACTTTTTTCACTTGATAGTCTGATAAAAATAAATTAGTAATTCGAGTTACCTCAGACTTTAAAATTGATTTTGTTCTTTCATCTAAAATAGAATATTCTTTTTCAAAAAAATTCAAAGCAGATAGTAAATGATAAACATCTTCTTCAGAAAAATAATCTTGTAAAAATAAATTTCTTAATATTTGAATTTTTTCTTCATAATAATTAGGAACTACAACTAAATTGTGTAATTCTTCAAAAGTAACGTAACCATGATTATACAGCCTACATAATTTAATACATTCACTTAAAATTTGTTCTACTTTATCGAGCCAAA
This sequence comes from uncultured Clostridia bacterium, assembly GCA_947631495.1. Taxonomy (GTDB): domain Bacteria; phylum Bacillota; class Clostridia; order TANB77; family CAG-508; genus UMGS1663. Next base: position 2,329 of record CANRLO010000017.1, read on the forward strand.
AGGATTCTGTATTATTAGGAGAAAATAATAGTAAAATAGTTTTTAAGCGATTAGCTAAAACAGAAGGTTTTAAATTGGGTTTATGCAGAGGGTTATATTTGATATTACCACTTAAATCTAAAGTAATTAAATCTTTTTGTCTTTGGTACAAAGTAGCATATTTTTGAACTTGTAAATAGTAATTTCCTTTGACATCTAAAATAAGCATGCCTAATTTTTCTTTTGAATCATTACTTTTATATTCCATAAGTTGCTTTGTGAAAGGATACATAGCAGATGAAGTTTTTCCCGTTCCAATAGTTCCAGTAATTAAAATGTTTTGATATAAACTTTTTTCTGGAATACGAACAAAATCGTTATGAGAGTTAGTACCTATCAATAAAGAAAGGGTATTTGTAGGAACGAAAGATATTTCCTTTTTTTCTATTTTTTCTTTTTTATGAAATATTTTTTGGGAAATAAATAAAAATATTACAAACTCAGAAAAAAGAGAAAAAACAATGGAAGAATTTTTTATTATATTCCATAATATAGGTTGTTCTTCACAAATATTGAAAGGATGAATAGCATAAGGAAAAATAACCGTATCTGCTAAATAAATGGGTTTAAAAATACACCAATAAAAATAAAAAACAATTAGTGTAAAAAAAGCAGAAAATAAAATACGTTTTATAAAATTCATGTTTTTTTCCAATCCTTTTGCTTTTGTGTTAATTTAAACCCTTGTAAATTTTGAAAAGCGTATACTTCAAAAAAAGTATAAATGGAATAAAAAGTAATAAAAAAATGAATAATAAATAATAGAAAAAATGCATTTGTTAAATTTACAATAAGCATCACACTCCTTACGGGTGACATAATATAATATTTTTTTAAAATTGTCTATACTTTTTTTGAAAAATGTGGTAAAATGACAAAGGTTCTTATATTACAACAAAATTTGACACATAAAAAAGAACTATAAAAAGGTTATACAAAAAATAAAAGATAGGAGGTTATATAATGAACTTTAATAAAGATACAAAAATAGGTGAAATTTTAGAAGTTGCACCAGAAAAAGCAGAAATATTACTACAAGCAGGAATGCATTGTTTAGGTTGCCCAGCTTCTCAAGAAGAAACACTAGAAGAAGCATGTAGTGTACACGGAATTGATGTAGAAGAATTAGTAGAACAATTAAATAAATAAAAAATTAAGAGTTTTTATTATATTTTTTAATAAGAAGAAACAAAAAATTTACAAAAATATAACAAAATTTTCAAAAATTGATTGACAAATTATTAAAAATATAGTAAACTATAAAAGCAGTCGCATTTATGCGACTTTACTTGGGTCATTAGCTCAGGTGGTAGAGCACTTGACTTTTAATCAAGTTGTCCGCGGTTCGAATCCGCGATGGCTCACCAATACCAAGGATTTAAGGAAACTTAAATCCTTGGCAAAATTATATAAGGCCCCTTGGTCAAGCGGTTAAGACATCGCCCTTTCACGGCGGAGACATGGGTTCGATTCCCGTAGGGGTCACCAACCTTATATGCCACTTTAGCTCAGATGGTAGAGCAACTGACTTGTGGAATAGATAGAAAGAAATTTCTATTTTGAACTATTTTGCACCTTTATTTGGAAACGAATAAAGTGGACACCGCTAATTCGGGGAAGACTAAGTATTTTAAATATAGGTTAATCCCGAGCTAAGGAATAAATTCCTAAGTGTAGAGACTTTATACGGTGTACCTAAAGCCAAAAGCTATGGTAAAGAGAAAGTCCAGACTACAAACACATTTGTGGTAATGAAAATTATAGTAGTATGAATCAGTAGGTCGCCCGTTCGATTCGGGCAAGTGGCTCCATACTTAAAACCAGGCTTGTTATGAAACTTGCTTGGTTTTTTGTTTTATTATACCAAAATTGTCACTCACTAACAAGTACATATAAAGGCGCTAATTTAAATAAGGGAAGAAAATCAAGAAAAAAATATAATGTCTCTTTAGAAAACGTCCCCAAAGAGACAAAAGAGATATAAGGGAGAGAAAAAATGCCAAAAACAGTTATAGTAACAGGAGGCTCTAGAGGAATTGGAGCTGCAATTGTTAACTTACTTGCAAAAGAAGATTATCAAATTGTATTAAATTATAATAAATCAGAAGAAATCGCAAAAAAAATGCAAGAAGAATTCACAAAACTAGGAAAATGCGTAGAAATCTTTCAAGCAGATATTTCAAAAAGAGAAGAAGTAAAAAAATTAGTTGATTTTACTATTCAAAAATTTGGAAAAATTGATGTATTAATTAACAATGCAGGAATTTCACAAACAAAACTATTTACAGACATTACAGATAATGACTGGAATACAATGTTAAACGTAAATTTAAACTCCGTTTTTTATACTTCACAAGAAGTAGCAAAGTACATGATACATGAAAAAGAAGGATGCATTATAAATATTTCTTCTATATGGGGTATGGTGGGAGCTTCATGCGAAGTACACTATAGTGTAGCAAAAGCAGGAGTAGACGCAATGACAAAATCTTTAGCAAAAGAACTAGGACCATCAAATATAAGAGTAAACAGCATAGCACCAGGAATTATAGATACAGATATGAATAAATATTTATCTAAAGAAGAATTAGAAGAAATAAAACAAGAAATTCCACTTGGAAAAATAGGAGATACATTATCTATTGCAAAATGTGCAAAATGGCTAATAGAAGATAATTACACAACAGGACAAATTATTAGCATTAATGGAGGCTGGAATATTACTTAAAAGATATAAAATTAAGTTTATTTTTAATAATTATATACATAACAATAATAAAATCATACAAAAAGCATTACGATTTTTTCGTAATGCTTTTCAAATTTATTCGTTTACTTTTCTTCTATAATTTCCAGAAATAATTTTAGGTACACAAGTGATAAGTTTATAAATAGCAAGCTTAATTTTCTTACTCCAAATATAAGTTTTTCTTAAACCTTTACGCATTTGCATTCCAGTTTCTTTAGTTAAAACTAGAGCAGTTTCTTCTTCAATATTAGGTTCTACTTCCTGCTTTTCAATAGGAAAAGTAAAGTTTTGACCAAAATTATTGTCCCACTCTCCATTTTCATTATGGTAGCAAAGATTTAAACATTCACCTTCTAAAATATCAATTTCACATTGGAAACCAAGTTCTGTTTTCTCCATTTTCACTTCAGAAACGTTGTCCCAATTTATACCAAAACCATAATGTAAATAAACTTCTTCTGAACCATTTTGAAATAAATACCCTACATAAGATATTTTTACTTTACTTCCTTCAATAATTTTATCTGTATTAAAAAAAATATTTTTTACTAATTCCATAATTTCTCTCCTTAAACTTTATCTTTTGCAAAGCCATTATAATATTAAAAAATACAATATTCAAGTATTTTCGATATTTTTTACAAAAAATTATATTTTATTACTATTAATTAATCTTCCAATAATAACAAAATTATCATCTTCGGTCAAATCAATATCATTGTAATTTTTATTATCTGCTCTTAAAACTAATTTATCTTTACGAATAATAAATCTTCTAACAAGGAATTGACCATTAAATTGAAATAATCCTACATCTTTGTTACGTAAAGGAACATTTAATTCTAAAAATCCATAAGAGCCTTTAGAAAAGTAGGGTTCCATACTATCATCTTCAATTTTAAGAGCAACAGAAGTATTAGGAACATTTGCAGGACATTCTATAAATTGAGAATAAGAATCAACAGCAAGAACTTTATTATAAGATAAATGCTCAATCATATTACATCTTTCATCATCTTCTGTTACTTGTTTGTCATATAGATGAGATAAAACTTGATAAGGAACACCCAAAGCACTGGTAATACTTCTTAATGCTTTATGACTAGGATTTCTTTCACCTTTTTCAATATGTGTTAGATGACCAATATTAATATCTGTCTTTTTAGCAAGTTCAACTTTCGTCATATGTTTTTCTTTTCTTATTTTAGAAAGCATTCTACCTAACATATAAAATCTACCTCTTTCTACAAGATTTGTCATTATTATATAGAAAAAAACAAAATTTGTCTATAAGTAAATACAATATTACAAAAATGTAATATTTGTAATATTGTAAAACTATTTGCTATATGATAGTATTAAGAAAGAGGAGAAAATCATGTCAAGTAGAATTAGAACAAGAAAACAAACAAAGAGAAAATCAAATATCAAGGTAATAATTGTAACATCTACAATATTGCTTTCATTTTTATTGTTCTTTTCATTTATATTTTCTTTATTAAATATGGGAAATAATAAGATAGTAAGAGGTGTAAAAATTGGAACAGTTGATGTTTCTAATTTAACACAAGAAGAAGCAACACAAAAAATGCAAAATTGGTATAAAGAAGTAGCATTAAAAAATATTACAGCAGTATATGAAGAATTAGAAGAAACAATTACAATAGAACAATTTAGTGCTTCTATGGATATCGATAAAGCAATCAAAGAAGCTTGTTCTGTAGGAAAATCTGGAAATATTGTAAAAGATAATTATGATATTTTATTTTCATTATTATTTTCAAAGAAAATCAAAGCAAATATTGAATTAGAACAAGAAGAAATTGATAAAAAAATAGAAGAATTAAATGCAAAATTACCAAATGCAATTAAGCAAAGCAATTATTATATAGAAGAAAATCAACTGATTATAATAAAAGGACAAAGAGGAATAGAAGTAAAAGAAAAAGAATTCCAAAAACAATTAGAAAAAGTAATGTTACAAGAAGAAAATAGAGAATTTGTCATTCCTGTAAAAGAAGTTTCACCAGAAGAAATCAATATAGAAAAAATACATGAAGAAATATATAAAGAAGCACAGAATGCATCGATTACGCAAGAACCATTAGAAGTTCATCCACATGTAAATGGAATAGATTTTTCAATTTCAATAGAAGAAGCAAAAGAACAATTAAAAGAAGAAAAAGAAGAATATATCATTCCTTTATCTATAACCATTCCAGAAATAACAACAGAAAAATTAGGGGAAGAAGCATTTCCACATTTACTAGGAACATTCTCTACTACGTATAGCATAAGTAATGAAAATAGAGTAACTAATTTAGAGTTAGCTTCTGAAAAAATAAACGGAACCGTGATTTTACCAGGAGAAATATTTTCTTATAATAAAATTGTAGGAGAAAGAACAATTGCAAAAGGTTACAAGGAAGCGGCTGTTTATTCTGGAGGAAAAGTAGTAGATGGCATTGGAGGAGGCATTTGTCAACTATCTTCTACATTATATAATGCAGTTATATATGCAAATTTAGAAATAACACAAAGAAGCAATCATCGTTTTCTAACGTCTTATGTAACGGCAGGAAGGGATGCAACAGTATCTTGGGGAACAATTGATTTTTGTTTTAAAAATACAAGAAAGTATCCTATTAAAATTGTATCAAGTGTAAAAAATGGTGTAGTAACCACTGAAATATATGGTATAAAAGAAGAAAAAGAATATGAAGTAGTTATTGAAAGTACAGTAACAGAAGTAATTCCGTATACAACAAACTATATTAAAGATAGGAGCTTACCAAAAGGAACAGAGCAAATCACACAATATGGCTCAAATGGGGCAAAAAGTGTTACCTATAAAGTAGTAAAATACAATGGTGCACTAGTATCTAGAACACTACTTTCTAGTGATACTTATAGCCCATTAGAAAGAGTTATTAGTAAAAATTAAAAAATAAAATAACACGAAAATAATAAAATTCGTGTTATTTTTTTAATAAAATTTATATTTATAATAGTAAATTATTTCGCATACTAAGTTAAGAAAAGAAAAATATATAATAAAACCTTAAATTTATAAGTGAAAAAACATTGACAAAATGATACATTCGTCGTATAATAAAAAATGTTCATAAGCGCTATTAGCTCAGCTGGTAGAGCAGCTGACTCTTAATCAGAAGGTCCGCGGTTCGATCCCGCGATGGCGCACCATAAACAAGTGCTTATCTAAAGCACTTGTTTTTTAATAGTAAAATTATAAGAAATTAACATATAAAAAACGCTAGTGAGTAGTAGTTACTCTCACCGGCGTTTTTTTATATCAATTGAAAAATTCAAATATAAGAAGTAAAAAAGAAAAAAAGCGAAAAATTTTTATGTAAAAAAGTTACTAGTAAAATTTAATTATTTTATTGTTGAAATAAAAAGAGAAATATATAATAAAACAAATTACAAAAAGTGTCGAATATTAAGAGATATTTTACAAATGGAGGAAAAAAATGAAAAACATAAGAAAAATAGGAAGTGTATTATTAATAGCAATAATGTTAGGTTCTAATGTATTTGCAGCAGATTTAAAAACTGCATTAAATGTAGTAGAACAGGCAAGTGAAATAAAATACTTAGAAAACAATCAAGGTTATATTTCAAAAACAATAGTAGATTCTAATCCTAGCACAGGAGAAGTAACAGTTGAACTAAAACTAGCAAATACGAAAAAAGAGGAAGAAGTACAAGAAAAAACAGAAGTTATGCTTGTAATTGATAATTCACCAAGTATGGATTTTGTAACAAGCAATGGGCAAACAAGAAAAGAAATTGTAATTTCAGCAACAAAACAACTTGTAAGTGAAATTTTTGAAAATAGTACTAATGTAAAAATAGGCATAGTATATTTTCATGGAGTTAGTGGATGGAATGGTGCAGGAATTTCTAATGCAACTTTAGGATTAAAACTAGCAGATGATAAAAATACAATATTGTCTACATTAGATAAATTAAATGCAAAGAAAACAGAAGCTGGTACAAACATTGATGCAGGTTTACAAAGAGCAGAACAAAACTTTTCAAGTTCTTGCAAAAATAAAATTATTGTATTATTAACAGATGGTGTACCAAATGCGGATGTAAAAGGTAATGATGCAGATAACGATACTACTACAGAAGAAGCATTAATAGTACAAAATACTACAAAAGAAACACTTCAAAGATTAGATAAAGAAGGATATCATATTATATCTATGATGACAGGAATGTCTGCGGAAGATGGACATACAGATAAAAATGGTACAGATTTTGGAGAGCATAATATAGAAGAAGATTTAAAAGCAGTAGAAAGAATATTTGGAACATCAACAGCTCCAACAGCAGGAAAATATTACTTAGTACAATCAGCAAATGTAAATAACGTTGTTACAAATGATATTTTAACTAATGTAATGGAAATAGTACAAAATCCAATCAACACAGTTAAAATAGTAGATTATTTCCCAGAAGACATCACAGACAACTTTGAATTTTCTTATGTTGGAGAGCCATCTATAGGAACAGTTTCTGAAGAAATCAATACAGAAACAAATACAATTACATGGGATATCGATACATTAAAAGGAAATGAAGTTGCAACATTACAATACAAATTAAAAATAAAAGATATGCAAAATTCCGAATTATTAAACAAAACAATAGCAACTAATGAAAAAGTTGTTCTAACCTATACAGATATAGATTCTGAAGATTATACAGTAACTTTAAATAGCAGTCCTAAAATTCAATTATCAGAAGTAAAAGAAGAAATTAAAGAACCAAGCAATGAGAAACCAAGTACTGGAGATCCTAATGATGGAAAAGACCCAACAACAGCTAACGGTCAAATTCCACAAACTGGTGTAAGCATGGTAGCAGGAATTAGCATTGTAATAACATTAATTGTATTAGTATTTCTTTATAAGAAAAATAAAAACTATAAAGATATAAAATAAAACAATAACATAGGATAAGGAGATATATTATGGAATTTATAGGAATTATAATTTTAATCATTATTGTATTAGGGATTGTAGGATTTATATTTGTAAGTATAAAAATAAATAACTTAAAATATAGAGCTAAACAACATATATTGAAAAATTCAGGACTTAGCTCATCTGATATATCATCAGAAATAACAAGTTCTTTTGAAAAAAAACATATGCAAAACTTCTTAGCAGAACATCCAAATTTTACAGAAGAATCAATAAAAGATTTACTAAAACAATACACAGTACAAATATTTAATAGAAATTCAATAAATGAATTTAGTGAAACAGTATCTGAAAAAATACAAAAAGATTCTAAATTAGATAAAATGCAAACTATGGAATATAGAAGAACGAATATTACAGCCTACGGAAACTCAAAGATGAATGCTGTAGTTGTTTATACAGATAATAAAGATGAATATAATATTTATTTAAGATGTAGTATTTTAGGAGACAGTATTAAATTAGAATCATATCAAATCTCTAAAGGTGCAGTTGTTGGATTTTAGAAAATAAAAAATAAGGGGAAAAATTATTATGAAAAAAAAGTTTATATTAATGTTTATATTAATTTTTATAATTATTGGAGGTTTATTTTTGACATTTATTTTAACTAGAAATACGGAAAGTGAAAATCTAGATAGTCAAAAAAGTGGAAATAAATCTGATATTATACAATCGTATATTGATGATGATGCGATAGTTATGTTAACAAGCGAAGGTGATTTATATGTAATTGGTAAGAATCCTGATAACTGTTGGGGAGATATTGGTAATGTCGTAAAAAAGCCAACTCTAGTAGCTAAAAATGTCAAAGTTTTTTTCAGTGGAGGTTCTGCTTATATAGATAATGATGATAATTTATATGTTGCAGGTCTTAAACCAACAGGTGGAGTATATGATAAATACGAAAAAATAGGAAGTAATATTAAAACAATATCTTCATATATGTTGGGGTTATTAGCTGTGTCTAATGATGGATATTTATATTCAGTTGGTCATAAAACTTATAATGGAATTGGTGTGAAATACACTGAGTTAACTAAGGTTGAAGGATTTTCGAACGTCAAAGACGTTCGTATAAGTTTGACCTATTCGTTATATTTGACAGAAAATGGTGAATTATATTTAAGAAATCCAGTGGATAGTAAGCCAAAAGAGTATACAAAAGTTTTAGATAATGTTGAAAAAATTAAGAGTGGATATGCAATTACTAATGATGGAAAGGTTTATAGAATTTTAGGTTGTCATGGTTATGAAAAACCTTCTACTGATAGTATAAAACTGATTGGGGAAGAAAAAAATATGCAAATTTTATCAACATCTAATTTCAAAGTAAATGGAAAAATTTGTGCTTCTATAAATACAGATGAGAGTGGTAAAATAACTTATGAGCCATTAAATTCAATAAAATATGAAAAATTTCCGAATGATGATATAAAAGATTTAATGTATATGTCTGTATCAAAAGGAAATGTAATATATTTAAACAATAACAATAATATTGTTATCGATGTTATAGGGGATGAAAATGAAAAAACAGAAATAAAATATAGCTTAGATAATATGAAAAAAATATATGATAACTTAAAAATATTTAATACACAAAATTATTAAAATAAATAGAATTCCTTAAACATTTAAAAATAATAGGAATAAATATTTTATAAATTTAATTAGATTTTATAAATTAACATTGTTATTATTTTTCCCTTCTTTTATGTAATTATTATTAAGTGTTTGTATTGTAATTACATTAAAAAGAAGAAAAATAACATATATATAACAAAAAATCAAGTAATTGCAAGACTTTTACAATTTTGCAAATTACTAATATTAAAGAAAGGAGGACAAACATGAGTGAAAAAGCAAAAAAAGATGAGTCACTTTCAGAAGAAATCAATAATATGAAAGCAACAAGTGTAAACAAATCATCAGGTAGCAATGACTTACTGCAATTTTTTATAGGAATTATTCTTCTAGGTGTTGGCTTATTTATGCTTAGCAAAAGAGTAATGGTACACAGTAGTTGGTATGTATGGAGAATTGGAGGATTTGACTTATCTTCTGGAACAGTTACAATACCATTAATCATAGGTATAGTATGGTATTTCTTTAATAATAAGTCAATTATTCCAAAGATAATAATAACATTAAGTGTAATATTCATTATAGTAACAATAATTATGAGCGTAAGAATTAATTTTGTTACAACATCAATGTTTGACTATATATTGATTTTTGGAATGGCAGGAGCAGGAGCAGGATTATTATTAAAGACATTATTTAAAAAAAGAGATTAATTATTAGGAGGAATTAAAAATGGCAATATTTGAAAGAATAAGTGATTTAGTAAGGGCAAATATTAATGATTTAATAGATAAAGCAGAAAACCCTGAAAAAATGGTAAAACAAATTATTATTGATATGGAAGATCAATTAAGAAAATCTACACAAAGTTTAGGAACAGCAATGGGAAGTTTTAATCAAGTAAAAAAACAATTAGAAGCAGCACAAGAACAATCTAATATATGGCAAAATAAAGCAAAAACATGCTTAGAACAAGGAAATGAAGAATTAGCAAGACAAGCATTAGATAATAAAGTAAAACAAGACGCTATGGTAGCTAAATATCAAGAAATGACAACAACAATGGAAGCACAAGTAAATGAAATAAAATCACAAATAGACATGTTAAAATCAAAATTAGAAGAAGCTAGAAGTAAACAAGCTATGTTAGTTGCAAGAAGTCAAATGGCAGATGCACAAGCTAAAATGGCAAAAACACTTGGCAATATGGATAGTAAAAGTGCTTTTGCTAAAATGGATAAAATGGAACAAAAAATTGCTCAAAAAGAAGCACAAGCAGATGCACTTTCAGATGTATCAGGAATTCAAGAAGCAGAAAATGACCCATTTGCAAAAATGGATCATGATAATGCAGTAAATGATGAATTAGAAAAATTAAAACAAGAAATGAATAACAATTAGGGGGAATACAAATGAATTTCATAATACCTTTAATTCTTATAGGAGGAGGATTAGTTGCTATATTTTATTTTAGACCAAAAAATGAAGGAAATGTTACAGAAATAAAATATATGCAAACAAAAACTATTGAAGAATTAAAAGAAATGTTTTCTCAAATGGATGCAAACGGTTTAGGAAATGAATATAGAGAATTTGTTGAATTAAAAGGAAATATCGTTTCAGACAATTTAGTTGAAACACCATTTTCAAACAGAAAAGTTGCATATTGTCAATCTGAATTAGCACAAGTTATAGAAACTACAGAACAATATAGAGATAGTAATGGAAATTATAGAACAAGGACAAATAAAAACGAAGTGCCAATATCAAACGAAAAAACAAGTCAAGAAATATCTTTTATAGATAATAGTACAAAAGAACCTATTTCTATTGAAATAAATGCAACTGGATGTAAATTAGATATACCAAAGACATTTGATAAATTTGAACCAAAAAATAATCTAAATAATTATAGATATTTTAATTCTTTTTCATTTAGTAGATTTGGAGCAGAAACTATAGGGTTTAAGATGATAGAAAAAACAATAGAGGCTAATCAGAATTTGTATGTTATAGGTGAAGCTTTTAGAGTAGGAAATGTAATACATATTGGTAAGCCAATGGATAATAAAAAACCTTTTATAGTTACAACAAAATCAGAAGAAGATTTAGTTAATACTTCAAATAGAAAATCATTAATATTACTTGTTGGAGGTATTGCAGCAATTATAATAGGTATTATATTTTTAATAAGACTATTTAGTTAGTTTTAAATTTTATAAAAATAGAAGGGAGAAAAATAAAAATGAAAAAAGCAAAATATATAATAATGATAATATTATTAGGTTTACTATTATTGTTATTACCAAATATATCAAATGCAGACGTGGAAGTAACAAGAAATGTATATTCCAATAATGGAAGTATGAAGTTTAATTTTACAGGATTAACATTAGATATGGATCACGAATATGAATTTGGACTTACTAAAACAGCAGCTGCTGAAGTTGAAACTTGGCATTCACTAACAGACTATAGCGCAACAGAAGCAACAATTGATATTAGTACTACAACGAAAGATTTTAGAGAAGTAATAAATGCAGTTGATAAAGGATACATTACAATTAAAGATATAACAAGTGAAGAAAATGAGAAAGTTTTAACAGCACAACCTGTAGATTTAAAAATTCCTTTTTTAAAGGTAACTAACTATACCGTAATATCTAATGGAAAGAATATGGATGGTGAAGCAGAAATTAAAGTTCCTTTAAGATGTGTTTCAAATAGTACAGCATATTATCAATATGAAAAAATAACAGATGAAAATCTTATAGCTAAATATAAAGAAATAAAAGAAGAAAAAGGAGATTTTAATGAATTAGAAACATTATTAAAAAAAGATGTTCCATCATCTAATTGGACTGTTTGGAATTATTGGAATGGTTATGATTCTTTTACTGGTATGAATGGATATGGACGTACACAAAGAATTATTTCAGTACCAGAAGATGGTCTATATTATATGTGGCTTTTCTTCTCAGGAAAAGATGTAAAGAATATTTATGGATGTATATTAGTTGATAATTTACAACCAGAAATTGCCTTAGATAGTATTTCTTTACCACAAACAAAAGAAGTAGAATTAGGAGAAACGCTAACTCTTTCTGTTACATTTAATCCATCTAATGCTACAAACAAAATAGTAACATGGAGTTCAAGTGATGAAACAGTTGCTACAGTTGATAATGCAGGAAAAATTACACCTAAGAAAGTTGGTTCTACTATTATTACAGTAACATCACAAGATGGTAGTAAAAAAGCATATTGTACTGTTACAGTAACAGAAAAAACTAATGAACCAAGCAATGAGAAACCAAGTACTGGAGATACTAATGATGAAAAAGACCCAACAACAGCTAACGGTCAAATTCCACAAACTGGTGTAAGTATGGTAGCAGGAATTAGCATTGTAATAACATTAATCGTATTAGTATTTCTTTATAAGAAAAATAAAAATTATAAAGATATAAAATAAAACAATAACATAGGATAAGGAGATATATTATGGAATTTATAGGAATTATAATTTTAATCATTATTGTATTAGGGATTGTAGGATTTATATTTGTAAGTATAAAAATAAATAACTTAAAATATAGAGCTAAACAACATATATTGAAAAATTCAGGACTTAGCTCATCTGATATATCATCAGAAATAACAAGTTCTTTTGAAAAAAAACATATGCAAAACTTCTTAGCAGAACATCCAAATTTTACAGAAGAATCAATAAAAGATTTACTAAAACAATACACAGTACAAATATTTAATAGAAATTCAATAAATGAATTTAGTGAAACAGTATCTGAAAAAATACAAAAAGATTCTAAATTAGATAAAATGCAAACTATGGAATATAGAAGAACGAATATTACAGCCTACGGAAACTCAAAGATGAATGCTGTAGTTGTTTATACAGATAATAAAGATGAATATAATATTTATTTAAGATGTAGTATTTTAGGAGACAGTATTAAATTAGAATCATATCAAATCTCTAAAGGTGCAGTTGTTGGATTTTAGAAAATAAAAAATAAGGGGAAAAATTATTATGAAAAAAAAGTTTATATTAATGTTTATATTAATTTTTATAATTATTGGAGGTTTATTTTTGACATTTATTTTAACTAGAAATACGGAAAGTGAAAATCTAGATAGTCAAAAAAGTGGAAATAAATCTGATATTATACAATCGTATATTGATGATGATGCGATAGTTATGTTAACAAGCGAAGGTGATTTATATGTAATTGGTAAGAATCCTGATAACTGTTGGGGAGATATTGGTAATGTCGTAAAAAAGCCAACTCTAGTAGCTAAAAATGTCAAAGTTTTTTTCAGTGGAGGTTCTGCTTATATAGATAATGATGATAATTTATATGTTGCAGGTCTTAAACCAACAGGTGGAGTATATGATAAATACGAAAAAATAGGAAGTAATATTAAAACAATATCTTCATATATGTTGGGGTTATTAGCTGTGTCTAATGATGGATATTTATATTCAGTTGGTCATAAAACTTATAATGGAATTGGTGTGAAATACACTGAGTTAACTAAGGTTGAAGGATTTTCGAACGTCAAAGACGTTCGTATAAGTTTGACCTATTCGTTATATTTGACAGAAAATGGTGAATTATATTTAAGAAATCCAGTGGATAGTAAGCCAAAAGAGTATACAAAAGTTTTAGATAATGTTGAAAAAATTAAGAGTGGATATGCAATTACTAATGATGGAAAGGTTTATAGAATTTTAGGTTGTCATGGTTATGAAAAACCTTCTACTGATAGTATAAAACTGATTGGGGAAGAAAAAAATATGCAAATTTTATCAACATCTAATTTCAAAGTAAATGGAAAAATTTGTGCTTCTATAAATACAGATGAGAGTGGTAAAATAACTTATGAGCCATTAAATTCAATAAAATATGAAAAATTTCCGAATGATGATATAAAAGATTTAATGTATATGTCTGTATCAAAAGGAAATGTAATATATTTAAACAATAACAATAATATTGTTATCGATGTTATAGGGGATGAAAATGAAAAAACAGAAATAAAATATAGCTTAGATAATATGAAAAAAATATATGATAACTTAAAAATATTTAATACACAAAATTATTAAAATAAATAGAATTCCTTAAACATTTAAAAATAATAGGAATAAATATTTTATAAATTTAATTAGATTTTATAAATTAACATTGTTATTATTTTTCCCTTCTTTTATGTAATTATTATTAAGTGTTTGTATTGTAATTACATTAAAAAGAAGAAAAATAACATATATATAACAAAAAATCAAGTAATTGCAAGACTTTTACAATTTTGCAAATTACTAATATTAAAGAAAGGAGGACAAACATGAGTGAAAAAGCAAAAAAAGATGAGTCACTTTCAGAAGAAATCAATAATATGAAAGCAACAAGTGTAAACAAATCATCAGGTAGCAATGACTTACTGCAATTTTTTATAGGAATTATTCTTCTAGGTGTTGGCTTATTTATGCTTAGCAAAAGAGTAATGGTACACAGTAGTTGGTATGTATGGAGAATTGGAGGATTTGACTTATCTTCTGGAACAGTTACAATACCATTAATCATAGGTATAGTATGGTATTTCTTTAATAATAAGTCAATTATTCCAAAGATAATAATAACATTAAGTGTAATATTCATTATAGTAACAATAATTATGAGCGTAAGAATTAATTTTGTTACAACATCAATGTTTGACTATATATTGATTTTTGGAATGGCAGGAGCAGGAGCAGGATTATTATTAAAGACATTATTTAAAAAAAGAGATTAATTATTAGGAGGAATTAAAAATGGCAATATTTGAAAGAATAAGTGATTTAGTAAGGGCAAATATTAATGATTTAATAGATAAAGCAGAAAACCCTGAAAAAATGGTAAAACAAATTATTATTGATATGGAAGATCAATTAAGAAAATCTACACAAAGTTTAGGAACAGCAATGGGAAGTTTTAATCAAGTAAAAAAACAATTAGAAGCAGCACAAGAACAATCTAATATATGGCAAAATAAAGCAAAAACATGCTTAGAACAAGGAAATGAAGAATTAGCAAGACAAGCATTAGATAATAAAGTAAAACAAGACGCTATGGTAGCTAAATATCAAGAAATGACAACAACAATGGAAGCACAAGTAAATGAAATAAAATCACAAATAGACATGTTAAAATCAAAATTAGAAGAAGCTAGAAGTAAACAAGCTATGTTAGTTGCAAGAAGTCAAATGGCAGATGCACAAGCTAAAATGGCAAAAACACTTGGCAATATGGATAGTAAAAGTGCTTTTGCTAAAATGGATAAAATGGAACAAAAAATTGCTCAAAAAGAAGCACAAGCAGATGCACTTTCAGATGTATCAGGAATTCAAGAAGCAGAAAATGACCCATTTGCAAAAATGGATCATGATAATGCAGTAAATGATGAATTAGAAAAATTAAAACAAGAAATGAATAACAATTAGGGGGAATACAAATGAATTTCATAATACCTTTAATTCTTATAGGAGGAGGATTAGTTGCTATATTTTATTTTAGACCAAAAAATGAAGGAAATGTTACAGAAATAAAATATATGCAAACAAAAACTATTGAAGAATTAAAAGAAATGTTTTCTCAAATGGATGCAAACGGTTTAGGAAATGAATATAGAGAATTTGTTGAATTAAAAGGAAATATCGTTTCAGACAATTTAGTTGAAACACCATTTTCAAACAGAAAAGTTGCATATTGTCAATCTGAATTAGCACAAGTTATAGAAACTACAGAACAATATAGAGATAGTAATGGAAATTATAGAACAAGGACAAATAAAAACGAAGTGCCAATATCAAACGAAAAAACAAGTCAAGAAATATCTTTTATAGATAATAGTACAAAAGAACCTATTTCTATTGAAATAAATGCAACTGGATGTAAATTAGATATACCAAAGACATTTGATAAATTTGAACCAAAAAATAATCTAAATAATTATAGATATTTTAATTCTTTTTCATTTAGTAGATTTGGAGCAGAAACTATAGGGTTTAAGATGATAGAAAAAACAATAGAGGCTAATCAGAATTTGTATGTTATAGGTGAAGCTTTTAGAGTAGGAAATGTAATACATATTGGTAAGCCAATGGATAATAAAAAACCTTTTATAGTTACAACAAAATCAGAAGAAGATTTAGTTAATACTTCAAATAGAAAATCATTAATATTACTTGTTGGAGGTATTGCAGCAATTATAATAGGTATTATATTTTTAATAAGACTATTTAGTTAGTTTTAAATTTTATAAAAATAGAAGGGAGAAAAATAAAAATGAAAAAAGCAAAATATATAATAATGATAATATTATTAGGTTTACTATTATTGTTATTACCAAATATATCAAATGCAGACGTGGAAGTAACAAGAAATGTATATTCCAATAATGGAAGTATGAAGTTTAATTTTACAGGATTAACATTAGATATGGATCACGAATATGAATTTGGACTTACTAAAACAGCAGCTGCTGAAGTTGAAACTTGGCATTCACTAACAGACTATAGCGCAACAGAAGCAACAATTGATATTAGTACTACAACGAAAGATTTTAGAGAAGTAATAAATGCAGTTGATAAAGGATACATTACAATTAAAGATATAACAAGTGAAGAAAATGAGAAAGTTTTAACAGCACAACCTGTAGATTTAAAAATTCCTTTTTTAAAGGTAACTAACTATACCGTAATATCTAATGGAAAGAATATGGATGGTGAAGCAGAAATTAAAGTTCCTTTAAGATGTGTTTCAAATAGTACAGCATATTATCAATATGAAAAAATAACAGATGAAAATCTTATAGCTAAATATAAAGAAATAAAAGAAGAAAAAGGAGATTTTAATGAATTAGAAACATTATTAAAAAAAGATGTTCCATCATCTAATTGGACTGTTTGGAATTATTGGAATGGTTATGATTCTTTTACTGGTATGAATGGATATGGACGTACACAAAGAATTATTTCAGTACCAGAAGATGGTCTATATTATATGTGGCTTTTCTTCTCAGGAAAAGATGTAAAGAATATTTATGGATGTATATTAGTTGATAATTTACAACCAGAAATTGCCTTAGATAGTATTTCTTTACCACAAACAAAAGAAGTAGAATTAGGAGAAACGCTAACTCTTTCTGTTACATTTAATCCATCTAATGCTACAAACAAAATAGTAACATGGAGTTCAAGTGATGAAACAGTTGCTACAGTTGATAATGCAGGAAAAATTACACCTAAGAAAGTTGGTTCTACTATTATTACAGTAACATCACAAGATGGTAGTAAAAAAGCATATTGTACTGTTACAGTAACAGAAAAAACTAATGAACCAAGCAATGAGAAACCAAGTACTGGAGATACTAATGATGAAAAAGACCCAACAACAGCTAACGGTCAAATTCCACAAACTGGTGTAAGTATGGTAGCAGGAATTAGCATTGTAATAACATTAATAGCATTAGCTATAATTTATATTAAAAACAGAAAATATAAAGATATAAAATAATCAAAAGAGCCATAACGAAATAAGTTATGGCTCTAATTAAATACATATTTATTTTTCAATTAATTCAATAGTATAAGTATAATTCTTATAAGGAACTTTAAACTCTTTACTATCAATTTTAATGATATCATATTTTTCATCAATTTCATCTTGCAAAGAATGTGTATTTTCACTTTCAATTAACCAAATTCTACCATGGTA